>DATEGB010000079.1:0-24483 GCA_035280365.1 Candidatus Dormiibacterota bacterium | reverse complement strand
CCGGGTCGATCGACTCGAAGGTCTGGCCGTCCGCGGCATCCGTCCAGCGCCCGCCGATGAAGAGCTTCTTCGGCTGGCCCTTGAGGAACGACGCGACCTCGAGGTCTTCCGCGACCGCCATGCGAGCATGGTACGCGCACGTATGCAGACCCTCACTACTTCCGAACGCGCGCTCAGATGGGGCATCCTGCCGGAATATCACGGCTGGCAGGGCGACCGGGTAGTCACGCCTCCCGAGGTGGAGGCCGCGATTCTCGACGCCATGCGCGCGACGAGCGACCGTCCGCCCCGCCTGCGCCGGCCGAGGGTCGTCGGCGAGCCCTGCACGGCCGCGCCCGAGCGGACCTGGGGCTGGTCGGTGCAGCTCTACGCGCTGCGTTCGCGCGACAGCTGGGGCGTCGGCGACTTCGTCGACCTCCGCCAATTCGCCCGTTGGTCGCGCCAGGCCGGAGCGTCCTGCATCCTGCTCAACCCTCTGAGCGCCCAGCGGCCGATGCTGCCGTATCAGCCGTCGCCGTACTACGCGTCGAGCCGGCACTTCCGCAACGTCGTCTACCTGCGTGTCGAAGAGGTCGAAGGCGCGCGGGACGTCGACGTCGCGGAAGAGCGCGAGGCCGCGCTGCGGCTCAACGACGAGCGAGTGATCGACTACGACCGCGTCTTCGAGCTCAAGACCCGCGCCCTGGCGAAAATCTTTCACGCCGCCCCGAAACCGCGCGGCCTCGCGTCCTACCTGAACGGCGAGGGCCACGCGCTGCGCGACTTTGCGTCGTTCAACGCGCAGCGGAACCCGGTTGAGGCAAACCCGGACTTCGAGGTGTGGCAGCAGTTCCACCTCGATCGCCAGCTCGCCCGCGCCTCGCGCGAGATAGGGTTGATCACCGACGTCCCGGTCGGCTTCGCCTCCGACGGCTTCGACGGCCACCGCTGGCGCGACTACATCGCGCCGGACATGCGCGTCGGCGCGCCACCCGACGAGTTCTTCCGCGACGGCCAGGACTGGGGCCTGCCACCGATCAACCCCTGGAAGTACAGCGAGGCGCGCTGGGCGCCGTTCGTGGACGCGATCCGCAGCGCCGGCCGGCACGCCGCGGGGGTCCGGCTCGACCACGTCATGGGCCTGTTCCGCCTGTTCTGGATCCCCGCCGGCATGACCGCCGCCCAGGGCGCGTACGTCAAGTACCCGGCGCGCGCCTTTCTTGCGCTGCTCGCAAACGAGAGCCGGCGGGCGAAGGCCTTCATCATCGGCGAAGACCTCGGCCTGGTCGAGCCGGTCGTGCGCCGGCAGTTGAATGAGAAGGGGTCGCTCTCGTACCGCCTCGTATGGTTCGAAAGCTCAGAGCCGAAGACGTGGCCACGCGACGCGGTGGCCGCGCTGGGCACGCACGACCTGCCGACGGTGGCCGGGATCTGGACGAGGAGCGAGCCCGAGCACCGCCTCCACCACCTGCGTGACAAGCTGGTCGCGCTGACGAAGCTGCCCGACGACACGCCGCCCGTCGACGTCGCCGTCGCCGTCTACCGCCACCTCGCGCGCGGCCGGCCCCGGATCGTGCTCGCGTCGATCGAGGATGCGCTCGGCGTGCACGAGCGACCGAACGTACCAGGGACCACGGACGAGTTTCCGAACTGGCGGCTGGCGCTGCCCTTACCGCTCGAGGAGGTCGTCAGGGCGGACGGAGTGCTGCGAATCGCCGCCGAGATGAAGGCGGCGGGCAGGTGAAAGAGTTCGTACCGACTGGCGACGGCAGCTTCCTCGCCTACGTCTTCGGAGACGGCCTCGAGTACGTGCGAGGGACGAATGCCGTCCGTTCGCGGGCAAGCGCCGGCGATGACCCACCGCCCCTTGCGGGCGCCACGCGCGCCGTCGTCGTCGACCGCATTCCCGACCTCGAGGACCGGGACGCGGTCGAGGACCTGTACGCGCGGAGCGTCCTCGTGCTCGCGCTCCACCAGGAGCTCTCGGGCGCGTTCATCGCCGAGCCCGGCGACGACGTGCTGATCGCGCACGCGCTGGACGCATGCGGTGAGCGCGGCGCGTCGGAGGCGTTCTACGAGTGGGCGCTCTGGCACCGTCCACTGGACGGCGTCCTGATGTGGGGCCTCGAGAAGCACCTCCGCGTCGCCTACGGGTCGCCGCTCCACGAGCGACACGCTCGCCTTCGCGATGGCCCCGGCCCGGAACTGGCCGCCACCCCTCCCGCGCTACCCACCCTGGACCGGGCCTTGATCCAGGCGGCGGTCCGCCGCCGCAACTCCGCGGGCGTTCTGACCAACGTGGAAGGCGTCGACCTTCGCGGTCACGCGCTGTTCCTCCTGGCGGTGCACGCCAACTTGCCGAGGATCCGGGGTGGAGAGGACTTCTTCTTCGGCCACCAGGCGCTGGCGCAGGAGGGCAGGCGCAAGCGCGCGCTCTACGGGGGCGCCTTCCACGGCGGCCTGGTGGCGGCGGACGGCGACCCGCTCCGCGAGGTCGAGGTCAGGCAGGACCTCCAACCCGCGACCGTCAGCCTCCAGCCGACCGAAGCCGGGCGCTACAAGGTGAGGGTCGAGTCGAGGGGCCGAGCGGTGTGGGCGTCCGACTCCGACCCGCGACCCGGCGGCCAGGAGTTCGTCAGGTCGACGGCCGAGGGCCCTCCGGACTGGGTGCACGACGCGGTCGTCTACCAGGTGATGGTCGACCGCTTCGCGCGAGCCGACGGCCCGCTGCCGAAGCCCGGCTCGTCGACGGCGCTGTACGGAGGCACGCTCGACGGCGTCCGCGAAAACCTGGACCACATCGAGTCCCTCGGGTGCAACGCGCTCTGGCTGAGCGCCATCCATCAGAGCCCCTCTCACCACGGCTACGACGTCGAGGACCACTTCACCGTCGAGCCGCGCTACGGCGGCGACGCGGCGCTCAAGCGACTGATCGCGTCCGCCCACCAGCGCGGCATGCGCGTCCTGCTCGACTTCGTGCCCAACCACACTGGGCGCGGCCACCACCTCTTCCGCGAGGCGATCGCGCGCGGAGGCGAGGCGGCCGAGTTCTACCGCTTCTGGCAGTGGCCGCACTACTACCGCCGCTTCGGCGACGGCGTGTCCCTGCCGGAGCTCGACACCGGCAACCGGCGGGTGCGCGAATACCTGGTCGGCGCCGCGCGCCACTGGATCCGGGAGTACGGCGCGGACGGCCTGCGCTGCGACCACGTCGCCGGTGTCGACCCGGTTTTCTGGGTGGAGCTGCGGAGGGCGGTGCGGGAGGAGAAGCCGGATGCGCTGGTGCTCGGCGAGGCGACCGGCCACTTCGAATGGCTCGCGCGCTACGCGGGCCGGATCGACGCGATTTTCGACTTCGACTTCGCCCACATGGTGCGCCAGACCTTTGCACGCGGCCGGACGTCGCTGCCCGACTTCGCGCGCTGGATGGACCAGCACGAGGGCGCCTTCCCCGGTCTCGCGCTCGCGACGCTGCTCGACAACCACGACATGAACCGCATCCTCTGGATGTCCGGCGGCGACACAAGACGCCTGAAGCTCGCCGCGACCCTGCTCTTGACCATGCCGGGCGCGCCAGTCGTCTACTACGGCACAGAGGTCGGGGTGACGCAGCGCCACGATGCGGTGATCGAGAACGCCGAGGCGCGGCTGCCCATGCTGTGGGGCGACGACCAGGACCGCGGGCTGCTCGAGCATTTCCAGCGCCTCGGCCGGCTGCGCGCGGCCTTGCCTGCCCTGCGCCGCGGTTCACGGCGCACGCTCCGCGCCACCGATGATGAGCTCGTGTACGAGCGCATGCTGGGCGGGGAGAGGCTCGTCGTCACGCTCAACGTGAGGGAGCTAGACGGGTCGGTCGTCGACGACGCCGGTCGCGACCGCCTTGGCGAGGATGATGTACTCGGCGTGGGCCCAGACCAGCGGCCGCGCTGACCCCGTCGGCCGGCCGTCGTACTCCCAGACCTGCTCGCTCAGGAGCTCTTCGGGTCCCGCACGCAACTGCAGGTCGTCCAGGTAACTCTTCCCATTCTGCCCAGCCAGCTCGGTGTAAACGCCGCGCTCCCCGGTGAGCAGCGGCCAGAGGTGACCCTGGCCGGGCGGCGCCGAGCCCGGATTGCGCTCGCCGTAACCATCGTGGGGATAGCGATACCAGCCGAGCTTCCCCCTCAAGGAGTGGTCGACCGCCACCAACGTCATGAGGACCCGCGGATCGGCGGGGTACCGAACGCCGAGCCGGACCAGCTCGAGAAAGCTCGGGTCGACGATCTCACGCTGATCCCACACCCCGCCTCCGTTGGCGATGCTGATCAGCTCTTCCGCGTTCGGCCTGCCATCGGGCGAGATGCGCAGGTAGTGGCCGGGGCCGAACGTCCACGACTCGAGCGACGCGTCCCACCGCGCGGCCGTCTGCCGCAGGGTCTTCGCCAGCGCCGGGTCGACGACCCGCGCCGCCGCGCGCAGGGCCGCGATCTCGGCCGCGATGGTCGCCGGCGAGTAACCGGAAGCCTCCTCCCACCTTTCCTGCTGCGTCGCGGGCCCGTTCTTGACGATGTACTCGGCAGCCTTGGCGACGTCGGGACCGACCACCGGCACGGACATCCGAACCGCGAGAAGGATTGCGTCCGCGGTCTCGTCCAGCTGCTGCCCCGTCCACACCGGCTTGCCCTCCAGGTCGGTGTTCTGCGGCATGCTCCCGTCAGCTCGTTGCTGTTTCGCCATGAAAACCAGGGCGGCATATGCGGTGGCGGCGTCACCCGCCGCGAGCAGCGCGCTCGCCGCGTGGTACAGGTCCCGCGGCCAGACCTTGCGGTAACCGACGTCGCCGTCGTCGTCTGACGCCGCATCTCCCCATGGCCGCGCGAGCGAGGCGACGATCGCGCCCGGATGCAGCTTGTCCTCGGCCATCTTGATCACCTCGGCGCTGTAGAAGAAGAGGCGTTGGGCGTCGGGCGGCGGCTTCAGCCGCCCGGCGTACTCGCGCCAACCCTCGCGGTAGGCGTCGAAGACGCTCTGCTCGCCGCGCTTCAACGTCGCGTCGAGCGCGCCGTCCGCCGCGGCCCGCGTTCCGCCGAAGGCCAGCGCCGTCAGCCAAGAGCCGGCGCCCGACCTCAGCTGCCATGTCAGCGTGACACGGCCTGGTCCGGCCTCCCGGTACCTGCTGCCAATCGCGTGCCGGTGGAGCTGGTCGTAGCCGTCGCCGCGGCCGAGGTAGCCGGCCGTGCGCGCGTCGCCCGCCAGGTCGCCGCCGGCGGCAAGCCACAGTCCCTTCTTGCGCACGTAGCCGCGCGAGCCGTCGAAGAAGGCGGTCTGGCCGGCGCCCGAGCCGCCGAGGTGTGGCACCAGGTAGGCGTAGACCGAGAGATTCGAGGAACGGTTCACGACGTGCAGATGTCCGCTGAGCAACACGACCGGCCGGTCCGGGTCCGTCGCGATGTAGGTGACGAGACTGAAGCCATGAGTGGGGTCGTCGACCTGCAGCGAATAGGTGAGCGCGCGTTCGTCGATGACCTTCGAGCTCGCCACGCCTTGCGAGGCGGCGTCGAAGAAGAAACTCGACCCGTCGGTGACGATGAAGTCGAGCTGGCGCAGGTTGTCCGCGTCCACAGTCGGATAGAGGACGTCGGCGAGCGTGCCGTGGGTCGCGGTGAACCAGACGTTCGACTGGCGCGTGGCCGACGTGCCGATCGCGTCCTTGTCGCCGGTGGTCCAGTGGTCGGCCCCGACGTTGGCGGCCGGCGCCAGGTCCGCCGTCCACTGCGGCGCTGGCCGGAAAAATACGACCGCGACTAGCGCCAGCCCGGCCACGACGGCGCCGACCAGGATGACGAAGCGGTGGGCTTTCAGCCTTTGACGCCGCCCACCGTGAGGCCCGAGCGGAAGTACTGCTGCAGGCCGAGGAACAGGACCATCACCGGGATCGAGACGATCAGCGAGCCGGCCGCGAAGTAGCCCCACGGGATGCGGTAGTTGTCCTGCAGGCCCCACAGACCCACCGGCACGGTGTACGCGTCCTCGCTCAGCAGCAACGTCTGAGCCATCACCCACTCGTTCCAGGCGGTGAGGAACATGAGCAGCGCCGTCACCGCCAGCGCGGGCAGCGACAGGGGCAGGACGATGCGAATGAAGGCCTGCGTCACCGTGCAGCCGTCGATGAGCGCCGCCTCGTCCAGCTCGCGAGGGATGGTGTCGAAGTAGCCCTTGAGGTTCCAGGTGCTGAAGACCAGCGCGCCGGCGACGTAGGCCAGCATCAGGCCGAACGGCGAGCCGATCAAGCCGACCGTCTTGAGGATGATGTAGATCGGCACGAGCGCCAGCACGGTCGGGAACGCCTGGATCGCGAGCAGCAGGATCAACGCCATGCGCTTGCCGGCGAAACGGAACCGCGCCAGGGCATAAGCGCCGGTGGCGGAGCCGAAGAGGCCGGCGACCATCGTCCCGATGCCGATGCCGAGGCTGTTCTTCAGCCAGGTCGGATACGGCCTCTGCGTCCAGATGTAGACGAAGTTGTCCCAGGTCGGGTGGTCGGGCCAGAGGCTGAGCGTCAGCGAGTAAAGAGACTGGCCCGGACGGAACGCCGCCTGGACGACGAAGAACACCGGAAAGAGGGCGAAGACGAGCATCGCGATCAGGAAGGCGTGTACGAGCACGGGCGTTCCGTAGCGCGAGAAGAATCCGACCTTCATCTCGCCTCCTCGCGCACCAGGCCGGTGAAGCGCAGGCTGCCAAGCGTAACCGTGAACAGGAGGAAGAAGATCACCACCGCAAATGCGGCGATGTAGCTGTAGTTGAAGAGCTGAAAGGCGACGCGAAAGGCGTAGACCATGACGAAGTCGGTCGCGCCCGGCTTGGCCGCGCTGATGAACGGCCCGCCCTTGGTGATCAGGTAGGCGGTGTTCAGCACGTTGAAGGTGACGATGGCGCTCAGGATGGTCGCAGGCAGGATCGCCGGCCGCAAAAGCGGCAGCGTGATCCGCCGGAACTGGCTCCACGCGCCGGCGCCGTCGACCGCGGCGGCCTCGTACAGCTCGCTCGGGATGCTCTGCAGGGCTCCCAGGATGACGACCATGAAGAACGGGTACGACATCCAGACGTTGGCGAGGATGATCGAGGCGAACGCCCACGTCGGGTCGCTGAGCCAGGGCAGCCCGGCCTTCGGCCCGGCGAAGACCCGGTAGATCTGGTTCAAGGTGCCGAAGTCCTCGTTGAAGAAGAACTTCCACACCAGCGCCGTGATGTAGCTCGGCACGGCCCACGGCACGATCAGGGCGACGCGCCAGAACGCCTTGAAGCGGACCGAGGGATGGTTGAGCGCCATCGCGGCGGCCATGCCCACGGCGAGGAAAAGCGGGATGCAGATGGCGACGAAGAGAAACGTCCGCCCGAGGACGATGAAGAAGTCCGCGTCGAGGCCCTGGAAGAGCTTGGAGTAGTTGACGAGACCGACGATCGAGTAGTGACGGAAGTGATAGAGGTTCTGGTTCGTGAACGAGATGAAGACGTTGTAGAGGATCGGGAAAAGGCTGATCAGCCCGACCCCGACGATCATCGGAGACAGGTACGTCAGCGTCAGCCGCAGGCTGGTTCGGTGCAACCCTTCAAAAGAGGAGAGGACGGCGGCGCGGCGCCGCCGCCCTCACTCGTTTCCCGTTTACTTGAGCTGGGCGATGTTGGCCAGCGCGGCCTTCTGCGCGTCGGAGAGCGCGGCGTCCACGGTCTGCTTGCCGGTCCACACCGCCTCCAGCGCCTTGGCGACGGGGTCCCACAGCGCCGACATGAAGGGCGTGTTGGGGAGCGGCACGCCGTTGTTCACCTGCGCGCCGAAGCCCTTGACCTGTTCGATCGCCTGCACCTGCGGGTCGGCCAGGGCGAGCTTGTTGGCCGGGATCTCCTTGTTCGCGACGGACTGCGCGACCTCGTTGTCCTTGTTGTCGAACCACTTGATGACGTCGACCGCGAGCGCAGGGTTCGGCGCGTTGGTCGACACCATGAGCGTCTTCACGCCCACGAACGGCGACACAGGCTTGCCGTTGGCCGTTGGCAGGGTGGCCAGGCCGTACTTGACGTTGGCTTTACCGTAGTCGGCGACCGCCCACGGGCCGTTGATGATGATCGCCGCCTTGCCCTCCTTGAACAGGGTGTCGGCGACGCCGTAGTCGACGGCCGCGGGGATCTTGCCCCGGAACTGCGAGATGTAGGTGAAGCCGGCCTTGGTGCCGGCGTCGGTCAGGCCGACCGTGCCGTCCGGCTTCACGTAGTAGCCGCCGAAGCCGTAGACCCACGGCGCGTTGAAGTAAGCGTCCTTGGTGTTCCAGACGACGCCGTACTTGCCGGGGTGCGAGGCCTGGAAGGACTGGGAGAAGCTGAGCAGGTCGTCGGTCGTCTTCGGCACCTGGGCGGCCGAGACGAGGTCGGTGTTGTAGATCATCGTGATCGCCTCGACGGTTTCCGGCATGCCGTAGATCTTTCCGTCGAAGGTGTCCGCGTCGACCGCCGCCTTGCTGAAGTTGGCGTTCATGTAGTTCATGTCGACGCCGTCGAGCCCGTCGATGGGCTTGATGATGTCCAGCTTGACGAACTTGCCGACCACGTCGTCAACCCACGCGATGATGTCGGGGCCCTGTCCGGCCGGCACCGCCGTCGTCACTGCGTCCGTCAGGTTCGGCTTGTGGACGAGGTTGATCGTGACGTTCGGATACTGCTTGGTGTAGGCGTCGAAGATCGCCTTCTTGGCGTCGAGGTAGCTGCCCTCCCAGTTGTGCCAGATGGTGATCGTGCCGCTGCGCGTGAGCGTGTTGCTCGTGCCGCCTCCGCCGCCGCCGCAGGCGGCCACCACCAGGGTGGCCAGCGCGACGAGCGCGACACCCGCGGTTCTAGCCGACTTCCAACCTCTCAAGTCCTCGTCCTCCTTGTGATCCCAACCCCGGGATTGGACCTGGTTGAGGCGAGCGTTCGCCCCGCCGCCTTGACAGCTTGGGCCGGAATCTAGTCCGGGGGTCAAGTCCTGTCAAGGACGAATTCGGAGGGCGATTCCGGAGTCGCGGTATCTTTGCCAACGTGGTCTCGCGGCGGCGCCTGGAAGGAACGGACCTCGATTTCTATCCGCTCCAGGGCCTCGGCGAAGGTCTGCCGATGACAGTCAAGGTCCTGCTCGAGGGTGTCATCCGCCTGGTCGAGTCGGGCGTCACCGAGGGGTCGAACATCGAGGCGCTGGCCCGCTGGCCCGCGCTGCCGCCGGCGGGCTCGGAGCTGCCTTTCCTCCCCGCTCGCGTGCTGATGCAGGACTTCACGGGGGTGCCGGCGGTGGTCGACCTCGCGGCCATGCGCTCGGCGATGAAGCGTGCCGGCAAAGACGCGGGCAAGGTGGACCCTCTTGTGCCGGTCGACCTCATCATCGACCACTCCGTGCAGGTCGATTCGTTCGGTTTCCGCGACTCCTACACCCGCAACATCCAGAAGGAGATCGAACGGAATCGCGAGCGCTATGCGCTCCTGCGCTGGGCGCAGCAGGCGTTCCACAACTTCGCGCTCGTGCCGCCCGGCATGGGCATCTGCCACCAGGTCAACCTCGAGTACCTGGCCAGAGTCGTGCAGGTGCGCGAGCTCGGCGGACGCAAGGTCGCGATCCCTGACACGCTGATGGGCACCGACTCGCACACCACGATGGTCAACGGCCTGGGCGTGCTCGGCTGGGGCACCGGCGGCATCGAGGCGGAAGCCGCGATCCTCGGCCAACCCGCGTATCTGCCGCCGCCGATCGTCGTCGGCGTGAAGTTCCTCGGGGCGCTGCCAGCGGGCTCGACCGCCACCGACCTCGTGCTGACGCTGACCGAGATGCTGCGCCGTCACGGCGTGGTCGACAAGTTCGTCGAGTTCTGCGGCGACGGCCTTTCGTCGCTGTCGGTGCCCGACCGGGCGACGCTCAGCAACATGTGCCCGGAGTACGGCGCCACGTCGGCGCTCTTCCCGGTCGACGACCAGACGCTGCGCTACCTCGAGGTCACGGGCCGCGACCGCGAGCAGATCGCACTGGTCGAGCGCTACACCAAGGAGCAGGGGCTCTTCCGCGTCGAAGGCGCGCCGACGCCGAAGTTCTCCGAGATGCTCGAGCTGGACCTGACGAAGGTCGAGCCCAGCGTCGCGGGACCGAAGCGTCCGCAGGACCGCGTCGCGCTGCCCGGCGTGTGGGAAAGCTTCACGACCGTCTTCAAGCCTGGCCCCAAGCCCGAGCCGGAGGCGATCTCGCGCCTGACCGAGGAGGGCGGGCCCGTCGACGGGCGGGCGACCGTTGCCGTGCACGCACGGCACGAGGCCGAGGTCGAGAACGGCTGCGTCGTGATCGCCGCCATCACGAGCTGCACGAACACATCCAACCCGTCGGTGATGGTCGCCGCCGGCCTGCTGGCGAAGAAGGCGGTGGAGATGGGTCTCACCGTCAACCCCTACGTGAAGACGAGCCTGGCTCCCGGTTCGCGCGTCGTCACCGACTACCTGAAGACGGCCGACCTGCTCGAACCGCTGGAGAAGCTCGGCTTCTTCCTCGTCGGCTACGGCTGCACGACGTGCATCGGCAACTCGGGCCCGCTTGCGAGCCCCGAGGTCGAGGCCGCGGTCGGCAAGCAAGACCTCGCCGTGGTCGCGGTCCTGTCGGGCAACCGCAACTTCGAGGCGCGCATCCACCCGCTCGTCAAGGCGAGCTACCTCGCCTCGCCGCCGCTCGTCGTCGCGTTCGCGCTCGCGGGCAGCGTGAACATGGACCTGACGAAGGAGCCGGTCGGCGAGACGCCGGACGGCAAGCCCGTGATGCTCTCGGAGCTGTGGCCGTCGCAGGAAGAGGTGAACGCGGTCGTGCAGCAGTGCGTACAACAGGACATGTTCCAGCGCGAGTATTCGCGGATCTTCGAAGGCGACGAGCACTGGAAGTCGATGGCGGCGCCGACCGGGCCGATCTTCGCGTGGGACCCCGAATCGACGTATGTCAAGGAACCGCCTTACTTCGAGGGCTTCTCGCCGAAGCCGCAGCCGTTGACCGACATTGAAGGGGCCCGCGTGCTCGCTGTTGTCGGCGACTCGGTGACCACGGACCACATCTCACCCGCAGGCGCCATCCCGGTGGACAGCCCCGCCGGCCGCTACCTGATCGAGAAGGGCGTCGAGCGCTTCGATTTCAACAGCTTCGGCGCGCGGCGTGGGAACCACGAGGTCATGGAGCGCGGGACGTTCGGCAACATCCGGCTGCGGAACGCGCTCGTCTCGCGCGAGGGTTACTACACGAGGCACTTCCCGGACGGCGCGGAAACGACGATCTTCGAAGCCGCCCAGGCATATAAGAAGGAAGGAGTGCCGCTCATCGTGCTTGCCGGCAAGGAGTACGGCACGGGCTCATCGCGGGACTGGGCCGCCAAGGGCCCGCTCCTCCTGGGCGTGCGGGCGGTGATCGCGGAAAGTTTCGAGCGCATCCACCGCTCGAACCTGGTCGGCATGGGCATCCTGCCGCTGCAGTTCACGCCGCAGGAGAACGCGCAGCTGCTCGGGCTGGACGGCCACGAGCGCTACACGATCCGCGGGCTGGAAGAGATCAGGCCAGGGCAGCGCGTGGACGTCGAGGCGCTCGACGACGACGGCAAGGTGACGCGCTTTGTCGCGCACGCGAGGGTCGACAACGAAACCGAGGTGTCGTACCTGCACCATGGCGGCATCCTGCCGCTGGTCCTGCGCCAGCTGACCGCTAATAACTAAAGCGCCGATCGCCGGCGAACGGTTGTTATTCAGACCGGCGAAACCGCCATTCGCCGGCGGTCGACGGAGGGCTACGCGGCGGTTTCGGCTGTCGGTTCCCCCGTCTGGATCTGCGCCCTGCGCTCGTGGCCGCACTCCGGACACTCGAACAGCCCGACCACGACGTCAGGCCGTGAGGAGTCGGAGTGCATGGTGCGCAGCCGCATCGGCACGGTCGATTCGTGCCGCTCGCAGGCCGGGGCCTCTTCGTAGGTCATGGCCGAAGTTAACGAGAACCGGTCGCAGGTGTTCTAGTGCTCGCGGCACAACCCAACCTGCCGGTTGCTTGTCGCCCGCCCACACCCTAAGCTTGGTGACAAATGGCGACCAAGAAGGTCGAAATCGAGGCCGACGAACCCAGGCCGACCGTGCGCGAGGTGATGCGTTCGGTGCTCGCCGCGGCCAAGCTCGTGGCGGGCGCGGACGGGCTCGACCGCCAGGTCGAGTGGGTCCGGCTGATGGAGACGCCGGAGGTCCAGCCGCGCGCCGGCGACCTCATGTTCACGAGCGGCTTCCCGATCAAGGACGACCCCGACGCCCAGATCAGGCTCGTCGCCCGGATCGCCGACAACGGCGGCGCCGGGCTCGTCGTCCGCCCGCTCCCCTACCTCCGCCGCCTGCCGCCCGAAATGGTCTCCGAGGCCGACCGTCTCAAGGTCCCCCTGTTCACGGTCAGCTCCGACATCCAGTTCGTCGACCTGATGGCGCCGCTGCTGGAGCGGATCATCAACGCCGAGCACTGGCGCCTCAAACGCTCGATCGAGATCCACCGCCGCTTCACAGAGCTGGTCCTCGATGGCAAGGGCGTCAACGAGATATGTCGCACGCTCGCCGACCTGCTGGAGAGCGCGGTCGTGGTCGAGGACGCGAGCTTCCACCTCCTCGCCCACGCCGGCGGCAGCACGGACCCGCACCGCAAGGAGACGATCCTCCGCCAGGGCACCCCGCACCGCGTCCTCTTCGATCCCCAGATCCAGCGCATGCTGCGCGAGGTCGAGGCCAGGCGCGGCCCGATGAAGGTGCCGGCCTTTCCCCACCTGGGCATGTCGCGCGAGCGTCTGATCGCGCCGATCTTCGCCGCCAACCAGGTCCTCGGCTACATCTCGGTCCTGGACCACCCGAGCCACAACGAGGAGCTGGCGTTCATGGCGATCGAGCAGGCGGCCCTGGTGCTGGCGCTGTCGATCGCCAAGGAGCGCGAGCTCTCCGAGGTCGAGGGCCGGGTCCGCGGCGAATTTCTCGAAGACCTTCTGCACGGCACCTACGGCGACGAGGCCGCGGCCCAGCGCCGCGCGCGCCACGTCGGCTACCCGCTGCACGGCAGCCACATCGTGGTCCTTGTCGACATCGACGACTTCCGCGGCTTCGTTCGCGCCCGGCAGATCTCCGAGGACGCGATCCAGGCGCTCAAGCGCGAGTTCCTGCGCCGCGTCGCCGGCGTGGTCCGCGCGTCCTACCAGCGCGCGCTGGTGCACGGCCGGTCCGACCAGGTCGTAGCCCTACTGCCCCTGGGCACGGAGGTCGCGGACCACCAGGCCCGTAGCCACGCTCTCGGCCTCCAGGTCCAGCAGGCGATGACCGAATGGAAGCCCGGGTTCACGATCTCGGTCGGCTTCAGCGCTCCGATCGAGGCGCCCGGCGGCGTCGAGGGCGCGCTGCGCGAGGTCACATCGGTGATGGAGTCGCTCGCGCGCTTCAAGCGGTGGGGCCAGGTCGTCGCGGTGCCGGAGCTCGGCCTGACCGGGCTGCTGGCCGCCGTCACCGACGACCGCCTGGTCGACTACAGCCGGCGCCACCTCGGCCCGCTGATCGAGCACGACAGCGCCCGCAAGGGCGCGCTCGTGGCCACGCTCCGCGCCTACCTCGAGACCGGCGAACAGCAGCACGCGGCGCAGCGGTTGCGCGTGCACCCGAACACGCTGCGCTACCGGCTGGACCGGATCCGCGAGATCACCGGACTCGACCTCGAGGACCCGGAGACGCGCCTCAACCTGGCGGTGGCCCTGCGGGTGCAGGCCCTCCTGGGGATGTAGTAGCCGCATAACAATTCTCCCGGGTTTTTTGGTGGCCGCGCACTAGCCGGCTCAGGCGGCAATCGGTAGCCTTCGCATTCACGTGCCCCCCGCGCTGACTCCCACACGTCTAGCCTGGGCCGGGGAGCTCCCCGGGTCCCGGGCGGCCTGCGGCATGGGTTTCGTGGCCACGCCCGAGCTGGGCCACGAAGCGGTCGCGCTCGGCGTCCAGGCGCTGGCCCGGCTGGCCCACCGCGGCGGGCTCGACGCCGACGGCAAGAGCGGCGACGGCGCCGGACTCCTCATCCAGATCCCCGACCGCCTGCTCGGTGGCCGTTGCGCCGTGGCCGTGATGTTCGCCTGGGACGTCCGCGCCCGCTCCCTGGTCGAGCAGCATCTCCGAGTGGCGGAATGGCGCCCGGTGCCGGTCGACGTCGACTCGCTCGGGGCGCGCGCCCGCGACACCATGCCCGTGATCTGGCACGGCCTGGTCGAAAACCCGGGCCTCGACCTCGCGTCCTGGGAGCGCGAGCTCTACGTCGCCCGGCGCCGGATCGAGAGGAGCGCCCAGGCGCAGGCGGTGCGCATGTACATCCCTTCGTGCTCGGCCCGGACCGTCGTCTACAAGGGCCTGATGGCGGGCACGCGCCTGGCCGACTTCTACCTCGACCTCAAAGACGAGCGCTGCGAGAGCAACCTCGCGGTCTTTCACCAGCGCTACTCGACCAACACCATGCCCGACTGGCGGCTCGCCCAGCCCTTCCACATGCTCGCCCACAACGGCGAGATCAATACCGTCACCGGCAACCGGGCCTGGATGCGCGCCCGCGAGGCCGAGCTCGAGCCCGAGCTGCGCGGCGCGATCTGGCCCGAGGGATCGGACTCGGCGTCCCTCGACAACGCGCTCGAGCTCCTGGTCCACCGCGGCTGGGAGGTCAGCGAAGCGCTGATGAGCCTGGTGCCCGACGCCTGGGAAGGCCGCGGCGACTTGGCCGCTCCCGTGCGCGACTTCTACCGCTACCAGTCGATCCGCTTCGAGCCGTGGGACGGACCCGCCGCGCTCGCGTTCAGCGACGGCGTGGTCGTCGGCGCGGCGCTCGACCGCAACGGGTTGCGGCCTCTGCGCTGGCAGCGGACCCGGCAGGGCATGCTCGCCGCGGCCTCGGAGGCAGGCGTCGTGAACATGCGGCCCGAGGACGTGGTCGAGCGAGGCCGCCTCGGCCCGGGCCACATGCTGCTGGTCGACACGCGGGACGGGTCGTTGCTGCGTGACGCCGAAGCCAAGGAGCGCGCCGCGGCGCGCCACGACTACGCGCTGCTGGCCGACCGCGTGCTGGTCCCGGTCGAGCGACACCACGTCGACCTCGAACCTCTGGAAGACCTGGCGTCGCACCACGCGCTCCACGGCTGGGGCGCCGAGGACGTGAAGTTCGTTGTCGAGGTGATGGCCGAGACAGCGGCCGAGCCCGTCTACTCGATGGGCGACGACATCCCGATCGCGCCGCTCGGCCGCACGCCGCGCCGCGTGTACGGCTATCTGCGCCAGCGCTTCGCCCAGGTCACCAACCCGGCCATCGACCCGCTGCGCGAGAAGGCCGTGATGTCGCTCCGCACGCTGCTGGGCGCGCGGCGGCTCACACTTGAGCCCGAGGGCGGCGTCGACCGCGAGCTGCTGCACCGTCACCACCCGGCGATTCCGACGGACGGAAAGTTGCTCGAACTGGAATCGCCGATCCTGGGGGCCTCGGAGCTGGCCCGCGTGCTGGAGAGCGCGACGGTGCTCGACGCCACCTACGCGCCGCACGAGTCGCTGCGCGACGCGCTGCATCGCCTCCGCGAAGAGGCGGCGCGAGTCGACGGCATCGTCGCCCTGAGCGACCGGCGCCAGGAACCGCACCGCCTGCCGGTGCCGATGGGTCTGGCGGTCGGCGCGGTGCATTCGCACCTTCTCGAGCGCGGCCGCCGCATGTCGACCGACATCGTCGCCATCGCGGGCGACGCCGTGGACGTGCACGACGTCGCTTGCCTGATCACGATCGGCGCGAGCGCCGTTCATCCCTACCTTGGGTTCGCGACTGCCGGCGATGAGGCAGCGCCGCGGTACCGCAAGGCCCTCGAGATCGGTCTCCTGAAGGTCATGGCCAAGATGGGCATCTCGTGCGTCACGAGTTACCGCGGCGCCGAGGTCCTCGAGGCGCTCGGCCTGGGCGCCGAGGTCATGGAGCTGTGCTTCCCCGCGGTCCCCTCGCGCGTCGGCGGCGCCGCCCTCGACGACCTCGAGCGCGCTGCCCGCGCGCGGCCCGAAGCGGTTCAGGACCACGGCCGCGTCCGTTTCCGCAAGGCGGGCGAGCACCACGCGTACAACCCGCTCGCCGTGCGCGCGGCGCAGAGGGCGGCGCAGAGCGGGGATACCGAGGCTTATCGCGAATGGCGCCGCCTGTCGAGCATCGGCTCGGCGCAGCCGCAGTCGCTGCGCGAGCTGCTCGAGATCAAGGAATGTAGCGAGCCGGTTCCGCTAGAAGACGTGGAACCGGCGTCCCAGATCGTCAAGCGATTCGTCAGCACCGCGATGTCGCTGGGCGCGCTCTCGCCCGAGGCGCACGAGGCGCTCGCCATCGCCATGAACCAGGTCGGCGCACGGTCGAACTCGGGCGAGGGAGGCGAAGATCCCGACACCTACGAAGCCCTCGACGGCGTCAGACGCGACAACCGGGTCAAGCAGGTCGCGTCCGCGAGGTTCGGCGTCACCCCGCGCTACCTCAAGCGCGCCGACGAGCTGGAGATCAAGATCGCCCAGGGCTCGAAGCCCGGCGAGGGCGGGCAGCTCCCCGGGATCAAGGTCACGACCATGATCGCCCGCCTGCGCCACGCGCAGCCCGGCATGCAGCTCATCTCGCCGCCCCCACACCACGACATCTACTCGATCGAGGACCTGGCCCAGCTCATCCACGACCTGAAGACCGCCAACCCGCGGGCGCGCGTCGGCGTCAAGCTCGTGTCCGAGGCGGGTGTCGGCACCATCGCCGCCGGTGTAGCCAAGGCGCGCGCGGACTACATCCTCGTCTCGGGCCACGACGGCGGCACCGGCGCGTCGCCGCTGTCGTCGATCAAGAACGCCGGCTCGCCCTGGGAGCTCGGGCTCGCCGAGACGCAACAGGTGCTCGTCGCCAACCGGCTGCGCGAGCGGGTGAGCCTGCGCACCGACGGCGGGCTGCGCAGCGGGCGGGACATCGTGGTCGCGGCGCTGCTGGGCGCGGAAGAGTTCGGATTCGGCACCGGACTGCTCGTCGCTCTGGGTTGCGATATGGCGCGGCAGTGCCACCTCAACACGTGCCCCACCGGCATCGCCACCCAGCGCGAGGACCTGCGGGCCAAATTCGAGGGCCGGCCCGAGCACGTGATCAACCACCTTTTCCTGATCGCGGAGGAGGTGCGCGAGCACCTGGCGAGGCTCGGCGCTCGCACGCTCGACGAGGTCGTGGGCCGGGTCGAGCTGCTCGGCCAGAAGGACGGCGCGAACCTCGACCTCTCCTTCGTCCTGGGCCCCACCGACGCGACGCAGCCCAGGCGCCGCGCATGGGAGCGCAACGGCGACGCCCCGCGGATCGCGCCGCCTGACGGCGACGTCGACAACTCGCATCGCACCATCGGGGCGGGGCTGTCGACGGGCCAGCGCCGCAACTACCGCGGCAGCGCCGGGCAGAGCTTCGGCGCCTTCCTCGACGACGACGTGGAGCTGGTGCTGGAAGGGCAGGCGCAGGACTACGTGGGCAAGGGCATGGGCGGCGGGGTGATCGCCATCCGGCCGTTCGCCGACGACGGCGACCCGGACGCCGTGCTGGCGGGTAACACCATCGCGTACGGCGCGACGGGTGGGCGGCTTTTCATCGCCGGTCGCGTCGGGGAGCGCTTCTGTGTCCGCAACTCGGGCGCGGTCGCGGTGGTCGAGGGCGCGGGCGACCACTTCTGCGAGTACATGACGGGGGGCGTGGCCGTTTCGCTCGGGCCGGTCGGGGGCAACGCCGGGGCTGGAATGACTGGCGGCGTCGCCTACATCACCGATTCACGACAGCTGAACGCCGACAGCGTCGCCGCCCGCGAGGTTCCTCCCGAGGACGCAGAAGAGCTGCGCGCGCTGGTCGAGGAGCACCACCGCCGCACCGGCAGCCCTCGGGCCGCGGCCATGCTGGCGGGATGGGACGTCGCGCTCAAGGGCTTCCGGCAGGTCGTCCCCGTCTCATCCGCACCGGTGGCCGCGCCGGTCCAGGCGGGGGCGTTGGAGGCTCGAACGACCGTCGCTTAGCGTAGGCTCTGCCGCATGAAGCGGGTCGCTTTACTCGTGGTCTTTCTCGTCGCGGCCTGCGCGTCGCTGGGCTCCCAGGCGCACACCCTCTCGCTCGCGTACAAGGCGGGCGACACCTACAAGTACAGGTTCCACGCCACCTCCAAGCAGACGGCCAGCATGAGCGGCATGTCCATCCCCATCACGTTCGACATGACGGCCAATGAGACGCTGACCGTCAAGTCGGTCGACTCGAGCGGCGTCGCGGACCTCACGATCTCTCTCGGCGACCTGACCGTGAAGACCGTCACCGGCGGCGTGACCAACACCACGACCGGCATCCCATCCAACTCGACGGACGTCAAGGTCCGCTCGGACGGGACCATCGTCAGCGTGGACGGTCATGACGTCACCGGTGGCAATCCTCTCGCGGCCCTGTCCGGCCTCGGCGGCGGATTCTTTGTCACCGCGGTGCTGCCCGACCATTCGGTCAAAGCCGGCGACACCTGGTCCAAGACGTACGACCAGAGCTTCCCGAACTCCGAGGGCAAGTTCCACATCGTCAGCGACAGCAAGTACGTGCGCGACGAGTCGGTCAACGGCGTCAACGCCGCGGTGGTCGAGACCAAGAGCACCGGCTCGATCGACATGAGCGAGGGTCAGCCATCGGGCGGCATGATGACCGGCTTCTCGGTCAAGGGCACATTCACCACCGACGTGACGACGTGGATCGACCCCAACGGTCACCGCGTCGTCAAATCACATTCCGCCGGACACGACGACGTGACCATCAACTTCCCGACCATGTCGTCGCCGTCGGAGAACGGGCCGATCATGCAGGGCCCCGTGACGGCGACCGGTGACTCCACCACGGACCTCAATCCTGCCTAGCGTCGACGCGGTCCGCGCGGCGCTGGACAAAGAGCGCAAGGTCGAGCAGGATTTCGTCGAGGGCGCCCGCCAGTCGGAGAAGGCGCCGCAAGGGTGGCCGGCCGCGCTGGTCATGTTTCACCTCGGGATGTGGCGCGAGCGGATGAAGAACGCGCTGACCGAGATCTCAGAGGGACGCGAGCAGACGAGCGGGCCGCCGCCGCCAGACCAGGTCAACCAGGTCAACGACACAGAGCTTGCGCACGGCATCGGCACACCTCTGAGTGACGCCGCGGCGCGATCCGACCATCTGCTTTCCGAGATCGGCGACCTCTACGACAAGGTCGGCGAGCGGCCCATTCGGTGGAACGAGTCGAAGACGACCACCGTGGCGGTGCTGCGCAACAGCTACACCCACCCGCGCCTCCACATCTACCAGTACCTGGTCGAGAACGGCGAGACCGCGAGGGCGAGAAAGCTGTTCGAGGAAGCCGTCGCCGACATGGAAGAGGCGCAGGCGCCGGACATGGTGATGGGCATCGTGCTCTACAACCTGGCCACGGTCCGCGCACAAGAAGGCAACAAAGACGGGGCCATCGACCTGCTGAAGCGGGCGATCGCGCACCGTCCCGAGGCGAAGACGACCGCCGCCGGTGACTCAGACTTCGGCGACCTCCGCGACGACCGGCGGTTTCAGGAGCTGACTAAGACTTAGCGGCTTCCCTGATGCGGTCGAGCACCCTCATGTTGGCGATCGATTCGCTCAGTGGGAGCTCAACCGGCGTGTCCTCGAGCACGCCTCGGCCGAACGACTCGACCATCAGCTGGTAGGGGTCGTGCGGGTCGCGGTGGGCGGAGAACGGCCGCCACCGCTTCGACACGCCCGACCGCGTGACCACTTTCAAGTCCTGCTCCTCGGGCGACTCGAGGCTCGCCCACACCGCCGCCGTGGCGCCTCCGGCGAATGACAGCAGCCCGCTGATCGACACGTCGACGCCGTTCTCGAAACGGCCGCTCGCGGCGACCTCGACAGGCTCGCCCAGGATCCACCGCGCGGCGCTGACCGCATAGCACCCGACGTCAAGCAGCGCGCCACCGCCCAGCGCGGCCTGGAGCCGGATGTCGTTGGGGTCCTTGGCGGTGAAGCCGAACGTCGCCTGCACGTGCATGGGCTCGCTGAGGCTTTCGACGAACTCGCGCATCGCGGGATGGAAGCGATACATGAAGGCCTCCATCAGCTTGCGTCCGGTGCGCTCCGCTGCGGCCGCCATCTCCTCCGCCTCGCGCGCGTCGACGCCGATCGGCTTCTCGCACAGTACGTGCTTCCCGGCCTCGAGCGCGCGGACCGTCCACTCCTTGTGCAGGCTGTTGGGAAGCGGGTTGTAGACGGCGTCGATCTCGGGGTCCGCGAGCAGCTCGTCGTAAGACTCCAGGGCGCGCACGTCCGGGTACCCGGCGAGCAAATGCCGCGCGCGCTCGGGGCTGCGGCTGGCCATGGCGAGGAGGACGCCGTTGCTCGAGCCGGCGATCGCGGCCAGCACGGCGCGGCGCGCGATGTCCGCGGCGCCAAGGATTCCCCAGCCGACGCGTTCGCCCGCTATATCTCGACCTTCACCGGCGCGCTGTCGCGGCGGATCGACTCCGTGGCCGCTTCCATCACCGCCACGTTGCGGCGCGCCTCCTCGGCCGTCACCGCAAGCCGCTCGCCCCACGCGAGATGGTCGGCGAGGTTGCGGTAGAAACCGTGCTCGTCGCGCGGCGGTAGCGTGAGCTGCTCTTTTCCGGTCTCCGTGAAGACTGTGATGCGGGCGGGAAAGGCGGCCGGCACCTCGGCGTCGGCCCAGTCCGCGACGACGGCGCCTTTCGTCCCGAGGACGTACCACTTCGGCTTGCGGGCGGCGGCGATGTCCGACTGCAGAAAGCTCGCCTGGGCGCCGCCTGAGAAAGTGAGGTCGACTCGGACCTGGTCGGCGTTGGTTACGTCCCGCCAGACGCGCTTGTGGGCCTGCGCCAGGACGCGGCTCACCGTGTCGGGGAAGAGCTCGAGGATCCAGTCGAAGTAGTGCGATCCCCAGTCGTAGATCATCCCGCCGGAGATCGGCTCGTGGCTGTGCCAGAAGTCGCACGGGTGGCCGTAACCGCCGATGAACGACTCCATGTAGAACGGCTCACCGGCGCGGCCGGCGCGCAGGGCTTCGCGCATCGCGAGGTAGTCGGGGTCCCACCGCCGGCTCTGGAACACGGTCAGGACCCGTCTGTTGGCGCGCGCGGCGTCGATCATGCGGTCCGCATCGGCGACGTGGAGCGCGAAGGGCTTCTCGCACACCACGTGCTTGCCCGCGGCGAGCGCCGCGAGCACCGGCTCGGTGTGCGCGCTGGGCGGAGTTCCCACGACGACGACCTCCACCTCCGGGTCGGCGAGCAGGGCCTGCGGCTTCGCGTGCGTGGGCACGCTCCATTCGCGCGCGGCGGACTGGCGCCGCTCGGCGTCCAGGTCGCAGACCGCGGCGAGGCGCAGGCCGGGCGTGGCGGCGATGGAGGCGGCGTGGTCGCGGCCGATGGCCCCGTAGCCGAGCAGGCCGACGCCCGCGGGCGGCGCCGCCGTACGGCCGGCCGCGAAGATAAGCGCCCGGCCGAGCAGCTGCGCGAAAGTTGCGCCGCCGTCGTCGCGCAGGCCGATGTAGACGAACCGTCCCTCGCCGAAGGCACGCTCGTAGGCCACGACCTGTTCCGTGAAGCGCCAGCTGGCACGCAACAGGATCCGTGCCGCGGCGGGCGGACCTTCGGAGAGATGGAGCCGGTCGTGAATCCTCCACTCGGAGGGGAGGCGCTGGGTGACGGGGTGATCGGGGTCCGGGCGCACGACGAGCTCGGTTTCGGGGCCCGGCTCGCCGGGCGTCCAGCCGGCCATCTCGGCGATCGGCTGCGCCTCAGACCACGCGCGAAGCGTCGCGCCGACCACGACCAGGCCTCCGCCGCCGCGGACGAAGCTGCGCAGCTCTGCCGCCTGCCTCGCGCTTATGGGCCGGTCGGTCGCCGCCAGCGCGACCTGCGCCCTGTCGGTTACGACCTCGAAGCGTCGCGGGTCGAGCGACGGCCTTTCGTCGGTGATGGCGCGGACGGCGATCATCTAAGCGGCGATCCCATGAAGAACCTCCAGCGTGCGTTCAGCGGCTTTCGACCATGTGTAACCGCTGGCACGCCGCATGCCTTCCTCGCCGAGCTTCTTGCGGAGCGCCTCGTCGGCGAGCAGGCGCTCGAGACCTCCCGCGATCGCCGCGGGGTCCTCGGCGTCGACGGTGATGGCGGCGCCGATCCCCAGCTGGGGCAGCGCCCCGCCGGAGCCGATGACCGCGGGCAAACCGTGCGCCATCGCCTCCAGAAGAGGTAGGCCGAAGCCCTCGTAAAGACTCGGGAAGGCGAGCACCGACGCTCCTGAGTAGAGCGCCGCGAGGGTCGGCTCGTCGACATGGCCGAGGTAGCGGACGCCGGGCTCGGCCTTGATCCGGTCGAGCGTGTCGCCGAAGGCCCAACCCTCGCGACCCGCGATCACGAGTTGGGGCAGGCCGGGACGGCCGCTGATGATGAAGGGGACGGCGCCGCGGCCGCGGAGCTGGCGGTAGGCGGCGAGCAGCCGCGGGTAGTTCTTGCGCGGCTCGACGCTTCCGACCGCGAGGATGAAGCCCGGATCGAGGCCTTCCGGAAGAGGGCCGGGCTCCGGCGCGGACGGCAGGCCTTCCGGGATGACGTGCATCTTTGCCTCGAGACCCCGCGTCGGGTAGAGCCGGACGAGGTCGCTCCGGGTCGCCTCCGAGGGCACGATCACGGCCGCCGCCTGACGGAGGGCGCGTGGCAGGACGGCGTGGAAGTAGAGGCGCTGCTGCCACGGGACTTCGGCCGGCCGGACGTGGAAGGCCAGGTCGTGGACGAAGATCGCCGCCGGAGGCGCGCCCGCACGCCGGAAGGGCGGGCTGGGCCAGCAGGGGTAGAGGATGGCGTCGGCCTCGAGCATCGGCTCCACCCATGGCATCCATGCCGACTTGACCGCGAGCTCGTGCCGGTGCGGCGCCAGGACCGCTTCGCAATCGAGGTCGCGCATCGACTCGGGTCGCTCCCGGCTGCAGACGAGCACGAACTGGTCGTCGCCCCGTCCGGCGACGAGAGCCCGGGACAGCTCCAGCGCGACCGTCAGCATTCCCACGCGCATGGGCCGCCAGCAGGCGGTCACGTCGACGGCGAATCGGGCCACTCCTGCAATTTAGGGGGCAAAGTCCCTTACGCGCTTCGGCCGGGCGGGCGGTACCATGGAATTTGGGCCCGAATTAAGCCCTCCCTCCTTTCTGAAGGTCCTCTGCCCCCGGTGGAGGGCCTTCTCCATTGCCGCCCCGCGCCGGTCGCCAGCGAATGCACCATTCATCGGCGCGAATAGCCGCCATCCGCCGGCGATTGACGCAATTCCGTCCGGACATGCGCGACGACTGCCGCTGGGTTACCGAGGACATCTGAGGCTGTGAACCGGAGCAGCCTGACCCCGGCGTTGAGCAGTTTGTTCTGGCGCTGGTTGTCGGCCGCAAGCGCGGAGCGGTGGACGTCTCCGTCGTACTCGATGCCAAGCCGTTGCGTCTCGTAATACAGATCGGGCCGACCGGCGAACTCTCCAAACCGGTCGTGGATCGACACCTGCGCCATCGGCCGCGGCAGCCCTGCCATGACGAGCACCATTCGAAGCCGTGACTCCATAGGCGACTCGGACGCGGGCTCGGCGAGCTCAATGACTCGCCTCAATCTCCGGATGCCGCGGCGCCGGGCGTGTGAGCGCGCCCACGACTCCAACTTCGCTAGGGTGACGCGACGTTCGTGCAACGCGGCATCCGCGATGACCACGGCCTCGGTCAGGCTGAGGCGCGCAGAAAGGTCCGCGACCGTGCGCGCGATCGTGGTCGCGCGAACGCCTCGTATGACCACGACATCGCGCTCGTCGAGGGTCGCGCGTCGAACGAACAGGCCAGAGCGAGCGGATACGCCCGCGTCATCGGGCACGGTTGCCTCGATTGGGTTGCATGGAGCGACGTCGATTCCGTGCAGCCACGCCGCGGTCAGGCCTGAGAACGCAGCACAGTCAGGCAGCCGATAGCGCGCTGCCTGAAGCTCATGTATGGAATCGTCCTCGAGTCGCGCCCAAGCGTATGTGCCAGGTCCGACGCGGGTCCAGCTCGCGCCCCGCAGGTGCGCGCGACCGATCCCCGCACGCTTCGCGTCATGAATGGTGAAAGGCCGGCCTAAGAGCGCCGACGGCAGTACCGGCTTGCGACCCATGCAGCAAGGGTCGGGCTGACCTGTGCGTCAATGCAACGCTGCCTGTTAAGGGTCATTCCCCGCGGGGCACCACGGGGTATGAAAATCTCGTGGGCGGTGAGCCGGCCCGTGGGTCGTTGATGCCTCGAGCTCGACTGTTAAGTTGGGTCGGCGGACTGCAAGGCATCACGGAGTGCTGCCTCGGTGAGACGAGAGCGCGCGGGTTAATTTCCTGAGTAGAAGCGGTCCGCCCACCGCCTGAGATCACTGGGA
>DATEGB010000078.1:0-8441 GCA_035280365.1 Candidatus Dormiibacterota bacterium | reverse complement strand
ACGTGAGCGCGAAATGCTTCCCGCTTGCGCTCGACGTAGTCGTGGACGTCAACCTGCGTCGTCACCAGCTCGTCGGGCGTGCCCACGATGCGCATGTTGCCGCCCATCGCCCGCTGCGCCTCCTCGGGCATCTGCTGGACGAACGCCTCCATCATCGAGCGCGGGATGGCGGTGTAGTAGAGCTTCTTCACCGGCGTGCCCTCGTGTTCGAGGATGTCGAGGGCGGCGTTGGTGGCGTAGTGGGCCTTGATGTGGTCGGGGTGGCCGTACACGCCGTCCTCCGCGTAGGTGACGACGACCGCCGGCCGCTCCTCGCGTATGAAGACCGCCAGCTTGCCGGCCGCCTCTTCCAGCTTCGCCTGGTGGAACGAGCGCGGGTCCTTGTTGTCCGCGGTGTCGACCATGCCCGAGTCGCGATAGCCCAGGAACTCGACGCGGTCCACGCCCAGGATCTCCGCCGCCTTCTCGAGCTCGCCCGCGCGGATCTCGCCCAGGCGAGGCCGCGCCTCCGCCTCTTCCATGTTGTAGATCTCGCCCACCTCGCCGCGGGTGGCCGTGATCAGGACGACCCGGTGGCCGTGCGCCTTGGCCTTCATCATCACGCCGCCGGTCGAGATCGCCTCGTCGTCTGGGTGCGCGTGGACCAGTAGCAGCGTCGCCATCTAACTCAGCAACAGGTCCGCCAGCTGCCCGATTCCACCCTGGCCCGGGCCGGGGATGGTTCGGTCGGCGGCGGCGATGACCTCCGACGTCGAGCCTTCGACCGCGACGCCGAGCCCGGCCCACGCGATCATCGACGCGTCGTTGCGCCCGTCGCCGACAGCGACGACCTCGGCCCGGGGTACGCCGAAGCGCTCACTGAGGAAGCGCAGCGCGGAGGCCTTGTCGCTCTCGACGCTCGTGAACTCGAGGTAGTCGGGCGTCGAGGTGGCGACGTTGAGTGTGCCCCTCCACCGCTCGCGCGCGTCGGGCAGGAGCGCCTCGAGGTTATCGGGCTCGGAGACGATGACCAGCTTCGGCGTCGTCGGGCCCATCGCCTGGTCGAGATCCCCCACCACGTGCACCTCCATGCCGGCGTGTTCAGCGTAGCGGTGCGCTTCGGGCCGGTCGCGAGCGACGATTAGCTGGTCGTCGCGATATGCCTGCACGTGCAGGTTGCGCGCGTCCGCGTAGCGCACGACCTCCATCGCCACGTCGTGGGTGATGCCGTGGTCGAGGAGGACGCCGCCGTCAGGCTGCCGCACCTGCGCGCCCTGGTAGCAGACGATCGGGCCGGTCAGGCCCAGCCGCTTCACCCACGGCACCGCGCCGGGGAACGGCCGTCCCGTGCACGCGATCACGGTCGCGCCCGCCGCCAGAATGCGGTGCACAGCCTCGACGTCGCGCGGATCCAGGCTCAGATCCATGCCGAGGACCGTGCCGTCCAGGTCCAGCGCGAGCAGCTTGTAGCGAAGGGTTACCGCTATCGCTTGACCTCGGGGTTGACCAGGTTCGGCGGCCGTCCGCCACGGACCGCCGTCGCCATGTTGCGCGCGGCCATCGCCGACATCTCCGACCGCGTGCGCACCGTCGCGCTCGCGATGTGTGGCGCCAGCACCACGTTGGGCATCGGCACAAGGTGCGGGTGGACGGCCGGTTCGCGCTCGTACACGTCGAACCCCGCGCCGGCCAGCTTCCCCGCCCGCAACGCCTCCACGAGCGCCGCCTCGTCGACGACCGGGCCGCGCGACGTGTTGACCAGGATCGCGTTGCGCTTCATGGAGTTGAACTGGGGCGTGCTGAAGAGGTGGTGCGTCTCCTGGGTCAGAGGAACGTGGATGGAGATGAAGTCGGACTCCGCGACAAGCCGGTTCAGGTCGACGCGCGTCGCGCCCAGCTGCTCTTCGGCCTCGCGGGGCAGGGGCTGCGGGTCGTAGTAGAGGACGCGCATGTTGAAGCCCTTCGCCCGGTGGGCCACGCCGCGCCCGATGCGGCCGATGCCGACGATGCCGAGCGTGGCGCCGAAGACGTCTTGGCCCAGCATCATGTCGATCGCCCAGCCGCGAAAGTTCCCCGACCTGGTGAAGTTGTCGGCTTCGACCACGCGCCGCGCCGTGGCCATCAGCAGAGTGAATGCGAAGTCCGCGGTCGCGTCGTCGAGCACCCCAGGCGTGTTGGTGACCATGACTTTGTGCGCGGTCGCGGCGGCGACGTCGATGTTGTCGAAACCCACGGCCACGTTGCTCACGCACTTCAACCCCGGCGCCGACAGCACGGTCTCGCGGACCGGGTCCATGAGCTGACTCACGATGCCGACGCAGCCCTCGGCCGCGCGGCGGATGCTCGGTTCGTCGAGCGGCTCGCCGGCGGGGTAGGCCACGACCTCGGCCGCCTCGGCGAGGATCTGCGGGCCGGGGTCGAGTATCGGGTGCATCAGCAAGATCCGGGGACGTCCGGAACTACTCACGGGTTCAGGCCAAGCTCCTGTGCGATCGGCTTGAGTGCATCGCGGACGACCTCCACGTGCTCGTCGAAGGGTACGCCGAGCACCTCCGCGCCCGCGACCAGCTCCTGGCGGTGGACGCCGCGCGCGAAGGCCTTGTCCTTCATTTTCTTGCGCACCGTGCTCGAGTCGACCGAGCTCAGCGAGCGGTCCGGCTTGACCAGCGCGCAGGCGATGATGAACCCGCACATCTCGTCGACCGCGTAAAGCGCCTTGCGCGCGTTGGTGTCGCGGGGCACGCTCAGGTAGTCGGCGTGCGACGCGATGTCGTCCAGGATGTCCTCCGGCCAACCCTTGTCGCGGAGCATCTGGATCCCGCGCATCGGGTGCAGGTCCAGCGTCGGCCCGGACTCGTAGTCCCAGTCGTGGATCAGGCCGAGCACCGCCCAGCGCTCCTCGTCGTCACCGAAGCGGCGCGCGTATGCGCGCATCGCCGCCTCGACGCTGCGCATGTGGCGGCGGAGCTGGTCCGACTTCGTCATCGAGGTGACGAGCTCCCACGCCTCCTGGCGCGTCGGTGTCAAAGGACCTCCTTCAATGCGTCCAGCAGCTTTTCGTGCTGCTCGCGCGTGCCGATCGTGATCCGGATCCAGCCCGCGATCGGCTCACGATCGTAATGGCGGACGAGGATCTTTCGCTCGCGCAGCCCGGTCACGACCTCCACCGCCGGCTTCGGCGGCCTGGCGAACACGAAGTTGGTCTGCGACGGCACCAGCTCGAACCCGAGGTCCGTCAGCGCGGCCGACAATTCGGCGCGGCGCTCGACGACTTCGGTCACGAGATGGCGGTGGTGCTCCTCGTCCTCGATGGCCGCAACGGCGGCCGCGATGGCGAGGCGGTCGACGTTGTACGAGTCCTTCACCGCGTCCAGCGCCTCGATCAGCTCGGGCGAGCCGAGGGCGAAGCCGATCCGCAGGCCTGCCAGGGCGTAGGACTTGGAGAAGGTGCGGAGGAGGAGCAGGTTGTCGTGCTCGGCGAGCAGCGGCAAGCAAGACTCAGGCGCGAAGTCGACGTAGGCCTCGTCCAGGGCGACAACTCCTTTCGAGGCCGTGACCGCCACCTCGACATCGCGCCGGTCGAAGAGCGCGCCGGTTGGCGAATTCGGGTTGACGATGAACTTGAGCGCCGCCCCGTCAGGGCCGAGGCTGGGCGGCAGTTCCGAAAACAGCTCGATCGGATGCCTGGACGGCTCCGCCTCGTGGATCCTGCAGAGAGGCTCGAAGAGCGGATAGGTCGGCGTGGGGAATGCGACCGTGTCGCCCGCGCCGACGAAGGCGCGGAAGCACAGGTCGATGAGCTCGTCGCCGCCGTTGCCAACCGCCACCTGCGACTGGTCGACGCCGAAGCGCCGCGCGATCGCCTCCCGCGCCGGCCCCGCGGTCGGGCTCGGATAGAGGCGCAGCGAGTCGTTGGCGGCGGCCTTGATCGCCTCGATCACCTTCGGCGACGGCGGGAGAGGCGACTCGTTGGTGTTGAGCTTGATCCAGCCCGCGCCATCGGGCGGCTGCTCGCCCGGGACGTACGGTTGGAAGCCCTCGAGGCCTCGCCTCAGGAGGCTCTTCGGCATTCGAGCAAGAAGGTCTCGAGGGCGAGGCGCGGGCTGACGTTCTGCTCCAGGTAGCCGAGCGTGTCGTAGGACAGCTCGACCAGGCGGGCCCAGCGGCCTTGCTCGCGCCCGCGCGCCGCGAGCATGCGCCGCCGCAGCTCGACCTGCCAGCTCGCAATGGCGAAGAGGGCCGGGTCCTCCTCGTCGCCCTCGCTCCGCCGCCAGGCCATCTGCTCCGCGTCGAGCTGCGCCGCCACGTGAAGAGGCACGTCGGCCGGCGCGCCGAAGATCTCCTCCAGGCGGCGCGTCCACGAGTGATGGAGCTCGACCACGCCCTCGTCGCCGGCGCGTCGGACCGCCCAGCCGGGGCGCCCGCTCGACAGGTCGGCGAGCAGGCGCGCCCGCCTCGCCTCGACGCCTCGCGCCACGAGCAGCCTCTCGATCTCCGCCGCCGGCACCGGGTGGAAGAAGACCCGCTGGCAGCGCGACACAACTGTGGGCAGCACCACGAACGGGTTGAGGCTCGGCGTCGTCAGCACGATCACGCGGTGCGGGTGCGGCTCCTCGAGGGTCTTCAGGAGCATGCTCTGGTGCTCGTCGCGCACCCTGCCCACGTTCGTCACCAGCGCCACCCGCCGTGTGCCCACCGCCGGCTTGAGATTCAGGAACTGCTGCAGCGTGAGCTCGTGGAATTCGGGTGGCTTGTCCGGGACGAGCCGGAGCTCGTTGATGTGGAGGAGCTTGACCCGGTCGTCTTCCCAGTAGTCCGGGTGCCGCCGCAGAGAGGCCTCGGGGAGCAGCGCGGACGCGAGGGCGCGGGCCGCGGTCGTCTTGCCGAGGCCGGCCTCGCCGACGAAGAGGTAGGCGTGCGCGAGGCGGCCGCTCTCCAGCTGGGCGCGCAGCTGCCTGAGGGCCTGGACGTGTCCGACGACGTCCTCGAACGGATCCTTCATCGCGTCTGCGGGTTGGGAGCCGGTCTCGACGCCTTGGCCGCATTGGCCGCCCTGGCCTCTCGCTCCCGCTCGAGGCGCTGCGCGCGACCCTGCAGCCACACCTCGCGGATGCGCTGCAGCGCCGTGATGTTGGTCACGATCGCGAGCAGGAACACGATCCCGTAGAGGACGTATCCGCCGAAAAGCAGGCCGATCACGGTGGCGACCACCCGCTCGGGGCGCTGGAACAGCCCGGACTTGCAGGCGAAGCCGAGACTCTGCGCTCGGGCGCGAACGTAGCTGACCAGGAACGAGCCCGCTAGCGCCGCTGCCGTGGCCAGTATCAGCCACTCCTGCAGCGGCGGGTTGATGGTGACGAAATACGCGGCCAGCCCGATGTATACCGCGCCCTCCGAGTAGCGGTCCAGCGTCGAGTCGAGGAACGCGCCGTAGGGATAGGCGGCGTTGGTCGAGCGGGCCAGCGCGCCGTCGAGGATGTCGCACGTGCCGGCGAGGATGAGGACCAGCCCCGCCCAACGCAGCTGCCCGAAGGCGATCAGCCCTGCGGCACCGAAGGTCAGGAGCACCCCGACCACCGTGACCTGGTTCGGCGTCAGCGGCGACCGGCCGAGCGCCGTGATGAGGGCTTCGGCGTGGCGCCGCACCCATGCCTCAAACCGCGTGGTGAACACCTGTCACCTCCAGTGCTTGCGGTGTGGGCCGCGCGGCCAGCGCTTTCCGGGCCTCGTGGTAGACCTCGACGACCTCGCCGGCGACCATGTCCCACGAATATCGCCTGGCCTTCTGCAGCGCGTAGTCGGCCAGGCGGCGGCGCAGCTCGGCGTCGCGGGCGAGGATGACGAGCGACGCGGCCAGCTCGCGCCAGTTCTTGGGCGGCACGGTGACGCTGTCGCGTCCCGGCTCCAGCACGGACATGTAGCCGGGCACCTCCGTCGCGACCACGGGCAGACCGGACGCGAGCGCCTCGAGCAGCACGATGCCGAAGCTCTCCGCGCCCGTCGCCGGGGCGCAGAAGATGTCGGCGCTGTTGTAGTACCGCGGCTTGACCGAGTCCGGCACGTACCCGGCGAGAGTGACGTTGGGCATGCGATGCCGGGCGACGTACGACTCGACGCGGCCGCGCAGCGGCCCGTCGCCGACGATGATCAGGCGCACGTTCGGGACGCGCCCGGTCATCGTCCTGTACGCGCGCAGCAGGTCGCCGAGGCCCTTGCGCTTCTCCAGCCGGCCGACGAACAGGATGTTCAGGTTTTCGTCGCGCAGGTGGCGGATGGGCGCGAGGCCTGGACGGTATACCTCGAGGTCGATGCCGTTGGGGATGACGCGCATCGGGAAGTCGGGAAAGTACCGCGTGACGAACTCCCGCGCGGGCTCGCTGACGGCGATGGCGCGGTGCAGGTGGGCGAGATACGGCTCCAGGAACGGCCGGCCGTAGAAGTAGCCGACGTTGGAGCGCGCGAAGGCGTGGAACGTGCCGACGTTGGCCGTGCTCGACATGCGGAGCATTGTCATCGGGAGCGCGGGCATCAGTGGCTCGTGGAAGTGAAGGACGTCGAACCGCTCGCGCGCGATGATCTCGGCCACCTCGTTGGCAAGGTGGAAGCTCAGTGTGATGCGCGCCACCGAGTCGTTGGCCCGGATGGCGATCGGGGTGCCGATCCGATAGAACCGCGCGCGTTCCACGCCGACGTCGGCCCGGCTCGAGGGCCCGAAGATCCGAGTCTCGTGACCGAGCTTCTGCAGCTGCACGGCCAGGTGCCGCACGTGGTCGTTCACGCCACCCGCGGTGGCGAAGTCGTATGGAGAGACGAGCCCGACTTTCATGTCGCGCGCCTCATGGCGTCCCCGGCCAGACGCGGTGCGGGACGTGCCACTGCTCGGGGTGCTTCTGGATGAAGACCTCGATCTGGCGCAGCACCTGCTCCGTGGCGCGGACCTGGTCGGCGCGCGGGTCGCCAGTCGATTGGGCGTAGATCAGCGGGGCGCCCTCGGCCATGTACGTATCGTCCGGCAACCGGTATACGCACACGGGGAACAGCGGCGTGCCGAGCCGCAGCGCGATCGAGGCGGGGCCGAGCGGGATCGGGGCCGGCCGGCCGAAGAACGGCATCATGTGGCCGGTGCCGGTGATGTCGCGGTCGATGGCCGTGATCACCATCTCCTGCTCGCGCAGCGCCTCCAGCACCTTGCGGATGCCGCCGTGGTCCAGTGTCAGCACGCTGATCCCCAGCCGCGCCCGGGTGTCGCGGTACCACTCGAACAGGGCGCGTGGCTCGAGCTCCTCGGCAAAGAAGCTCACCGCCGCGAGCGTCGCCGACCAGATCGCGGCCACGACCTCGTACGAGCCCATGTGGCAAGACACGACCAGCACGCCCTTGCCCGCCGCGCGCGCCTCCTCGAGGTATTCCCATCCCTGCACCTTCAGCCGCGGTCGCATCGCCTCGACCCGGGCACGAGGCAGTTGCATCAGGTCGGCATACGCCTTGGCGTGGTTGCGGAAGTTGAGCCATGAGACGCGGTGCAGACCCTTGCGGTCCTTCACCAGCTCCGGGCACGCGACCATGAGGTTGTACTCGAGGCGAGGCCGCGCCAGGGGCGAGAACCACCAGGCGAAGCGCGCGGCCACGACCGCGAGCGCGTAGGCCCACGGCCGGGGCAGCCGCTCGACCATGGCCTGCACGACCTTGAAGGCCCTCCATGTCCACTCTCCCATGCCTCAGCGGCTGAACATGGGACGGAACGCGTACCACTGGTCAGGACGCTCCTTTATGAAATCCTCGAAGCGCGAGATCACGCGCTGCATCAAACCTTCCCTGGTGTCCGCCGGCGAGACGGAGAGCGCCGGGTCGAGGTGGACGTGGTAGCGACCGGCCCCCATGCCGAACACATACGCGGGCACGAGCGCCGCGCCCGTCTTCAGGGCAAACGCCGCCGGCCCCACGGGAACGATCGCCCAGCGGTCGAAGAACCGCACCTTGACACCCGGCCCCTGCTCGAGATCGCAGACCAGCGCGACGACGCCGTTGGACTCCAGCGCCTCGCTGATTCCGCGCACTGCCGCTCGGCCTACCGTGATCACGCGCACGCCGAACCGCTCCCGGGTCTTTACGACCGCGTCGTTCAGCGAGCCTGGAAACTTCTCCGCCACGGCCGTCACCTTGTAGCCGAGCGACCCGGCCAGCGAGCCGGCCACGTCCCACGACCCCATGTGAGGGGCGGCGACGATGACGCCGCGGCCGGCCGCGATCGCGGCGTCGAGGTGCTCGCGGCCATCGTATGTGGCGCGGGCCCGGAGCTCCGCCGGAGTGATGCTGCCGATGAGGACGAAGTCCATCAGCACGCGGCCGTAGTTCTGGAAAGCGCGCCTGGCGACGCGCGCGACCTCGGGGTCGGAAGGCTCGCGACCCAGCGCCGCGGCGTAGTTGTCGAGGGCGGCGCGCCGCTGCTTCGCGCTCAGCCA
>DATEGB010000077.1:0-11680 GCA_035280365.1 Candidatus Dormiibacterota bacterium | reverse complement strand
TCGGGCTCCGGCTCGGCCGCGGGCGGGGGCGGTTCGAATGCGGGCAGCACGGGTTCGGCGACGGCCGATCCCGGCTCGGGCTCGACGAAGGCCGCCGCGGGCACGGGCTCAGGTTCCGGCTCAGGCGCCGGCTCTGGTTCGACGGCGACCGGCTCGGGCTCTGGCTCTGGCGCCACCTCTGCGAACGCGGGCTCAGGTTCCGGCTCGGGCGCCGGCTCTGGTTCGAAGGCGACGGGCTCTGGCTCTGGTGCCGCCTCCGCGACCACTGGCTCAGGTTCCGGCTCGGGCTCCGGCTCCGGCAGCCGCTGGGCGGGCAAGGTAGGCTCGGTCTCGGCGATCGGCTCCGACTCCGCGACCGGAGGCGCCGGCTCGGCCTCTAGCTCGGGCACCATCCCGGTCGGCGACTCGCCCGGCAGGGGAAGGTCGGGCAGCGCCTCGGGCTCGACGATCGGCGCGGGCGCAGTGGCGAACTCCGACACCACCGGCTGAAGGACCTCCGGCTCGGCGACCATCTCAACCGTCTCGGCGGCCATCGCAACAGTCGCTTCGACCGGCGGCCGAGAGACATGTTCCTCGCCGACCGGCATGGACTCCACCGGCTTGCTCGTTATCGCCACCGTCTTCGCCCACTCTCGGGCCGCCTCGGCCGGGACCTCGAGCGTCTGGGTCGCCTCCTCGGGCGCCGGCCGGTCGGCGGCCGCGGTGCCCAGGAACTTCTCGTACCACCCGGTCACCCGTCGCAGGCGCTCGACCCTGCGGTCCGGCCGGCCGCCGCGCGACAGGTCGTGCGACTCCTCGGGGAAGCGGACCAGCTCGACGGTCTTGCCGAGCAAGCGCAGAGCGCCGAACAGCTCTTCCGACTGCGACATCGCGCAGCGCAGGTCCATCTCGCCCGCCGTGAGGAGCAACGGCGTGCGGACGTTCTTGACGTAGCGGATCGGTGAGCGCCGCCACAGCTCGTCGAGGTCGGGCCACGGCGGCGGACCCAGCTGGAGCAGTCCCCAGAGCACGATGTCGTGCTGGGCGTACTCGCTGACCAGGTTCGAGATCGAGCGCATGGCGACTGCGGCGGCGAAGCGCTCGGTCTGGCCAACGATCCAGTTCGTCATGTAGCCGCCATACGAGCCGCCGCCGACGCCCAGCCGGTGGGCGTCGATGTAGCCGGTGCGCTCGATCACCTGGTCGAGCGAGCTCATCAGGTCTACATAGTCCTTGCCCGCCCAGTCGCGGACGACGGCGCGGCGGAAGGTCTCCCCGTATCCGTCCGAGCCGCGCGGGTTCATGTAGAAGACGACGTAGCCCATGCCCGCGAGGATCTGCAGCTCGTGGAAGAACGACCAGCCGTACTGGGCGTGCGGCCCGCCGTGGATCTCCATGACCGTCGGATGGACCTTGTTGGCGTCGAAGTCCTGGGGCTTCAGCAGCCAGCCCTCGACCTTCCATCCGTCGGGCGCGGTGAAGTACTCCTGCTCCGGTTCGGCGATGTAACGGTCGTGGAGCCACGGGTTGACGTCGGTGACGCGAGCCTCGGCCCCCCTGGTGAGCATGTAGAGCTCGCCCGGGTCGCGTGGATCCGACGCGCAGAAAGCGACCACGCCGTTGGCAACGTCGAAGTCGTAGATGCGCCGCCGGCCCCCGGCCTCCTCGCGGACGTTGCCCTCGAGGTCGACAGACTTGACCGTGGTGACGCCGGGCCCGCTCGCCGCGAAGTAGATGCGGTCGCCTTCGGCGGACCATTTCACGCGTGTCGCGTGGCCTGATCGCATGTCGTTGATCACGCTGTCGTTGATCGCCTGGTCGAAGTTCAGGGTCAGGCATCGAGGACCACCACCGGCCAGAGGCACAACCCACAGCCGCTCCAGCAGGCCCACGTCGAGCCCGTTCGGGGCGATGAACGCGATCAGGTCCCCCTTCGGCGACCAGATCGGCGAGCTGATGAGGAAACCGCCGCCCAGCCGGACCCGGTTGGCTTCGAGGTCGACCAGGTAGAGGTTCAGCTCGCGCTGCAGGTCGGCGTTCGGTTCGGCGTTGCCCGCGACCACCAGGCGCGCGCTGTCCGGCGCCCAGTCGAAATCAGTGACGTCCCAGGCCCCGTCGGTGAGCTGTCTTGCGTCGCCGCCCGAGGCCGAGACGGAAAAGAGGTGGTGGTGGCGGCCGTCGACGTAACCCCGCCCGTCGTGCTTGTAGTCGAGGCGGCGCACCACGCGGGCCACGGGCGCGCGGCGCAGCTGCTCACGGCCCTCGGGCGTGCGTGGGTCGTCGACCACGGCGGCCGCATCCGCGAGCACGGCGCCGAGAAACGCGATCTTCTTCCCGTCAGGCGACCAGCGCGGCAGGCCGACGCCGTCGGGGACGTTGCTCAGCTGAGTCGGCGGACCGCCGGTCGTGACGTCGAGCACGAAGAGCTGGTCGGCGGCGCCGACCTTGCTGACGAAGGCGATGCTGCGACCGTCAGGAGACCACTCCGGCGAGTGGTCGCGAAGCACGCCCGCGGTGGGCTCGACCGGCTCGGGGTCGAGAAGCCGGCGGACGACGATCCGGCTGCGACTCTGGCGCGCCCCGGCGTCGGCCCAGCTGACCTGGTAGGCGACGCGCTCGCCGTCAGGGCTCAGGCGGACATGGTCGATCCAGCGGAAGCGATAGAGGTCCTCAGGGGTGATCGGGGCGGCCATTTCCGACCCGTGGATGCTACCAGCCGCCGACGATGTCGTTACTTCGCGCTGTAAGTCAATCGACATCGTTCGGTGGTACAACCTCAACCCATGACGCGCAACCAGGCGGCGTGGGCGGGCTTTGCGTGGGGCTGCGTCGGGGGTACGGCCGTGGTCGCCCTGATGTACTACGCTGGCTGGTTCCTCGGCCTGCGGACGCTGCCCGACATCCTCAGCGGGCCGCTGCTCTCGGTCATGCCCGGGCCGGTCTTCGGCTTCCTCATCGACACGCTACAGCACGCGGGCAAGGTGGTCGAGGAGCTGGGCCTGATCGTCGGGATGATCCTCGGCCTTGGCGCCCTCGGAGCGGTCACGTACGTCGCCGGTCTTCGCTGGACGTCGCCGTACCTGCCCTTCGCGTTCGCCGCTCTGGGATGGCTTGTCGTCACGGCCGTCCTGCTGCCGGTCGGCGGGCGCGGCCTGCTCGGTCTCGACGACAGCCTCGAGACGCCGTTCATCTGGGCGGTGCTCTTCGCGATCTACGCCGTGATCCTGCAGTACGGCGACCAGCCTGCGGCCGGAGTCGACATGGGTCGTCGCCGGGTCCTGAGCGCGGTACCGATCTCGATCTTCGCCGTGAGCGTCGGCGCCCTCGCGGTGCGCCTCGTCCCCGACTGGTACTCGCGCGTCTTCGCTGCGCCCGAGTTTGGCCTGCGCGGCATCTCGCCGGCGATCACGCCGGTGGAGAACTTCTACGTCGTCTCCAAGAACTTCGCCGACCCCGCCGTCGACGCCGCGGGCTGGAGGCTCCGCGTGGGCGGCATGGTCGACAAGCCCGCGACGCTTGGGCTCGACGACCTGCGCGCGCTGCCGTCGGTCCAGGAGTACGTGACCCTCGAGTGCATCAGCAACAACGTCGGCGGCCCGCAGATGAGCACCGGGCTCTTCACCGGCGTCCGGCTGCGCGACCTTGTGGGCTCGGCATCCCCGCAGCCCGGCGCGAGTTGGGTCAGCTTCAAGGCCCGCGACGGCTACACGGAGAGCCTGCCCCTCAGCCTGGTCTCAGGCGCGCCCGAGATCCTGGTCGCGTTTGCGCTCGACGGCGCGCCGCTTCCTCAGCCGCACGGCTTCCCGGCGCGCATCCTCATCCCTGGCCATTACGGGATGAAAGGGCCCAAGTGGCTGGAGAACGTCGACCTGGCGAGCTCCGAGCTGCGCGGCTACTGGGAGCAGCAGGGCTGGGACCACAACGCAGTGGTCAAGACGACGGCGCGGTTTGACGTCCCGGTCGAGGGCGACATCCTGAAGCTCGGCGCCATCCAGCTCGGGGGCGTCGCCTTCGCCGGGACGCGGGGCATCTCCAGGGTCGAGTTCACGACGAACGGCTCAAACTGGGTGACGGCGGAGTTCGAGACGCCTCTTTCCCCGCTGACCTGGGTGATCTGGCGCGCGACGTGGACGCCGGGCGGTGAGGGCGCGTACCGGCTGATGGTCCGGGCGGTGGACGCGTCAGGCGCGGTGCAGGACTCGAACACGGCGTCGAGCTACCCGAGTGGGTCGAGCGGCTACCACACCGTCCAGGTGAGCGTCTCCAGGTAGACCGGCATCACGCCCATCGCCGGCGGACGGTTGAAATTTCGCGTCCGGAATGGTGCATTCGCCGGCGATCGGCGAACGGGCGCTTTCAGCCCGCCCGGCTCAGCAGCTCCGCGACGATCTCCTTGTCATGGGTCAGCGAGGCGAAGTGCCCCTCATCGTGCCAGACATGCAGGTCGACTTTCGGCAGCGTGGATACGACGCGGCGCGCGGCTGACAGCGGCGCGTTCATGTCGTCGTCGCCGTGCCACCACGTGACCGAGGTCTTGACCGTCGACGGGTCGAAGTCCCACTTCTGGTGCATGGCATAGGACTCGTCCGTCCAGCCCTCCGCGCCCTGCTTCAGCGTCTCGGCCAGGTTTTCGCGCTCGATACGCTGCCAGGCCGGATCGGCCATCAGCTTGCGGTCGGAAGCCGGCGCGTCGCTCAACACTCCGGCCATTCCCTCCGCGCCGAGCAATCGGTCGCGTACCTGGACCAGCAGCCCATAGAGGGGCTCCCACCCTCTCTCGGCGGCGGCGTAGCCCTGGGCGTTGACGCCGACCAGCTTCGCCACCTCCTCCTCGATCAGCGGCGTCCCGCCGACCACCACGGTGATCGCCGCGACCTTGTCGGGATGCCTCGCCGCGAGGGCAAGCACGTGCGGCCCGCCGCCGCTCGTGCCCATCGCAGGCGCCGGCGCGAGGCCGAAGTGGTCGACGAGCTCGGCGTAGTCGTCGGCGATGTCGGCGATGCCGCGACCCTGCTTGCGAGTCGAGCCGCCGTAGCCCGCTCGGTCGGCCATCAGGTAGCGCACGCCAAGATCGCGCTGGACGCTCGAATCCGGGTTGCGGTAAAGACGCGAACTTGGCGTGCCCTGGATACGGAGCACGGGCTTGCCGCCCGGCTCGCCCCACCACCGCCACGCCATCTCCCGCCCGTCGCGGAGCTCGAGCGAACCGTCCTCGTAAGCCACTCCGTCCTCGGTCCGCTGAAGCTCCTTCACTTCATCGCCCAGATCGACTTGAGGCCGTCCATGCCCAACCTGAACAGCCCCTCCTTGCGGATCATCTTGAAGATCCGCGACTGCTTGTCCCACTTCGACGTGCCGTCGACGCGGAAGAACTCGTCCAGGGCGCGGTCGGCGACCTGTAGGTCCCGCGTCAGAAGCTGCGGGTTGTGCTCCAGCAGCGGCACGGCTTTGTCGTACTTCTTCATGTCGGCCATGATCCAGGAGTGGTCGAGCTTGCCCCTGTACTCGGCGAGCCGGCGCTCTGAGAAGTCGCCGACCTCCTTGCAGTGGATCACCGTCTCGCCCGCGAGCCGACCCGACTCCATGGCCAGGTTCGAGCCCTCGCGGTGGACCGGGTTGGACAGCATCGCCGCGTCGCCGCACACGAGGTAGCCCGGCCCGGAGACCTTCGGGATACCGCGGTATCCGCCCTCGGGGATGAGGTGCGCCAGGTACTCGACCGTCTGTGCGCCCCGCAGCAGCGGCTTCACCGCCGGGTGCTGCTTGAAGTGCTCCATCAGGTCGTTCGGCGTGCGCAGCGTCTTGTTGAACTCGCTCAGCAGGGCGCCACCGCCCACCGAGAGCGTGTCCTTGTTCGTGTAGATGAACATGAAGCCGGACATGCCCATGGTCGAGTCGCCGAAGCATTCGACCGTGCAGCCCTCGCCCGGTTCGCAGTTGAACCGCTCCTCGATCAGGCGGGAGTCGAGCTGCATGATCTCCTTCACCGCCATCGCGACCTCGTCGGGCCGAAGCTTGCGGCGCAGCGGGCGGCCGTTGAGCTTCGTGTTCTCGAGCAGGCCGGCGCCGAGACCGATGCCTTCGGCGACGATCGTGACGTCCGCGTGGAGGTCGTCGCCGCGGCCCGTGCTCACGCCCGTGACACGGCCGTCCCTGACGATCAGCCTCTCCACCACCGTCTCCGGGACCACGAACGCGCCCGCCTTCTCCGCCTGCTCGGCGAACCACGGGTCGAACTTCGCGCGCAGCACCGAGTAGGAGTGCGGGTGCTCGCGGTTGCGCAGATTCTTGTAGTCGATGCCGATCGCCGCCTTGGCGGTCATCAACCAGCGCCGCTCCTCGATGATCGGCCGCTCGAGCGGGGCTTGCTTCCAGTCCTCGCCTACGATCTGCTCGAGGTAGTGGTTGTAGAGGATGCCCCCCATGACGTTCTTCGCGCCTGGCTTGGCGCCGCGCTCGAGCAGCGCGACCTGTAGCCCACCCTTCGCGATCGTGATCGCGGCCGCTGTGCCCGCGGGACCGGCGCCGACGACGATCGCGTCGAACTTTTCCTCTTCAGCCATTCCGTCCAATTGAAGCTGATTGGGCTGACCGGCGGCGCCGGGTCGGGCAAGTCGACAGTGGCCGATATGTTCGGCAGCTTGGGCGCTGCGGTCGTCGACGCCGACGAGGCGACGCACGCCGTGTACGCGCCGGGGACGCTCGGTTTCGACGCCATAGTGGCCGAGTTCGGCGACGAGTACGTGCGCGGCGACCAGATCGACCGCGCCCGCCTCGGCGAGCTCGTCTTCCACGACGAAGGGGCGCGCCTGCGCCTCAACGCCATCGTCCACCCGCTCGTCCGGCAGTGGATGGCGGACCGCACGGTGGAGGCCATGCTGCGCGGAGCGGACGTGGTCATGCAGGACGTGCCGCTGCTCTTCGAGAACAACCTGCAGGGACTGTTCTCGGGTGTCGTCCTCGTTTACGCGCCGGCCGCGGTGCAGCTGGAGCGGCTCCTCGCGCGTGGCGTGCCACGCGACCGCGCGGAGGCGATCATCGCCGCCCAGATGCCGATCGACGAGAAGCGGCCGCTGGCGGACTACGTCATCGACAACTCGGGCAGCCATGACGAGACGGGTCGCCAGGTGGAAGAGGTCTGGACTAGAGTCCGATCTCTCTGAGCACCTCTTCGGTGTGCTCGCCGAGGCGGGGGCCGCGACCCTTGCGATTCAGCAGCCCGCGGGCGACGATCTGCGGATGGGTCGACACCTCGTCGACGTCGAGGACCGGCTCGCAGCATGCGTCCAGCCCGCTCAACTTCGCCTCCCACTCGTCGCGGCTGCGCGAGCGGAAGATGTCCTCCATCGCACCCTGGACCGCCATGTCCTCCGCATACTGCTGCTCGACCAGGTCCGGCAGGTCGAGGGCCCCGCACAGCGCCTTCCAGAACTTCGGCTCCAGCGCGGCCACGCTGTAGTGGCGGCCGTCAGCGCACTCGTAGACGCGGTAGCACGCGTAGCGGCCTGATAGCCTCTGGTCGCCGCGGGCGACGCGCTCGCCCGCGCCGTGCGCCGCGAACACGAGCGCCATCCAGCCGGCCGCGGAATCGGTCATCGCGGCGTCGATCCACCGTCCCTTTCCGCCGCGCTGCACCGCGACGAGCGCGCCGAGGATCGCCACCGCCGGCTGCAGCCCTCCGCCGCCGATGTCCGCGACCTGCACCGACAGCGGCACCGGCGGCCCGCCGCGCTCTCCGTTGAGCCCGAGCGCGCCCGCGATCGCCATGTAGTTGAGGTCGTGGCCAGCCCGCGAGGCGTAGGGACCGTCCTGGCCGTAACCCGTGATCGAGCACATGACGAGCCGCGGGTTGCGCGCGTGCAGGGCGTCCCAGCCCAACCCGAGGCGCGCCATCACGCCCGGCCGGTTGCCTTCGACCAGCACATCGGCGCGCTCGGCCAGCCGCAACAGCGCGTCGCGGCCTTCAATCATCTTGAGGTCGAGCGCGACGCTTCGTTTGCCGCGGTTCAGGGCGTCGAAGAGCGAGCTCTGGCCGTCCACGAGGGGCGGGGTCCAGCGCATGTAGTCTCCCGTCTCGGGCTCCTCGACCTTGATCACGTCGGCCCCCAGGTCCGCCAGGAGCTGCGTGCAGAAGGCGCCCGGCAGCAGCCGCGTCAGGTCGAGGACGCGAATTTCGGCGAGCGGTTTATCGGCTTCTCTCATACCTTGTTAGGAGACTTTGGGCGGTCGCGCGTGCGTTAATACGGCATGTCCGGTTCCAGCATGCGTCCTGGCTCACATCTTGGCGAGATGACGATCAAGGTACCGGCGCCGTTCGCCGGGATCTCCGACCTAGGCTTTACCGCGCAGTATCGGGCTCAGCAGTTCAACCAGCCGCAGCGCGACGTGCCGCTCCTCTTCGAAGGCCCTGCATCGCCGGTCGAGCGGCTCGCGACCATGCTCCGGGCGCTCAGTGGCTCGCGCTCGGAGACGTACTTGTGGACAGACCCGGTGATGCTCGCCGACGGTGTCGTCGTGCTCGCGTTTCGCGACCAGAGCGTCGCCGGCCGCGAGTTCTCCGACGGTGGGCGCATCGCCGATTACGTCCTCAACCTCGTCCGTCCGGTCGTGTTCACGTTCCTCCACGACTGCGCCGCCATTGCGCACCTGCGGTTGTCGGACCTGATCGAGATGCGCGTCAGCACCGACCGCAGGTCGATCGCCGAGTTTGCGCTTCCGCTCGAGGACATCGTCCGTCCGAACGGCGAGCGTCTGCTCTGGAGCGTCGCGTCTTAGTCGGCGATCACTTCGTCGGCGAAGTCTTCGCCGAGGGCGAGGGGGTCGCATTGGGCGACGGTGACCGCGTCGGGCTCGCCACCGTGCTCGCCCGTGCGCTGCTGGACGTCGTCAGGCCCGGCGTGGTGATGGGAGACGGGCCGGCGTTGGCGAAGTAGAGCGCCAGCGGAACGACCACCATGCCCGCCACCACAGTCAGCACAAAGGTGACCGCCCCCCACTCGCGACGCAGAACCGCCCAGTTCACGAGTCGTCGATTCTAGCGGCGGCTAGAAGTCGTCGTCAGAAGAAGAGCCTTCCTCTTCCTTCTTCTTTCGCTGGTTCAGGAGCCGGATGAAGTCCTGCGCCCGCGCGAGCGCCTTCCAACGTTCCGGGAAGAAGTCTTGAACCAGGATCTGGCGGTCCGGTTGCTGGTAGACGGTGACGCACCACTTGTTGAGGGTGCGCGCGACTTCGACCTCGAAGTCCTTCTCCGTGGTCTCATACCGAACAACTTTGTCGTCGTCGAACCTTCTACTTCGTCCTGAAACAGCCATAGGCAAATCACTCGGGCGGGAATGCGGCTCATCTGAGCGTCCTTGAATTATAGGCTCGGTTTGGGGCTCGGCCAGGGAGACCTTAGGGGGTGGTTTCGAGCAGCTCCCGGAGCAGGGGCGCGAGCTCCTCGCGGAGGCCTTCCCGCTTCATGGCCAGCATCAGGTTCGCCCGGAGATAGCCCGGGACGGTGCCCGTGTCGTAGTAGTCGCCCACGAACTCCACCCCGACCACCGGATGGTGCCCGATCGTCCGTTTGATGGCGTCGACCAGCTGGATCTCGTTGCCGGCCCCCGGCTCGCCCCGGTCGAGCTCGGTGAACACGGCCGGGAGCAGGACGTAGCGCCCCAGGGCCGCGAGGTCCGAAGGCGCGTCCGCCGTGTTGGGCTTCTCGACGATGTCCGCAACATCGTGGACTCCGCCCCTGGAGCCGCGGGTGGCGACGATCCCGTAGCGGCTGACCTCGCTCCGCGGCACGCGCCGGACGGCAAGCACCGTGGCGCCGGTCGTGCGATGGGCGTCGATCAGCTGCTTCAGGACGGGCGCGTCCTCGCAGAGGATGACGTCGTCGGCGAGGAGCACCGCGCATGCCTCGTTCTCCACCAGACGGCGTGCAGTCCAGACCGCATGGCCCAGGCCGAGGGGCTCCTTCTGCTGGATGTACGTGATGTCGACCTGGTTGCTGAGGTCGTCGACCTCGCTCAGGATGTGCAGCAGGTCGGCCTTGCCGCGCTGCTCCAGGTAGTGCTCCAGCTCGAGGGAGCGGTCGAAGTGGTCGACGATGGCGCGCTTGCCGCCGCCCGTGACCATGATCACCTGCTCGATCCCGCTCGCGATCGCCTCCTCGACGCCGTACTGGATGGTCGGCTTGTCGACGAGCGGAAGCATCTCCTTCGGCTGCGCCTTGGTCGCGGGCAGGAAACGCGTGCCGAGACCGGCCGCGGGAAATATCGCCTTCCGCACCGAAGGCATCGTCATTGAGGACAATCTATCGAATGGACACGCTCGAAGGCATTCGTCCGGGCCTCGAGGGCCGGACCGAGCGCCTCGTCGACGGGAGCCTGCTGACGCATCATGTCGGCGGCAAAGGAACATTCGCCACCCCGGCGATGATCGGCCTCATGGAAATCACGAGCCATCGCTCGGTAGAACGCCTGCTGCCGCCCGGCCACACCACCGTCGGGTACGAGGTGCACGTCCGGCACCTGGCCCCCACCGCGCCCGGGCACACAATCGTGGTCACGTCACGACTGACCGAGGTCAAGGGCAACAAGCTCCACTTCGAGGTCTCGTGCCACGAGGGCGAGAGGCTGCTTGGCTCGGGCATCCACAAGCGCGCCGTCGTGCCGGCGAACTTCTAGATCCGTGAGCGACGAGCTCGACCGGATCGAACCTCGCGAAAGCGCCCGCAACAAGGCGCGCGACAAGAAGATCCGGGGGCCGAAAGTCGTCTCCGTCAACCCCGGTCTGAAGAAGTTGGCACAGCACCTGGCCGACAAACGGCGCTCGACCAAAGGCCGAAAACCCGAGTAGGCTGAGCCAATCCCGTCCACGTCAGAACTTGGGGGTTAGGCGATGAAGGCGTACGTCCTCATCAACGCGTCGCCCGGGCGTGCCCTGGAGGTGGCCAAGAAGATGGAGGGCGTGGCGGGCATCTCCGCCGCCGACGCCATCACGGGCGAGTACGACGTCATCGCCGTCTGCGAAGCCCCCGACGTCAACTCGATCGGCTCTTTGATCGTCGACAAGATCCAGAAGATCGACGGCGTCTTCAAGACGATCACCTGCCTGGCGGTGAAGTAGCCCCCGCCTGGTCGGCCGCCGCGATCGCGCTCGCGACCTCGGGCAGCCGCGTCAGCCAGCGCGTCATCGCCGGCATCTGCTGCTCGAAGCTGCCGATCGATGGCGACCACGTCAGCTCGCGCCGCGAGTGTGAGTCGTCGTACTGGTGCGGCTTTCCCAACACGTCGAGGGCGTAGCGGCCGGGCCAGATCACGGAGTTCAGCGGGGTGAACGTCTCCAGCGCCACGGCGCGCAGGAAGTAGAGGTCGTAAGGGATCGACCCCGTCTCCGCCGCGAATCCCGCGGCCCGGGCGGCGGAGATGACGAATTCGCGCCAGGTGCTGTCGAAGCCCCCGACCAGGTAGCGATGCCCGGGACGGCCCCGGTCGGAGGCGGCGAGGCAGGCCCGGCCGACGTCCTCGGCGGCGACGAAGGTCTGCTTGGCCTCGCCGCCTTGGGGCAGCCAGACGCGGCCGCGCACCACCGCCGACACCAGCCGCGGCACGATCCAGTCCTCGCCCTCGCCGAAAACGCGCGCAGGGCGGATGATCACGACCTCCACCTCGTCCGCGGCGGCGGCCAGCAGCCACTCCTCCTCGTAGAGCTTGAT
>DATEGB010000076.1:0-23758 GCA_035280365.1 Candidatus Dormiibacterota bacterium | reverse complement strand
TTCGGGTCTTGTGCACGTCGTGGAGTTCGTTGCGAACCCGGACCTCAGCCTGGCAACTTGCGCCGTGTGAACCTCGCTCGAGCGTCCGCGTGGCTGCCTCGCGGCCAAAAACCTTCCGGTATGTCCTGAGACATGACATGGTGGACCCGAGGGGATTCGAACCCCTGACCTTCTGAATGCCATTCAGACGCGCTCCCAACTGCGCCACGGGCCCACGCGCTCTCGGATCGGGCAGCTAAAAGGATACCCGCCCGCCTTCCGGTCGCCCTCCGGGCGCCGCTACGATCTTGCGTTGAGCGTTCTCCAACGATGCAGGCGCGCGAGATCCCGACGAGCGAGCTGAAGGGCGGAGGCTACCTCGCGTTGCCGGACGGCCAGGGACCGTTTCCCGGCGTCGTCGTCATCCACGAGGCGTACGGTCTCAACGACCACATCCGCGACGTCGCCCGCCGCTTCGCCGGCGCGGGCTACGCGGCCCTCGGCGCCGACCTGTTCACCGGCCGCAACCGCGCGATCTGCCTGGCGCGTTACATGGCGGGGCAGCTCGCGGGCTCGGTGAACCGCTACGGCATCGACGACCTCAAAGCTTCCCTCACTTACCTCGCGAGGCTGCCCGAGGTTGACCCGCGTCGCCTCGGCGCCGTCGGCTTCTGCATGGGCGGCGGATTCGCGATCGCGTGGGCGTGCACCGACTCCCGCCTGAAGGCGATCGCACCGTTCTACGGAATCAACCCGCGGCCGCTCGAGGTCGTGCGGCGATCGTGCGCGGTGGTCGGGTCGTACCCGGAGCGCGACTTCACCGCCGCCGCCGGTCGCGCGCTGGACAACGCCCTGGGGAAACACGGCATCGCCCACGACATCAGGGTCTATCCCCGCGCCCGCCACTCGTTCTTCAACGACACACGGCCCGCGTATGACCGCGAGGCCGCCCAAGATTCGTGGAGGCGGGTGCTCGACTTCTTCGCCGACCACCTCGACGCGAAAGTCGGATGAACGTCCTGGTCGCCGGCGGGACCGGAACCCTCGGCCGGCACGTCGTGAAGCTCCTGCGCCAGTCGGGGCATCGAGCGGCGATCTTCAGCCGCAACCCGCGCGGCCACGTCGACGCGGTGCGGGGCGACCTCAGGACGGGCGAGAGCCTGGACCGCGCGCTCGCGGGGATGGACGTGATCGTGCACGCCGCGACCGGTGGGCGGCACTCGCTGAGAAGCAGATCTGACGTCGGGGCGACCCGCCGTCTGGTCGCCGCGGCCGAGCGCGCGGGCATCAAGCACATCGTCTACACCTCGATCGTCGGCATCGATCGCAGCTCTTATCCGTATCACGTGACGAAGCGCAAGGCGGAAGCTGTGATTCGCGAAGGCAAGGTTCCGTGGTCGATCTTCCGCTCGACGCAGTTCCACGACCTGATCCACGTCGTTCTACAAGGCTCGTCACGAATGCCTGGCGTGATCGCGCTTCCTTTCGCGTGGCAGTTCCAACCCGTTGATGAAGAGGAGGTTGCGGCAAGGGTGGTCCAGGTGGCGCTCGGCGAGCCGAGTGCCCTGCTCGACGATTTCGGCGGACCCGAGATCCGAGATCTCAAAAGCCTTGCTGAGTCATGGTTGGCCGCGCACCACGATCACCGCAGACTTGTAAACCTGCGACTTCCGTTCCGTTTCAGCAAACAATGGACCATCGGGAACCTGACGACGCCCGAGCACAGGGACGGGAAGATCACGTTCGATGAGTACGTCGCGGAGCGATACGCCGTATGATGAAGCGTCTCGTCGATCGTTTCGGGCGCACGGGCTTCGCCGCGATCACGAGCCTGATGTGGGCGCTGCCGATGGCGGCGTGGGCCGGGTCCGCCGACCTTTCGCCGGTGGACAAGACCGCCTATCCCTGGATCGCGCTCTCCGTCGGCGTCGTGATGCTCATCGTCTGGCTTGCTCTGCTGTTTCGCTTACGCAACGTCCCCGTGACATCGCGCCCGCGCCGATTCGAAGTCGCGCAGATGTCGGGCGCGGAAAAGCGATGGACGCTCGCGTGCTTCGCGTTCGCGTGTGGGGTGGTCGCGTGGTTGAACGGTGCGGCCACCGTCGACTGGTCACCGCTCGTGCAGGCGGTGGGTTCAGGCAAGGCCGGTCCGACCGTGCTGGCGGTCGCGCTCCTTGCGTTTCCAGTCGTGATGCTCGGCGGAGCATGGGCGAGCTGGCGCAAGGCGACGGCCGCCTACAGGGCTCGCGTCCTTACTTATTTGTAGTGAAGGAGGCGACGTTCAGGCGGATTCTGCCTTTCGCGCCAGGTTCTCGAGCAGAGTCCCGAACTCTTTCCAGACCTGCGGGCCGAGCATGCCGCCCATCACCGGACCGAGCGGCCCCCCAACCTCCACCGTCTGGCTGACCTTCGTCTTCGCGCCCGCCGGCTCGATGCGGCAGTTGAACCGAAACCTGGTGCCGGGCACCACCGCGGTGAGCAGTGCGAAGCTCCGGCCGGGCTGGACTTCGACCAGCTGCATCTTGTGGTGCTGACCAGCCCGCGTGTTCATGACGCCGGTTGAGCCAGAGACGAAACCGCCCTGCCAGTCGATGGTCGATACGTTCGGGTTCCACTCGCCCCACGTCGACATGTCCGACCAGACCTTCCACACCTTGTCCGGCGACGCTGTCGTCTCCACCGACGTGCCGTACTCACGCGCCATCGATCCCTCTCCTCATGCGGTGCGAGCGACGCGGGCCAGGCGCTCGGGCGGCACCTCGACAACGTCACGCGCTTTCAAGAAGTTCAAGGTCACCACTCCGGCCACGAGCAGGACCGCGCCGAGCAGCTCGACGGGGCGCAGTGGCACTCCCTCGCCGACGGGTGAGGGGAGCGAGAAGATGAGGAAAAGCGCCAGCGGGTAGCCGAGCTCGGCAATCGTCGCCAGCGATGCGGGGGTCCTCGAAAGGGCCAGGTAGTAGAGCAGCATGGCGAGCAGGCCCGGGACCAGGACGATGCCCAGGAAGCTCGGCAGCTGGCTCAGCGAGTAGCCGCTGAACGCGGCCCCGCCGCGGTCCACGAGCACGATCACGAGCAGCACCGGCAGCGCGAGCACGAACCGCATGCTGGTGGTCACAGGGAAGCTCACGCCTTCCAGGGCGTAGCGTCCCAGCACCGTGCCGGCGGCCCACATGACCACGGCGCCGAGCACGAACACGCCCGCGGCAAGCTCGGGGTGGCGGATCTGCCACGGCGCCGCCGGATTGTCGGCGAAGACGATCAGGTACACGCCCACCAGCGCGAGCGCCGCCAGCGGCCAGAACGTGCGCTTTCGCTTCTCCCCGAGGAAGATGCGCGCGAAGGCGACGCCGAACACGGGCTGGAGCAGGTAAAGCAGGTAGACCTCGTGCAGGACGTCGAAGTTCGGCGCGGTCGGGTTGGCGAACGAAAACCCGATCGCCTTGGTGAACAGCACCGTCGCGATCGCCTGCGGCCCGAACGCGATCGCGGCCAGCGCCAGCCACCGGCGGCCGCTGAGGCGGAACAGCTCGGCCCGGTTGGCCAGGATGACGGGCACCAGGCAGAGGCTGATCAGCAGGTCCTCCACGAGCACGATCTGGCCCGAGCTGAGCTGCCTGGTCAGACCCGGGCGAAAGTAGGCATCAAAGGCCCACAGCGCGGCTGCGAACCCGACGAGCACGACCGAGCCCGATTCCACGAACCGCAAACGCGCCCTTAGTTGAATCACGCCAATGAGGGTATCCGGTTCCGCGGCCCGGCTATTCCAAACCGCTTCCACGCCCCCTTCGACGAACGGGACCGCGTGAAATCGACAGCGTTCTTCTCAGGCGAGCACCTCGTCCTCGGCCACGCCCGTCTCGAGCTCCACCTCATGTGCTGTATTGGACCGAAAGCAGAGCCGGAGTTACGGGACGGACCGAGGTAACCTCATAACCCATGACAGACGTAGAGGATGCGACCGAAGTCGAGGTCTCCGAAGCCGAGATAGCCGTCCACTGGCGTGAGGAGGAGTACTACTACCCGTCGGCGAAGTTCATCGGGCAGGCCAACGCCAACGATCCGGCGATCCTGGATCGTTTCGCGGAAAAGAACTTTCCCGAGTGCTTCAAGGAATACGCGGACCTTCTGACCTGGGACCGGTACTGGCACACGACCCTCGACACCAGCAACGCACCGTTCTGGAAGTGGTTCGTAGGCGGCAAGCTGAACGCAAGCTTCAACTGCGTGGACCGGCACCTGGCGAAATATCGGAACAAGGCCGCATTCATATGGGTCCCAGAACCTGAGGACCAGGTCACGCAAGCGATCACCTATCAGGAGCTTTACCGGCGCGTCAACGAGATGGCCGCCCTGCTACGAGACTTCTGCGGGCTGAAGACCGGCGACAGAGTGACCCTGCACCTGCCGATGGTTCCCGACCTGCCGGTAACGTTGCTCGCGTGCGCACGCCTCGGAGTGATCCACTCCGAGGTGTTCGGTGGCTTCAGCGGCGCGGCGTGCGGCGGCCGAATCGCCGACTCGCAGAGCAAGGTCCTGATCACCATGGACGCGTACTACCGGAACGGCGAGCTGCTCGACCACAAGGCCAAGTCGGAGGAGGCGCTGGCCACGGCCGAGAAAGAGGGCCAGAAGGTCGACAAAGTCCTCATCTGGCAGCGGCACCACGGCACCTATTCGGCGAAGACGCCAATCGTCCAGGGCCGCGACTTCATCGTCAACGAACTCTTGAAGGACTACAAGGGCAGCGTCGTCGAGCCGGTTTCGATGCCGGCCGAGGCGCCGCTGTTCCTCATGTACACGAGCGGCACGACGGCAAAGCCCAAGGGCGCCCAGCACAGCACCGGCGGCTACCTCTCATACGTCGCCGGGACTTCGAAGTACTACCAAGACATCCACCCCGAGGACACCTACTGGTGCTTTGCCGACATCGGCTGGATCACAGGCCACTCCTACATCGTGTACGGACCGCTGGCGCTGGCGGCGACCAGCGTCATGTACGAGGGAGTGCCGACCTACCCTGACCCTGGACGGCCGTGGCGGATCGCGGAGCGGCTCGGGGTCAACATCTTCCACACCGCGCCGACGACGATCCGCATGCTGCGCAAGCTGGGTCCGGAGGAGCCCAAGAAGTACGACTACCACTTCAAACACATGACCACGGTGGGGGAGCCGATCGAGCCCGAGGTGTGGCGCTGGTACCACGACACAGTCGGCAAAGGCGAGGCGGTCATCGTGGACACGTGGTGGCAGACGGAGAACGGAGGCTTTCTCTGCTCGACCCTGCCCGCGTTCGACAAGATGAAGCCGGGCAGCGCGGGCCCGCCGGTGCTCGGCATCTACCCAACCATCCTCGACGAGCAGGGCCACGAGGTGCCAAAAGGCAGCGGCAAGGCGGGCAATATCTGCATCCGCAACCCCTGGCCGGGCATCTTCCAGACCGTCTGGGGTGACCCAGACCGGTTCGTCAAGACGTATTACGCGAAGTACAACAAGAAGAAGGACAGCAAAGACTGGCGTGACTGGCCTTACTTCGCCGGCGACGGCGCGCTGCAGGCAGGGGATGGTTACTACCGGATTCTTGGCCGCGTCGACGACGTGATCAACGTGGCCGGCCATCGCCTCGGGACCAAAGAGCTCGAATCGGCGACGCTCACGGTCGACGAGATTGCCGAAGCGGCCGCCGTCCCGGTGGTGGATGACGTCAGAGGACGCGCGGTCGAGATGTACGTGGCATTGAAGCCTGGACAAAAGCCCAGCAAGCAGGTCGAGGACAAGGTTTCCGCCGCGATCGAGCAGCTCATCGGAAAGATTGCGCGCCCAAAAAACGTGTGGATCGTGGCCGACATGCCCAAGACGAGGTCGGGAAAGATCATGCGGCGGGTCATCGCCGGGATCTCGAACTTCACGAGCCCCGGGGACATCACGACGCTCGCCAATCCCGAGGTCGTGGAGAGCATCAAGCATCAGGTTCAGTCGGAGAAGGTCAAACGCGGCCAGACCCCCCGTGAGCTGACGCCCGCGGAACTGGAGGAGATCAAGGCGTTCGGCCGCGCCGAGTAGGCGCTCGTGCCGCACACTTGCGGGCGTGACCGCCGCGACCACCGTCGCCGAGCGACCGGCGGTGCAAGCGCGGGCGCCGCGCCCGCGACCGTCGCAATGGGCGCTCATCAACGTCGCCATGGCGATCCTGCTCTCCGCGACGGTCCTCTTCGTCGCCTTCTTTCCTCTGACCGCCGCGGGGCTCCCCGCGCTCGGGCCGGCCTTCAACCCCGTGACCGGCGCCTGGACGATGGCGGCCGACGCGCGCGACACCGACCGGACGATGCACCTCGACGGACTGCAGGAGCCGGTCGCGGTCTACCTGGAGAAGAACGGGACGGCGCACGTCAAGGCCCAGACCGACCACGACCTCTTCCTGGCCACCGGCTACGTCCACGCTCGGTTCCGTCTCTTCCAGATGGACCTCATGCGCCGCCAGGGCGCGGGCCGCCTGTCGCAGGTCGTAGGTAAGGCGGCGCTCGACTCCGACCGCTTCGAGCTCCAGCTCGGCCTCCTGCGCACCGCGCAGCTCGAGTGGCAGCATCTAGAGGCAAGCGATCCCTCGCGCGACGCCCTGCTCGCCTACGCCCACGGTGTCAACGACCGCATCGAGGAAGCCAGGCGCACCCACGAGCTCGACGTGATGTTCACCCTGCTCGGTTACCAGCCCGAACCGTGGACGCCGATCGACTCGCTGCTGATCAAGGGCGACATGACGCAGACCCTCAACTTCACCGACACGCCGCTCGTCATGGCCCTGCTGATGAAGTCGCTGGGCGCCGACCTCACGAACGAATGGTTCCCGATCCTCCCGCCCAACCAGCAGGCGCCTTACGACCCGGGGCCCTATCCGCCCGCCTCGGTGGCGCCCATCGCGCCGATGTCGCCGCCGGCTCCGCTGCTCACGGGGGCCGAGCCGCTGCACGACCGCCTCGCCGCGCTCCCCGCCGGCTTGATCGCGCACGGCGGCGCCAGCAACAACTGGGCCGTCGCGGGCGCGAAAAGCGCAAGCGGCGGAGCGCTCCTCGCGGGCGACCCGCACCTCCACCTCACGCTGCCGGCGATCTGGTACCAGCTGTCCATCGACTCGCCGACCTACCACGCCGCCGGCGTCAGCATCCCGGGCACGCCGGTGGTGCTCATCGGGCACAACGAGCACATCGCCTGGAGCCTCACCGACGCGCAGAACCAGCAGACGTTCTTCTACGTGGAGAAGGAAGACCCAGCCCATCCGAACCTCTATTTCTGGAATGGGCAGTGGAGGGAGTACACGAGCATCGCCTACGACATCCCCGTGCTCGGCGGGACGACCCAGCACCTCAAGGTCAGGTGGAGCGTCCACGGCCCGGTGATCTCGGAGCGCGGGCAGACGACCTCGGTGTGGTGGGCCGGCAACCTGCCCTCGCAAGACCTGGGCGTCCTTCTCGCCATCGACCGCGCGAGCAACTGGCGCGAGTTCCGCGACGCGCTGCGTGGATGGCTGTCGCCGACGCACAACTTCGTCTACGCGGACGACCGGGGAAACATCGGTCTGATCTCCGCGGGCTACTACCCGCAGGTCGCGAAGGGCCAGCCCTGGCTGCCCATGCCCGGCACCGGCGAGTTCGACGTCACCGGCACGATCCCGTTCGACCAGATCCCGCAGGACTACAACCCGGCCGCCGGCTACATCTGGTCGGCCAACCAGCGCCAGGTCACGAGCGACTACCCGTACTACATCGGCACCGCGTCAAACTTCTTCGACCCCGGATATCGCGCCAACGAGATCCGCCGCGTCTTGAGCGCTCCCGGCAAGCGAAGCGCCGGCGACATGCAGGCGCTGCAGACGGACACCCGCGATTTCCTGGCGGCGGAGATCGTCCCTGTGCTGCTTCAGTCGCTCGCGAAAGAGAAGCTCAACGCCGGCGAGACAGCCGCGGTGGCCGCGCTGAAGAGCTGGGACTTTCGTATGGAGACCGACTCGGTCGCGGCCACGATCTGGTGGTACTTCTGGGGTTGGTACATGTCCGAGACCTTCCAGCCGTGGTGGAAGTCGCGCGCGGTGAAGGTCGACATGGGCGAGGTCTTCGACGGCCTCGGCCAGGGCCTGGAGACCTGGACGCTGCACAACCCCGACAACCGGGCGTTCAGCGCGCCCGGCGTCGGCTCGCGGACCGCGCCCGACGCGCAGCGCAAGGCCTTCCACAAGCTCATCGGCGACCTGGCGAAGCTGTACGGTCCCGACCCCTCGACCTGGACCTACGGCCGCGCCCACGGCCGCATGCTCGAGAACCTCGCCGAGGTCAAGGGCCTGAGCTACGGTCCGCGAGCCGACCGCGGCGACGCCAACACGCCGCTGGCCGCCGGCGGTTATCCCTCCACGCACGGTCCCAGCTGGCGGATGGTCGTCGACTGGGGCTCGCGCACGTTCTCGGGCGTCTACCCCGGCGGCCAGAGCGAAAACCCGGCCTCCGACTGGTACACGAACCGGGTCGACACATGGTGGAGCGGCGACCTCGACCCGATGGTGAGCGTCGACGAGGCGGCCGGGGCCGCGGGCGTTCGCACCTGGAGCCTGCGGGCGTGAGGCTCTACACCGCGGTGCTGCTGGCGGCGCTCGTCGCCCTGGCCGGCGTACTGCTCGGACTGTGGTGGGCGCCGTTCCCGGTGGCGCTCGTGCTCGGCGCGGTCGCCGTCAGGGCGCGAGTGGCCTTGACGGCCGGGGCGCTCGCCGGCCTGCTCGCCTGGCTCCTCCCGCTCGCGGTCGCCCATGAGCGGTACGGGGTCGGCCCGGCCGCGTCCAGCCTGGCCGCAATCATGGGATTCGACCGCCGGCCGGAGGTGCCGGTCGTCCTCACGCTGCTCGTCGGCACGCTCCTGGGCCTGACCGGGGCGTGGCTGGGCAGCGGCGCCCGCGGTTTGACGAGATCCCCATCGGGTGATAGCTTCCGGCACCAATAGGTCCGCTTTTCAACTAGGGGAGGGGAAACGTTGGAAGACCAGAGTCACCACGACGTCAGAGACCTGGCGCGGTTTGGCTACAGGCAGGAGCTCCGCCGGGCGCTCGGCTTCTACTCCAGCTGGGCGGTTGCCTTTTCGTACATCTCGCCGTCGACCGGGATCTTCACCCTTTACGCGCTCGGCATCGGCATCGGTGGCCCGGCCTTCATATGGAGCTGGCCGCTGGTCGCCCTGGGCCAGTTCATCATCGCCGTGAACTTCGCCGAAGTCAGCTCGCACTTTCCGGTCGCCGGCTCCGTATACCAGTGGACCAAGTACCTGTCCAACCGCCACTACTCGTGGTTCGCGGGCTGGAACTACCTCTTCGCCGGGATCCTCACCATCACCGCCGTCGACGTCACCATCCCGATCGTCCTCATCCCGCTGCTGAACAACCTGGGCATCGGCATCCAGAACAACGCTCAGAACCAGGTGATCATCGGCGCCCTCATCCTGATCAGCACGACGTTGCTGAACATCTTTGGCGTCCGGCTGGTCGCGATCGTGAACAACACGGGCGTCGTGTTCGAGATCCTCGGCATGGTGATCTTCGCCCTCGTCCTCATCCTCTTCTTCCACCACCAGGACGCGGGCGTGGTCTTGAACGGCCACCAGCTGACGGCCGGCGGCGCCAACCCGTACGGCACCTTCTTCGCTGCGATGTTCATGTCCTTGTTCGTCATCTACGGCTTCGACACCGCGAGCACGCTCGCCGAGGAGACCAAGGACCCGCGGCGTCAGGCTCCGCGCGCTGTGCTGTGGGCCGTGATCGGCGCCTTCATCATCGGCGCGATCTTCCTGTTCTCGACCCTCATCGCCATCCCCGGCAACGCCGACGACTACGTAGCCGCCGTGGGACAGGCGAAGGCAGCGCCGCCTGTCGACATCATCGAGCAGATGCCGGGCTGGGCCGCCAACCTCTACCTCTTCGTGGTTTTCGCCGCCATCTACGTGTGCTGCCTCGCCATCCAGACCTCGACCATCCGGTTGGCGTTCGGCATGGCGCGTGACGGCAAGCTTCCGCTGGGCCGCGTCTGGAACAAAGTCCACCCAGGCCTGCACACGCCTGTCGGGACGTGCCTGGTGATCGGCGGCTTCGCAGCGATCCCTCTCTTCTACTACGCGGGCGCGGGCCTGATCGCGATCGCCGCGACGGGGATGATCTACCTCTCGTACATCCTGGGCAACATCGCCATCCTGATCGCACGCACCAAGGGATGGCCGAAGGAAGCGGCGCCGTTCAAGCTTGGCCAGTGGGGTCCATGGGTCAACATCCTGGGCCTGGTGTGGGGCGTGTCGATGCTGGTCAACTTCCTGTGGCCACGCGCGTCGAGCAACCCGCCGCTGAGCGCCCTGCCCAACCTCAACCTTTCAGGCACGATCGGCAACATCCCGATCTTCGAAGCGACCGTCGGCATCATCCTGGTCGTCGGCGCGATCTATTGGGCGGTCGCGCAGCGGCGCATGCCCGCGGCGGCTGCGATCGCCCCCGCGGAGGCACCTGCCTAGCGACCGTTTGAAGAATCACGCGCGCGCCGTCGTCATCGGCGGAGGTGTCGGCGGCGCGTCCATCCTCTACTGGCTCGCGCGCCTCGGCTGGACCGACGTGGTCCTGGTCGAGCGCGCGCGCGTCACGAGCGGTTCGACATTTCACTCGGCCGGTCTCGTCGGCCAGCTCCGCGGCTCGCTCAGCCTGACCCGGATGATGATGAACTCGGTCGACCTCTACCGGTCGCTCAAGGAAGAGGTCGGCCGCGAGACGGGCTGGCACGAGGTCGGCTCGCTGCGCCTCGCGTCCAGCCAGGAGCGCATGGAAGAGCTGACCCGCCAGGCCGCGTGGTCGAAGACATTTGGGCTGCCGCTCGAGCTCGTCTCCGCGGACGACGCGGGGCGCATGTTTCCGCCGATGACGACCGACGGCGTCCTCGGCGCGGCGTTCCTGCCCACCGACGGCTACATCGACCCGAGCCAGCTGACCTTCGCGCTCGTCGAGGGGGCGCGGCGGCGCGGCGCGGAGATATGCGAAGAGACGCGCGTCACGGGCATCGACGTGAGGGACGGTCGGGTGCGCAAAGTCCTGACCGACAGGGGCGACGTCGAGACCGAGCTCGTCGTCAACGCCGGCGGAATGTTCGCGCCCGAGATCGGGCGCATGGCGGGCGTGAACGTGCCCCTTGTCCCGTTCGCGCACGAGTACCTGATCACGCGCCCGTCGGGGTTGCCGCTGGACATGCCCACGATGCGCGACCCCTCGCTCCTCGTCTACTACCGCCCGGAGTCCGGCGGCCTGGTGATGGGCGGCTACGAGCGCAACCCGCAGCCGTGGGGGCTGGACCGAATCCCCGCCGACTTCAACGGCCGGCTGCTCGAGCCCGATTGGGACCGCTTCGAGCCGCTGATGAGCAACGCCATCGTGCGCACACCCACGCTCAAGGACGCGGAGGTGGTGCGCCTGGTGAACGGCCCCGAGGCGTTTACGCCCGACAACGAGTTCATCCTCGGCCCGAGCGAGGTGCGCGGTTTCTGGGTCGCGGCCGGTTTCTGCGCCCACGGCCTGGCGGGCGCGGGAGGCATGGGCCGGCTGGTCGCCGAATGGATCGTCTACGGAAAGCCCAGCCTGGACGTGTGGGAGATGGACTCGCGGCGCTTCGGCCGCGCCTACGCGAGCCGCGAGTACACGCTCGCGCGCACCTACGAGGTGTACTCGACCTACTACGACGTCAAGTACCCGGGCCACGAGCGCAGCGCCGGCCGGCCGCTCCGCGTGTCGCCGCTCTACTCACGGCTGAACGACCTCGGCGCCGCGTTCGGTGAGAAGTCGGGGTGGGAGCGCGTGAACTGGTTTGAGCCGAACGGCACGCTAGGCGACCAGTCCCTGCGCCCGCACGGCTGGGCGGGACGTCTGTGGTCGCCGGCCATCGGCGTCGAGCACCGCGCGTGCCGCGAGTCGGCGGCGATCTTCGACTTCACGTCGTTCGCCAAGATCGAGGTCAGCGGCCGCGGCGCGGCCGGCTTCCTGGAACGACTCACCGACAATCACGTCGGGCGCGCCATCGGCTCGCTGACCTACACCCAGATGCTCAACGAGGACGGGGGCATCGAGTGCGACTTCACCATTACGCGCCTTGGCGAAGACCGTTTTCGCGTCATCACCGGCACCGCGTTCGGCATGCACGACTTCTCGTGGATCCGGGACCACGCGCCGGAGGACGGCTCGGTCGAGGTCGAGGACGTGACCTCCGCCTACGCGTGCATCGGCCTGTGGGGCCCCGATGCGCGCGCGATCCTTTCCAGGACGACTTCGGCCGACCTGGGCAACACCGCGTTTCCCTTCATGACCGCACGCGACATCGCCGTCGGCTCGGTGCCGTGCCTCGCGCTGCGGGTCACGTACGTTGGCGAGCTCGGTTGGGAGCTGTACTGCCCGAGCGAGTTCGGGCTGCGCCTGTGGGACACGATCCGCGACGCGGGCCGCGAGCGAGGCCTGACGCCCGGCGGCTACAAGGCGGTCGACTCGCTACGCCTGGAGAAGGGCTATCGCGTGTGGGGCGCGGACATCACGCCGGACGTCGACCCGTACCAGGCGGGGCTCGGGTTTTGCGTCAAGCTCGACAAGGGCGAGTTCGTCGGCCGAGGCGCGCTGGTGAAGAAGCGCGAGTCGCCGGCCGCGACGAAGTTGGCGTGCCTGGTCCTGGACGAGCCTCGCTCGGTGGCCCTGGGCTCAGAGCCCGTGCGCATCGGCGGCGAGGTCGTCGGGCGTGTGACGAGCGGCGGCTTCGGCTACACGGTCGAGAAGTCGATCGCCTACGCGTACATCCCGGCGAAATGCGAGGTAGGAACCGCGATCGAGGTCGACATCTTCGGCCGCTGGGTCACCGGCAAGGTTGCAAAGGAGCCGCTCTACGACCCAACCGGCGCCCGCGTCCGCGGCTAACTCTCCGCGTTCGCCGGCGATTGGCGCTTTGAACGCGACCGGAATGGTGCGTTCGCCGGCGATCGGCGCTATCGGGCTAGCAGCCGACCCAGCCGAATAGCTGCTGGACCCTGATCCGGTCGAGGCCGCGGACGATCGTGTGGTTGCCCATCTTGAGCATTGGCACGCGCTCGCCGTCCAGCTGCTCCCACTCCCTCATCGCCACGGCGTCGTTGTTCACTGGCCGCCATGTGAACGGCACGCCCATCTTGCGCAGCATCTCGGCCATCGCCTTCGAATCGTCGCAGTCGGTCGACCCGTAAAGGATCGCCTCGCCTTCCATCGTCACTGTAATAACGACAAAGTAGTCCTGTTCGGGCGATAGGAGGGATCAATTCTTTTGATCCAATCCATAGGCCGGCCCGATCGATGCCGCGGTCGCTTCCAGGCGCACGAAGTGCCGCGTCGCGTAGTCGCGGAAATCGAAGTCCAGGTCGGAGATGCCCGACTGCAGCACGCCCCACATCGCCTCGCGGAAGTCGGACATGAACCGCATCAGCCGCACCGCCGCCAGGTCCTCGTCGCGCGTCGCACCGAAGTAGGCCTCGAGCAACGCTCGGTCGTCGTCCTCAGAGAATTCATGGTTGACCGAGAAGTTCGCCAGGTCGAAGAACCGGTCGCCCATACCCGCGTACTCCCAGTCGACGATGCGCACCTCGCCGTCGTCGAGGAAGTTCGCGTTCAGGAGATCGTTGTGGCACGGGACCAGCTCCCGCGGCCCAAGCCGGGTCCGGATCCGCTCCGCGACCTCGCGCGCCGAATCGAACTCGGACGGGATCTTCACGCCGTGCTCGAGCGCCAGCGCACGGTAGGAGTCGACCACCGCCCAGGCGTCGAAGCGCCCTGGGATTCCGTCAGCAGAGTGGAAGCGGCGCAAGGCTCCGACGACCCGGCCCAGCGTCGCTGGGTCGCGCATCTCCTCCACCGGGATCGGGCGCCCGGCGATGAACCTCGCGACCAGCCATCCCTCCTCGGGCACGAACTGGACGACCTCGGGCCCTACCCCGACTTCGAAAGCCCGCCGGCCTGCCGCGAACTCGACCGCGCGGTCGATGCCCAGCAGCGAGGTCTTGGCCCCGCCCATGCGCAACACGAAGACGTCGTCGCCGACCGTGACCTTGTAGTTGCGGTTCGTGATGCCGCCGCCGAGCTCTTCGACCGCGGCCGAACGCCCCGGCCAGAGCCGTTCCACGGCGGCGGAAACGCCCTCCACAAGCCCCGGATCGTAGCCCCTAAGATGGCCGCGTGAGCGCGACGCGCACAACCGAGACCGAGCTCGCGGAGCTCCGCGCGAAGTACGTCCCGCGCGGCATCACCAGCGCCCATCCCATCGCCGCCGCCCGCGCCAAGGGCAGCGAGCTCTGGGACACGAGCGGCAGGCGTTACATCGACTTCGCCGGCGGAATCGGCGTGATGAACGTCGGCCACGCGCACCCCCACGTCATGGCGGCGGTCGAAGACCAACTGAGGCACACGACGCACACGTCCTTCCAGGTCGTGCAGTACGAGTCCTACCTGCGCCTGGCCGAGCGTCTGTGCGAGGTCACGCCGATCAATGGCGAAACGAAGGCGATCTTCTTCTCCACCGGCGCCGAGGCGATCGAGAACGCGGTCAAGATCGCCCGCGCGGCGACCGGGCGGGAGGCGATCATCAGCTTCCGCGGCGCGTTCCACGGCCGCACCCTCCTCGCGCTCAGCCTTACCGGAAGCGTCCAGCCGTATAAGCAGAACTTCGGGCCGTACGCGGCCGAGGTCTACCAGACCCCGTTCCCCTACTCGTACCGCGGCTGGACCGCCGAGGCGGCGATGGCCGACCTCGAAAACCTGCTCGAGTCGGAGGTCTCGCCGAAGCGCGTCGCGGCGATCGTCATCGAGCCGGAGCTGGGCGAAGGTGGATTCGTGCCCGCGCCGCTCGAGTTCATGAAGCAGCTCCGCGCCCTGTGCGACCGCCACGGCATCCTGCTCATCGCCGACGAGATCCAGACCGGCTTCGGCCGCACCGGCAAGTTCTTCGGCGTCGAGCACTCGGGCGTGGAGCCTGACCTGATGACCGTGGCCAAGAGCCTGGCCGCCGGGTTCCCGCTCAGCGGCGTCGTCGGCCGCGCCGAGGTGATGGACGCGCCCGACCCGGGCGGCCTCGGGGGCACTTACGGCGGCAACCCCGTCGCGTGCGCGGCCGCCCTCGCGGTCATGGACGTGATGCGGGACGAGAAGCTGCCCCAGCGGGCGGCGCGCATCGGCTCGATCGTGGAGGAGCGCATGCGCACATGGGCGGCCAACAACGAGATGATCGGGGAGGTGCGCGGACTGGGCGCGATGATGGGCATGGAGTTCGTCCGCGACCGCAAGACGAAGGAGCCCGCGGACAAGGAGACCGCCAAGGTCCTCGCCGTCGCGCGGGAGCAGGGCTTGATCCTGCTGCGCTGCGGCGTCCACCACAACGTGATCCGCACGCTGATGCCGCTCACCATCCCGGACGAGCAGCTGGAAGAAGGACTGGACATTCTCGGCGCCGCGCTGGGCGCCTAGACACCTGGGGAGGGGCGACATGAGCACGACTCTTCGCGAGCACGAGATGTTCATCGGCGGCGAGTGGACCCCGGGCGAGGGTGACGAGGCGCAGGAGGTCATCAACCCCGCCACCGGCAAGGTCATCGCGCACGTGCCGAAGGGCACGGCGGAAGACGTCGACAAGGCCGTCGCCGCCGCGCGCAAGGCGTTCGACGAGGGCTGGTCGGACAGCACGCCGCGCATGCGCAGCGAGGCGCTGCTCAAGCTGGCCGACGCGATCGAGGCCAACGGCGACGAGCTCGCGCAGATCGAGTCGGAGAACGTCGGCAAGCCGTTGGTCGCGACCAAATCGGAGGAGATCCCACCCATCGTCGACACATTCCGTTTCTTCGCCGGCGCCGCGCGCATATTAGAAGGACGCGCGACGGGCGAGTACATGCAGGGCTTCACGAGCATGCTGCGCCGCGAGCCCATCGGCGTCGTCGGCTCGATCGCGCCGTGGAACTACCCGCTGATGATGGCCGCCTGGAAGCTAGGCCCGGCGCTGGCCGCGGGCAACAGCGTCGTCCTGAAGCCGAGCGAGTGGACGCCGCTGACGGCGCTCAAGCTCGCCGAGCTCGCCGCGGAGATCTTTCCCAAGGGCGTGCTCAACGTCATCACCGGCGACGGCGAGCCGGTCGGTGCGGGCCTGGTCCGCCACCCGGGCGTCGGGATGGTCTCCCTCACCGGCGACGTGGCCACCGGCAAGGAAGTCGCGAAAGCCGCCTCCCAGACGCTGAAGCGCGTCCACCTCGAGCTGGGCGGCAAGGCGCCCGTCATCGTCTTCGACGACGCCGACCTCGACAAGGTCGTCGAGTGGATCAAGATCGGCGGCTACTTCAACGCCGGCCAGGACTGCACGGCGGCGACGCGCGTCATCGCCGGGCCGCAAATCGAGCAGAGGCTGCTGGCCGACCTGGTGCCCGCGATCAAGGGCCTGAAGGTCGGCGACCCGCTGGCCGACGACACCGAGATGGGCCCGCTCGTCTCCGAGGAGCAGCTGACCCGCGTGTCCGGCTTCGTCGACCGCGCCCGGAAGGAGGGCGCCGAGGTGCTGACGGGCGGGGCGCGGATCAAGAAGCCCGGCTCCTGGTACGAGCCGACGGTGGTAGTGCCCAAGGGCCCCGACGCCGAGATCGTCAAGAAGGAGGTGTTCGGGCCGGTCGTCACCGTGCAGCGCTTCAGCGACGAGGAGCAGGCGCTCGAGTGGGCGAACGGAGTCAACTACGGCCTCGCCGCCTCGGTCTGGACCCGCGACGTCGGGCGCGCCCTGCGGATGGCCCGCAAGCTGCAGTTCGGCACCGTGTGGATCAACACCCACATCCCGCTCGTCAACGAGATGCCGCACGGCGGCTACAAGCAGAGCGGCTACGGCAAGGACATGTCGATCTACTCGCTCGAGGAATACACGCAGATCAAGCACGTCATGGCCTCGCTTGACTGAGCCTCCGAAGAAGCCGGCACTCAAGCTCCACGCCGTCCGCAAGAGCTACGGCAGCGTCCTCGCCGTGGCCGGCGTCGACCTGGTCGTCGACGAGGGGGAGTTCTTCACCCTGCTCGGCCCCTCGGGCTCGGGCAAGACGACGCTCCTGCGGCTGATCGCAGGCTTCGAACGGCCCGACGACGGGCGGATCGAGCTCGGTGGCCGCGACGTCACCACGGTGCCGCCCCATCTCCGCGACACCAACACCGTGTTCCAGGACTACGCCCTCTTCCCGCACATGTCGGTGGCCGACAACATCGCCTACGGGCTGAAGGTCAAGGGCGTGTCGCGGCAGGCGCGCGAGAGGCGCGTCGAACGGGCGCTCGCCATGGTCCGCCTCAGCGGCCTCGGCCACCGCCGGCCGAACCAGCTGTCAGGCGGCCAGCGCCAGCGCGTGGCGCTCGCGCGCGCGGTCGTCAACGAGCCCGAGGTGCTGCTGCTCGACGAGCCCCTGGGCGCCCTCGACCTGAAACTGCGCCAGGAGATGCAGATCGAGCTCAAGCAGATCCAGAAGGAGGTGGGCATCACGTTCGTCTACGTCACCCACGACCAGGAGGAGGCGCTCACGATGAGCGACCGGCTCGCGGTGATGGCGAACGGGCAGATCGAGCAGATCGGAACCCCGATCGACGTCTACGAGCGGCCCGCGACCGAGTTCGTCGCCGGCTTCATCGGGATCTCCAACGTCCTCCTGCGCGATGGCGTCCGCTTCGTGGTCAGGCCGGAGAAGATCCGAATGCTGGCCGAAGGCGAGACCGCACCCGCAGGCATGACTGTTGAGAACGGGAGGGTCGAGGAGGTCATCTACGTGGGTATGACGACCCGCTACGTCGTCCACCTCGACGGCGGGGAGCAGCTTGTGGCGGTGCGTCAGAATATGGACGCCACGGGCGACGCCCGGAGATTCGAAGGCCGGCCCGTGAGGCTGGCGTGGACACCAGACCACACATTCGTGCTCGACAATGGAGGTAGGAAGGCATGAAGCTCGGAGCACTGGCGGCAGTCGTCGGGCTGCTGCTGACTGCATGTGGCTCGTCAAGCAACAACACCGGCAACACGCTGGCCCAGCCGCCGACCGCGGGGATGAAGCCGCTCGACAAGGTCGGCACCGGCGAAGGCCAGCTCAACTTGATCGCGTGGGAGGGCTACACAGACGACTCGTGGGTCAAGCCGTTCACCCAGCAGACGGGCTGCGTCGTCAGCGCGAAGTACGCGGGCTCGTCCGACGAGATGGTGAGCCTGATGAAGGACGGCGGCGGGGGGCAATGGGACATGGTCTCGGCGTCCGGCGACGCCGACCTGCGGCTGATCTACGGCGGCGACGTGCGGCCGATGAACGAGAAGCTGATCGCGGACTGGCCCAACTTCGACCCCTACTTCAAGAACCCGCCCTACAACACGGTCAACGGAATCCACTACGGCATCTCGCTGCAGTGGGGACCTAACGTCCTCCTCTACAACACGAAGAAGTTTGCCAACCCGCCGACCAGCTGGGCCGCGGTCTACGACCCCGCAAACAAGGGCCTGGTCACGGCGTACGACTACCCGATCACGATTGCCGACGGCGCCCTCTACCTGAGCAAGTCGAACCCCAAGCTCGGCATCAAGGACCCGTACGAGCTGACCAAGGCGCAGTTCGACGCGACTGTGGCCCTGATGACTTCGCAGCGGCAGCTGATCAAGAAGTACTGGGGACTAGGCTCGGACGAGATCTCGATGTTCCAGAACGGCGACGCGTTCATCGGCGCCGCCTGGCCCTACCAGGTGGGACAGCTTAAAGCCGCCGGCGCTCCGGTCCAGGAGACCATCCCGAGCGAGGGCGCGACGGGATGGGGCGACACCTGGATGCTCGCCACCAAAGCGCCGCACGCCAACTGCGCGTACCTCTGGACCCAGTACGTCAGCACCGCCAAGATCCAGGCCCAGCAGGCGCTGTTCTATGGCGAGACGCCGGTGAACACTCAGGCCTGCGCTCAGATGGAGGCCCTCCAGCCCGGCTCGTGCGCCCAGTACCACGCCGACGCGTCCTCCCAGTACTTCTCCCAGATCAAGTTCTGGAAGACCCCGATCGCGACCTGCGACGACGGCAGCCTGAACTGCATCCCGTATGACCAGTGGGTCTCCGCCTGGACGACCATCAAGGGGTAGTGCGGTGGCCGTAGCCACCGCTCGACGGCCTCGCCCCAAAGGGGGCGGGGCCGTTCCCTTTTCGGCGTTCTTTTGGCGTTATCCCTGGCTGCGCCCTCTGCTCCTGCTGTCGCCGCCCCTTTTCTGGTTCGTCGCCGTGTACCTCGCGTCTCTGGTCCTGCTGCTGATCACGGCCTTCTGGACGACCAACCCGTTCACCACGCAGATCGTCCAGGTCTGGAACACCGACAACTTCCAGATCATGTTCAGCTCGGTGACCTATCGCACGATCATGAGCCGCACCGTGCTGATGGCCGCCGCCGTCACCGTGACGGACGCCATCCTCGCCTTCCCGTTCGCGTACTTCATGGCCCGAGTGGCCTCCCGGCGCGTGCAGACGCTCCTCTTCGCCGCAGTGTTGCTGCCCCTGTGGGCCAGCTATCTGGCACGCGTCTACGCCTGGATCCTGATCTTCAACCACAGCGGCATCCTCAACTGGAGCCTGCAGTCGATCGGCCTGCCGCCCGCGAACATCGGCTACACGAACACCGCGATGTGGATCGTCTTCTCCTACATCTGGCTGCCGTTCATGATCATCCCGACCTACGCCGCCCTCGAGCGCGTGCCCGAGTCGCTGGTCGAGGCCGCGGCTGACCTCGGGGCGCGCAGGTGGCGGACGATCCGTGACGTCGTGCTCCCGCTCGCATTGCCGGGCGTGGTCGCCGGGTCGATCTTCACGTTCGCCCTTACGCTCGGCGACTACATCACGCCGATCCTGGTCGGTGGCGCTGACTCGAGCCTGATCGGCACCGTCGTCTACAGCAACGTCGGCATCGCGAACAACATCCCGTTCGCGGCCGCGATGGCGATGATCCCGGTCGCGATCATGGCGATCTACCTGTTCATCGCCCAGCGGCTGGGCGCGTTCGAAGCGCTGTAGCGATGGAAGGTCTCGGGACGCGGATCTTCCTGCGCCTGTGGGTGGCCGTGATCCTCGTCTTTCTCTTCACCCCGATCGTGCTGATCTTCGTCTACGCCTTCAACACGTCCAACATCCAGAGCTGGCCGATTCCCGGCTTTACCCTCAAGTGGTTCACGTCGACCTGGGAGGACCCCGACGTCCGCCGCGCGCTCGGTCTGTCGCTGCAGGTGGGCCTCGCCGCGACGGCGCTCGCCCTGGTCCTGGGCTCGTTCGCCGCTTTCGCCATCCACCGCATGACGTGGTTCGGCAAGGAGGTCGTCAGCCTCTTGTTCGTCCTGCCGCTCGCGCTTCCCGGCATCGTCACAGGCATCGCCCTGAACGCGGCGTTCAGCTTTGGCGGCGTCTCACTGTCGACGTTCACGATCGTCGTCGGCCACACGACGTTCTGCATCGTCGTCGTCTACAACAATGTGCTCGCGCGCTTGCGGCGCACGCAGGGCTCGCTCATCGAGGCGGCGATGGACCTCGGCGCCAGCGGTCTCCAGGTTTTCCGCGACATCACGCTGCCCCTGATCTCGACCGCGGTCGTGGCCGGCGCTATGCTCGCCTTCGCGCTGTCCTTCGACGAGGTCATCGTGACCACGTTCACCGCGGGCGCGCAGAACACGCTGCCGCTGTGGATCTTCGGCGCGATCCGGCTGGGTCAGCGGCTGCCCGAGGTCAACGTCGTCGTGTCGTTCGTGATCCTGGTCACGATCATCCCGGTCGTGATCGCCGCCAGGCTTACGGGCGGCGGGGCGACCAGGGTTCCGGCGGCCGCCAAGAGTTAGTTAGCCCACCAGGAAGGTCAGGACCCAGAGCCCGAGGCCGATGGCGATCAGGTTTAGCTTCCGGTATCGCCACCCGACGGCGGCGCCGACGAACGCGAGGAACGCCAGCAGCAGGATCAGGGTTCCAAGGCTCAGGTGAGACAACCGCGGTATGAGGATTGAAAGAGACCACAGCGCCAGGCCGATCGCGATCAGATCGACCTTCTTCCAGCTCCAACCGATCGCCGCGAGGATGAACGCGATAAGGGCGAGGATGACCAGCAGGAGGCCGATACTCAAACTCATGCGTCAATTGTGGCCGCCGGACGGTCGCCCAGAGCCCCCTTAGGCATCAGCCACGTGAATACGTCGAAGCCCAGCCGCCCCGCCTGGACCGAGGGGTCGCCGGCCATCAGCCGGTGCGTCTCCTCGATCGAGGTGCGGAAGATCGTCATGCCTCGCCAGGAGACGTCGGGCTGACCGTCGAACGGTCCATTCGCGAGCGCATGGCCCGCCTCGCGCATCCTGGCGTTGAAGGCGAGGTGACCGCGCTGCAGCTCCTCCAGCCTCTCCTCGTCGAGCTCCGGTGCGTCCACGGGACGGCGCAGAAACACGATCGTGTAAGCGTCTAACCTCATCGCCGAAGAATAGGTTGCCGCACGATCTCGACCTGACAGGAGCGGCGCTCACACCCGGAGCGCAGCGCAGCTGGTGGCTGCGCGAGGCGCTGGCGCACGACGCGGGGCAGCCCTGCCCGCCGCTCGCCGGCGACGTGAACGCCGACGTGGTCATCGTCGGCGGCGGCTTCACCGGCCTGTGGACGGCCTACTTCCTCACCGAGCGCGACCCGCACCTCGGCGTCGTCGTCCTCGAGCAGGACATCTGCGGCGGCGGGCCGAGCGGCCGCAACGGCGGGTTCGCGAGCGGATGGTGGGACGAGCTGCACGGGCTGGTGACGCTTTACGGCCCCGAGGCCGCGGTGCGCGCGTGCCGCGCGATCACCGCGAGCATCAACGGCATCGGTGAGTTCTGCGAGCGCAACCAGATCGACGCCTGGTACCGCTCGGGCGGATACATGTACGCCATCACCGCGACCGCGCACGAAAAGCTGTGCGAGGACATGGTCGCGCTCGCCCGCGAGGTAGGGGCGGCGGACGAGCTCCGTGAGCTGACCGCGGAAGAAGTGAAGTCGCGCTGCGCCTCGCCGGCGTTTCGCGGCGGTGCCTACATGCGGGACGGCGCGAGCGTGCAGCCGGCGCGCCTGGCCCGCGGCCTGCGGCGGGTCGTGCTGGAGCGCGGCGTGAAGATCCACGAGGGCACCGCGGTGTCGCGCGTGGTCGGGACGACGGCCATGACGCCCAACGGGGCCGTTCGCGCCCGGCATGCGGTGCTGGCCGTGAACGCCTGGGGCGTGGGCTGGCCGCAGCTCAACAGCCGCCTCGTCGCGTGGAGCAGCTACATCGTCATGACCGCGCCGGCGCCCGACCGCCTGCGCGCGATCGGCTGGACCGGCGGCGAGCTGATCAGCGACTTCCGGACCTCGCTGCGCTATTTCCGGACCACCCCCGACGGACGGATCGCCTTCGGCGGAGGCGGAGGCCGCGCCAGGCGCACCGTGGACGACATGTTCACCCACGACGCGCGGGCGGTGGCCGAAACCGCGGAAGGTTTCCGGCTGATGTTCCCGTCGTTCGCCGGCGTCCCGATCGAGGACGCATGGGGCGGGCCGATCGACGTGTCGCCAACCCATCTGCCGGCGTTCGGTCGCGCAGGCGACGCGAATGTGTACTACGCCGCAGGCTACACCGGCAACGGCGTCGCGCCGGCGCGCATCGCCGGTGAGGTCCTCGCCGACCTGATCACCGGCGCGGACACCGACGCCGTGCGACTGCCGATGGTCAACGCGCGCCCGCGTGCGTTCCCGCCGGAGCCGTTTCGCTCGTGGGGGGCGATGGTCGTCCGGCGGGCGATGATCGCCAAAGAGACCGCCGAGGAGCAGGGCCGCACTCCTGGCTTCTTTGTCTCCCAGCTGTCGAAGACGCCGCGCCGGATGGGCTACCTACTGGGGCCTGACTAGGTCTCCCAGCAGGTGCACACCCCACCCCTTCGGCATCAGCCGCTCCGAAATCACCGACGCGCTGAACATCAGGCCGTTCAGCGCGAGATAAGTCGGATCGGCAACAACTCGCAGGTCGTGCACCCGCAGGCCTGATCCGAGCGCGTGCGAGCGGATATCCCGCTCCGTGTTGGCGCGGTAGCGCACCGGGAACGTGTCCGCCTCGTCGCGCCCGTAGACGCGCGGCACGAGGCGCCGCTGGAGCGCCGGCATCGCCCGCCCGATGCGGTTCATCAGCATCAGCGGGTTGCGCAGGTTAGGCGTCAGGAAGACGAAGTGGCCGCCCGCCCGAAGGACGCGCCGCACTTCGATGAACATCTCCAGCGGATCGGCCAGGTGCTCGAGCACCCACACAGACACCACCATGTCGAATGACTCGTCCAGGAAGGGCAGCCGCTCGCCCATCGCCCGCACAACCGGCATACCGTTCGCGCGGTGCTCGACCAGCGACCTCGAGTCGGGATCGATCCCGGCCGCGAGCCGGACGTCGCGCCAGATGACCTCCGCCACGCCACCGCGCCCGCAGCCGAGGTCGAGGACGCGGCTGTCCCGTGTCACATGGCCACGGACCATCGTCTCGAGCTCGTCGCCGCTCGGCCGCCACCCGGGTCGAAGGGCCCGGTACCTGTCGCGATACCGGTTTTGCGCATCGAGCGGCAGCAACGGCATGGTCGCCGCATTGTGACTTCAGGATCGCCTGGGGGGCAACCCTTAGATCGATGACAAGCGAAGACAAAGCCGGGATGTGGCGGCGTGCGAGCACACCTGATGGCGGCCT
>DATEGB010000075.1:0-17659 GCA_035280365.1 Candidatus Dormiibacterota bacterium | reverse complement strand
GATGCCGGCCCATCCCATCACGGCGAGCACGACGAGCGCGACGACCGCCCTGCGCACGCCAAACGTGCTGCTGCGCACGGTGCCGGGAGGGATCAGTGCTCTGCTCTGTCTCATGCTGCGTTGATTACTGCGACGGGAGGCTCTGGCGCGGGAGCCGACTATATCAAACGGCCAGGCCGACGCAGATCCGTCGACGCTTCTTTGGCGGCCTGACTAGCGAGATTCCTCCCAGCGCGCGACAATCTCCTCCGAGCTGAGGTCCGAGAAGCTCTTGCCCTCGCGCCGCAGCGCTGCTTCGGTCGCTGCGAAACGCTCTCGGAACCTCTGTCCGGCCACACGCAGCGCGTCTTCCGGGTTGATCTTCAGGGTGCGCGCTAGCGAGACGATCGCGAACAACAGGTCGCCCATCTCCTCGAACGCCCCGTCGTGATCGGTCGTCTCGGCGAGCTCGCGTGCCTCTTCCGCCACAGATTCCGCGGCCGCGGATGGAGATGCGAAATCGAAGCCGACCCGTGCCGCACGTTTCTGCAAACCGAGGGTCCACGCGAGCGCCGGCAGCGTGGCAGGCACACGGTCAACGACCGACTCGTCGTTGCCGGCCTTGCGTGACTCGTGCAGCTTTTGGTGCTCCCAGTTGCGCAAGACCTCGTCGGCGTTGGCCACCGACACGTCGCCGAAGACGTGCGGGTGGCGCTTCACCATCTTGGCAGCGACCGCCTCCGAGACCTTCGTCGCGTCGAACCGCCCCTCCTCGGCCGCGATCTCGGCATGCATCGCGACCTGGAGCAGCAGGTCGCCGAGCTCCTCCATCATCTTGGCGTCGTCGCCTGCGTCGATCGCCTCGAGCAGCTCGTACGTCTCCTCGAGCAGGTACGGCCGCAGGGACTCGTGCGTCTGCTCCCGGTCCCACGGACAGCCGCCCGGTGCCCGCAGGCGATGCACGACCTCGAAGATGGCCGCGATCCCGTCGTTGAACGGCTGCTCCTCGGTCACGGCCGAGACATTACCGCGGCGCCGCGGCCGGCCTGGTAGAGAGCGGCCATCTCGTCCAGCAGGGACAGAAGATCCTGCTGCCAGCCCTCGCCCTTACGCCGCATCAGGATCCGGTTCGGCCGGACCGCGATCCGTCCCGCCATCCGCCGCGACAGCTCCTCGACGTCGAGCACCCGCTCGGGGTCGACTCGGATCACGATGTCGTGTCCCTCCGCGATCACGCCGCGCAGGCCCATCCGCTGGCCGCGCAGCTTCACGCGCAGCGAGTACGCCAGGTTGTCGAGCTGGGCGGGCGCGGTGCCGTAGCGGTCCTTGAGCGAGCGCAGCATCGACTCGAGCTCCTCCTCGTCCTCGGCGTTCGCCAGCTGGCGGTACGCGCCGAGGCGCTGCTTCTCGTCGCGGATGTAGGAACGTGGGATGAAGTGGTCGAGCGGCAGGTCGAGGTTCATCTCGGCCGTGGACAGGACGTCCGCCACGGCAGTCTCTTCGGAGCCGGTGCGCAGCTTGTTCACCGCGCTCTGCAGCATCTGCAGGTACATCTCGAACCCGACCGTGGCGATCGCGCCGTGCTGCTCGGTGCCGAGCAGGTTGCCCGCGCCGCGGATCTCGAGGTCGCGGAGCGCGATCTTGAAGCCCTGGCCCAGCTCGTGCAGCCCCGAGATGACGTCCAGCCGTTTGTCCGCCTCCTCGGTGAGCGAACGGCGCGGGTCATACAGGAAGTACGCGTAGGCGCGGCGCCCCGAGCGACCGACGCGGCCGCGCAGCTGGTAGAGCTGGGCGAGGCCGAAACGGTCAGAGCGCTCGACGACGATGGTATTGACGTTCGGGATGTCGAGGCCCGACTCGATGATCGTGGTGCAGACCAGCACGTCGTGCTTGCCGGCCTCGAAGTCGACCATCACGCCGGCCAGCTGGTCCTCCGACATCTGGCCGTGGCCGACGGCGATCCGCGCTTCCGGCAACAACCGCCGCACACGCTCCGCCGCCTTCAGGATCGACCGCACCCGGTTGTGGACAAAATAGACCTGGCCGCCGCGGGCGAGCTCGCGGCTGAGCGCTTCGTGGATGAGCTCGTCGTCGTCGGCGGTGACGTAGGTCTTGATCGGCTGACGCTCCTCAGGCGGGGTCTGGATGACGCTCATGTCGCGGATGCCGCCCACGGCCATGTGCAGCGTGCGCGGGATCGGGGTAGCCGACAGCGACAGGACGTCGAGCTGCGCGCGCAGCTTCTTCAGGCGCTCCTTCTGCATGACGCCGAACCGATGCTCTTCGTCGACGACGAGCAGCCCTAGCCGCTTGAAGCGGACGTCGCGCTGGAGCAGGCGATGCGTGCCGACCACGATGTCGACGTGGCCGCTCTTAAGCCCTTCCACCGTCCGCGCCTGCGTCTCGTCGTCGACGAAGCGCGACAGCATCTCGACCACGACCGGAAAGTTCTTCAAGCGCTCGCCGAAGACGTGGAAGTGCTGCTGGGCGAGGACGGTCGTCGGCGCCAGGACCGCGACCTGCTTGCCGCTCATCGCCGCCTTGAAGGCGGCGCGCAGGGCGAGCTCGGTCTTGCCGAAGCCGACGTCGCCGCACAGGAGCCGGTCCATAGGCCGGTCGGACTCCATGTCGGCCTTGATCTCGGACAGCGCCGCGACCTGGTCCGGCGTCTCCTCATACGGAAACGAGGCTTCCAACTCCTCCTGCCAGGCGGTGTCGGGGGCGAAGGCGATGCCGGGCCGCGCCTCGCGCAGGGAGTAGATCTGGAGCAGCTCCTCCGCCACGTCCTGCACGACCTTGCGCGCCCGACCGCGGGCGCGCGTCCAGTCCGACGTGCCCAGACGGTGCAGGCTTGGCGCCGCCTCCCCGCCCAGGTACTTCTGGACGCGGTCGAGGTTCTCGACCGGGACGAAGAGCCGGTCGCCCTCGGCGTATTCGAGCTCCAGGTACTCGCGGTGCGCACCCTCCGACTCGATGAGGCGCATCCCCTTGAAGCGCGCGATGCCATGGTCGACGTGCACGACCAGCTCGTCCGGCGCGAAGTCGAGCGTGAACTCCTTCGTCAGGTCCGAGGCCTTGGTGCGCCGGCCGGTGCGCGACGGGCGCCGGACGCGGCCGAACAGCTCCGCGTCGGTGGCGACGTGCAGGCCGATCGCCGGCTGCGAGGCGCCCGCGCCGAGGTCGAGCGACGCGTGTTGGAGCGCCGGCTTCACCTCGAGGTCCAGGTCCAGCTCGACCTCCCCCAGCGGTGCCTTCACGCCTGATTCGTCGAGCAGCGCGCGCAAGCGCTCGTCCTGCTCGGTGGCGAAGACGATCGAAGCGCCTTCGGCGCGCGCCGCCAATCCCGCCAGCGCGCGGGGCTGCCCGACCAGCGGCTCGCCCTCGAACCATCCGAGGTCGACCGCGTCCGCCTCGCCCTCACCGCTCGTCACCGTCAGACGCGCACGTCGGCCGAGCGCGTCGAACTGCGCTACCACCGGCAGCGCAAAGCCGCGCGGCAGCTCTCCCCCGCCGGCCTCGGCCGCCGCTAGCATGGCCGTCTCGTCGAGCAGCGTCCGCGCGTCTGTCAGTTGGCGGCGTGGCTCGAAGTCGAGGACCACCGCGTCCGCCGGCACATGGTCCAGCAGCGACGGGCGCGAGGGGTCGAGGTAGGCGGCGTAGAACTCGACTCCGGCGAAGGCCGCGCCGGCGCCCAGGCGCGTGAGCTCATCCTCCCACTCGCTGAGCACGTCGCCGCGCAGCGTGTCGAGCGCAAGTGTGCCGTGGATCCGCTCGACCGCGGCCGCGCCTCGCGAGGGACCGATCAGCAGCTCCCGGCCTGTGCGGATCATCGCCTCGTTCACGGCCATCACCGACCGCTGGTTCTCCGGGTCGAACAACCGGAGCGTCTCGACCGTGTCGCCGGACCACTCCGCCCGCACTGGCGCGTCGGCCGCCGACGCGTACACGTCGAGGATGCCTCCACGCAGCGAGAACTGGCCGTGCTGCTCGACCAGGGGTTCACGCGTGTAGCCGAGCTCGATCAGCCGGCCGGCGACGGCCACCGGGTCCGGGCCCTTGCCGGGACGGAGGAGGACCGTGCTGTCGACCAGGTCCTTGCGGGATATGGTCTGGCGGGTGATCGCGCGCCGCGAGGAGACCACGACCACGGCCTCGCCGGCGGGGGTGGTCAGCGCCGTCAGCGCCTCGAGCCGGCGGTTTACGGCCTCGTCGAAGGCGGGCGGGCGGTCGAGGAACGACACCGCGACCTCGGCGAACACCTGCGTCGGCGGGCGCCCGGCGAGCCACAGTCGCAGCTCGCCGGCGAACCGCTCCGGCCCGGGAACGAGCACGAGCACCGTCTTGCCTCTTTCCAGCGCCGCGCGCGCGACCGCGCCCGCGACGATCGCCCACGCCGAGCGCGGGAGACGCGCCACCTCGAGCTCCGAGGAGCCGCGCCCGACCCAGCGCTCGAGGCGCGGCTCGGAGCCGACGACTGCACGCCATAGCTCGGTCATAGAAGCTCCTCGCAGCCCAGCGCGCCCGGTCGGTTGTAGCGGTCCATTGCGCGCTCGACCCCCGCGTCGATGGCCATCTCGAGCGCGTCGGCCGCGCCGCTGATGACGTCCGGCAGGCGCTCGGCCTCGGCTTTCGTGAAGCGACCGAGCACGTAGTGGCGCCCCGCATGCGACCCTTTCCGCGCGGGCTTGCCGATGCCGACGCGGAAGCGGACGAACTCGTCGGTGCCCAGCGAGTCGATGATCGAGCGCAGGCCGTTGTGACCCGCGGCCGAGCCGCCGCGGCGAATGCGCATGCGGCACAGGGGCAGGTCGAGCTCGTCGTACACGACCCATGTCTGCTCCGGCGTCACGCCCGTGTCCTTGAGCGCCTTCGCCACCGCCTGGCCGGACAGGTTCATGAAGGTCTGCGGCATGACCAGCCAGACCGCTCGCGCTTCCGACCGCCCCACGAGCGACTGCCAGCGTTTGCGCTCGACAGGCACGCCGAGACGCCGGGCCAGCTCGCGCACACACGCGAAGCCCATGTTGTGGCGCGTGTCGGCGTAGCCCGCCTCGGGGTTGCCCAGTCCGACGATCAGAAGGTCGTTCGTTTCTTGCATGCAGACACGACAAGGCCCGCGGCGAGCGCCGCAGACCGTGCACCGATCTTAAAGGCGTCTCGGCGCGGGCGTGATGCGCGAAAGGGCGAGCGCGGCGACCGTCAGGCGCGTCATCTCGCGCCGCTCGGGCGCCGTCCTGTGGTCCCAGCCGAGCAGATGGAGAAAGCCGTGCACGACAAGCAGGGCCAGCTCGGTCCGGGGTTCGTGGCCGTACCTCGCCGCTTGCCGCTCGACCGCCTGCCAGGAGATGGCGATGTCGCCGACGTGAGGCTTGACGCCCTCGAAGGACAGCAAGTCGGTGGCGTTGGACATGTCCGCATACGTGCGGTTGAGGAGCTCCATCTCCTTGTCATCCGTGATCCGGAGGGCCACGGTGGCCTCGCCCTCGGGCAGTCGGGCGGCAACCTCAGGGACTTGGGCCGCGCGCTCGAGGACCTCGCGCACGAAGGCGATGCGCACGGGCGCACTCACCTCCTTGACCACTTCGACATCGAGTAGAGTCACGACCGTTGAAAATTCTCGTCACCGGCGGCGCGGGTTTCATCGGCTCGCACGTCGTGGACGCCTACATCGCCGCCGGGCACGAGGTCGCCGTACTCGACAACATGAGCACCGGCCGCGAGGAGAACGTGAGCACCGACGCCCGCGTGCACCGCGTCGACGTGCGCGACCTCGCCCAGGTCCAGAAGGCGATCGCGTCCTTCAAGCCCGAGGTCGTCAACCACCACGCGGCGCAGTCCGAGGTGCCGAGGTCGGTCGCCGACCCGGGCTATGACGCGCAAGTCAACGTCGTCGGCGGCCTCAACGTCCTGCGCGCGTGCGTCGACAACGAAGTGCGCAAGGTCATCTTCAGCTCCACCGGCGGCGCGCTCTACGGCGAGCCCGACGTCGTGCCCGCGGACGAGGACCATCCCATCCGGCCGCTGTCGCCGTATGGCGCGAGCAAATTCGCGTTCGAGCAATACCTCGGCACCTTCGAGCGAACCTTCGGCCTGACCTTCACCACCCTGCGCTATGCCAACGTTTACGGCCCCCGTCAGGACTTTTTCGCCGAGGAGGGACGTGTCGTCGCGATCTTCGCGAGCCGCATGATCGAGGGCAAGCCGGTCACCATCGACGGCGACGGCACGCAGTCGCGGGACATGGTCCACGTCGGCGACGTGGCCGTTTCCAACATCGCGGCCCTCGACCGTGGCGACGGCGGCACGTTCCACGTCAGCACCGGGATCCCGGTCACGATCAACGACCTCTTCCGCAAGCTCGCACTGCTCACCGAGTACCGGCAGGAGCCGCGTTTCGGCCCTCCGCGCAAGGGGGACGTCTACCGGATCGCCCTCGACAACCGAAGGGCCGCGGAGCAGCTCGGCTGGGAGCCGCGGATCCATGTCGAGGAGGGGCTGCGGCTCACCGTCGACTACTTCCGCCACGAGATCGGCCGGCTCACCGCCTGAGCTCGAATGCAGGACACGCTCATCTTCCTGCACAACTTCGGCGCCCGGGTCCTCATCGTCTTCGCCGTCTTGCTCGGAATCTGGGGCGCCTACCACTACTTCCGCACCCAACAGCTGAGCGGCGGCTTCCGCTCGACCTACCTGATCATGGCCGCGCTCACGCCGCTCCAGGGCTTGCTCGGCGCGACCGCCCTGGCCACGGGCGGCAACCCGCGGGAAGGCATCCTCCACATGGTCTACGGCGTCTTCGCCGTCATTTTCGTGCCCGGCGCGTACCTCTACGCGCGCGGCAGCGACAAGCGGCGCGAGGCGCTCGTCCTCGCCGGCGCCTCCTGGATCGTCGCGATTGCCTTCTTCAGAGGCATCGCCACCGGATAGAGTTGCGGGGGCGATGGACCCCAACGCCCGGTACGCGGACAAGAAAGAGGAGCCGCTGACCTCGAAGCCGACGAGGCGGGCGCTGATCACAGGCGGCGCGGGCTTCCTGGGCGTGAACGCCGCCGTCCACCTGATCAAGGACGGGTGGCACGTCACCCTGCTCGACAACCTCAGCCGCCCGGGCACCGAGCGCAACCTCAGGTGGGTGCTGACCCGGTACCCGAACCGCACAACCTTCGTCAAGGAGGACGTCCGGAACGCGGCCGCCCTCGCCGAGCACGTCCACGACCAGGACGCGGTCCTCCACCTGGCCGCCCAGGTCGCCGTCACGACCTCCCTGCTCGACCCCAACACCGACTTCGACGTCAACGCCCGCGGCACCCTCAACATGCTCGAGGCCGTCCGCGTGCACAACCGCGACGCGCCCTTCGTCTTCGCGTCGACGAATAAGGTGTATGGGAAGCTCGACCACAGCAACTCTGCCTGTAGAGAGACGCAGCCCCTCGACTTCCACAGCCCCTACGGCTGCAGCAAGGGCGCGGCCGACCAGTACGTGCGCGACTACGGCCGGGTCTTCGACATGAACACCGTCGTCCTGCGCCAGAGCTGCATCTACGGCGCGCACCAGTACGGCACCGAAGACCAGGGCTGGGTCGCGCACTTCGTGCACTCGATCCTCCAGGACAGAGGCCTGACGATCTACGGCGACGGCACGCAGGTCCGCGACCTGCTCGACGCGCGCGACCTGAGCGAGCTCTACGCGACCGTCATCGACAAGATCGCGATCACACGCGGAGAGATCTACAACGTGGGCGGCGGCCCCGAGAACGCGCGCAACCTGCTCGAGGTCATCGACCAGATCGGCGAGCTGACGGGCAAGAAGCCGCAGTTCAAGTTCGCCGGGTGGCGCGAGGGCGACCAGGCCTACTACGTGAGCGACGTCACCAAGGCCGGGGAGCAGCTCGGCTGGAAGCCGAAGGTCGACTTCGACCGGGGTCTACGCGACCTGATCGCCTGGGCGGAGTCGGTCGACTAGCAGCCAGCGCTGGACGGCGGCCCAGAAGGCGAACAGCCAGCCGATCGTGAGCAGCGTTCCCGCGTAGTCGTGGAACACGACCGCCGGCCAGCGACCGGCGGTGGCGGCCAGAAGGCACACCGCGGTCACGCGGAGCACGTTGACGAGCAGGGTCCCCAAGAGCCCGATGGCGATGACCTGGGCGCCGGCTTCGCGACTCCCGCCGCGCAGCCCGGCGATCAGGCTCAGCCCGAGCAGGACGAGGCTCTGCCACCCGATGCAGTTCCAGGAGATGAAGAGATTCGTCGGACCGCCCGGGCCCCACACGACGAGCTCGCTGCCCGCGGCGGCGGCATGCGCGCCGATCAGCCGCAGCAAAGCCACGACCATCCGGGCCTCCAGCGGGCTCACCGCCTGCAGGGGTCCCGCCACGCCGATGCGCATGCCCGCCGCCGTGAGCAGGTCGTTGTAGCTGGTGACGAACGGCAGCGCGAGCAACATGAGGCAGCACGCGGCGAGCACGGCGACGTGAGGGGTGCGTCGCATCATCGCCACCTCCGCCGCGCCGCGGCCGGGGCCAGCAACGCCAGACCGAGCAGCGGCAGCACGAGCTCCGGGATGAAGATCGTCTGCGTGCTGGCGAGGTTGGTCGCCGACGACGCCGCGTCGTAGTCGAGCGTCAGGTTCACGACTCCGAGCGCGGTGACGGTCAGCGTGAAGCAGAAGAAAGAGCCGGCGGGCACCGTGACGTCGCTTGCCGGCGAGAAGCTCGGGGTCGTGAGGCCCGAACCGGCCGAAAGCGTCGTGCCCAGCTGGGCGATCGTCGTCGGTGAGGAGCACGTGCTCGACGAGCTGAACGCGAACGTCAACGTCACACCCGTTGTGCCGCCCACGCCGGTGGTCCAGTACTGGAAGGTGAACGACGTCGACGCGAAGATCGTTTGCGCGTTGGTCGTCGAGGTGGTCGTCGCCCACGTCCGGGTGGCGTTGACCGGCGCGAGGAGAAACGTCGCAGGTAGGACCGCCGTCGGCGTCGTCGTGTCCATCGTGAAGGTGCTTGCTCCGTGCAGGAAGAGAGTCGACCCGGCCGCCTCGGCGGTCGGTGCGTTGACAGCGCCCATCACGAGCGCCCCGACCACTCCAGCCATGGCGCCGGCGACGAGCCATCCGCGGCGGTTGACGCGCGGCCCTGGCAGGCGCGACGCCGCGTGCGACTCGCCACGTGCGCGCGGAGTGTCCATCGTCCCGCCCAGCCAGCGCCGGAGCCACTTCAAGCGGCGGAGGCGGTGGATGGGATCGGTGACCCGTCCGGTCTTCGGGGTCCTGTACCACGGCCCTTCGTCCCGCTCGAACAGGCCTTTCAAGGCCGCGTAGGTCTGAAACGGGACGAGGAGGAAGGAGGTGACCAGCGCGCCGAGTACGCCCACGAAGTCCCGGCCAGGCGCAGCTTCGAGCAACAGTCCCGCGAAGTTCATCAGCGGCAGCGCCAGCATGTTCGAGATCAAAAGCGCCCATCCGAAGGCCGACGTCCAGTCCGGCAGGTGCGAACGCAGCGCGATCTCGGCCAGAAGCCAGGCGGTCGAGCCGGCCGTGAAGAACGCCGCCTGAAGGTAGTAGGTCGAGTAGTAGAGGAACTCGACCTTCTCGATCGCGCTCAGGTGCGGTGAGCGCATGACCTCGCGCCACCACTTGCGCACGTTGTGCGTGTGTCCCTCCGCCCAGCGCATCCGCTGGCGGGCCAGCCGCCCAAAGGTGGCGACGCACTCGGCCGGCGACTCTGCGTACGGCGTGTAAACGACCTTGTACCCGAGCAGATGGAGGCGGAGCGTCAGCTCCCAGTCCTCGGTGAGGCTGCGGCCCCAGCCGACCTCACGGAGGATCGCCGCCCGGATCATGTAGGCGGTGCCGGCGATCATCTTCAACGAGCCGACGAACTCCTGGAACGGCCGCTCGACCATGTAGCTGCCGGCGTACTCGGCGCGCACCGCCTCGGTGAGCCAGCTCTCGCTGCGATTCAGGACATGCCACTGGTAGCTCTGGACGGCGGCCACGTCGGCTCGCGGCTCGAACACGCCTCCGCCGCCGGCCTGAAAGAAGTGCGGCAGGAACGTCTGGATCGAATCTGCAAACGGCACGACGTCTGCGTCCCACACGACGACGAACTCGGCCCTTGGATCCGTGTTCCGCAGGGCGACGGCAAGCGCTCCGCCCTTGAATCCGTCTCGGCTGGGGCGGCGGATGACCTTGAACCTCGGCCTGACCTGCCAGGCCTCGAGGATCGCCGCCGTCTCGTCGTTGGAGTCGTCGACCACGATGACCTCGTAGTTCGAGTAGTCGAGCGCTGCGCACCCTTCCAGCAGCCTGCCGATGACCCGCCTTTCGTTGTAGGTCGCGATGTGGATGGAGACGAACGGCTCGTAGCCGAGGTCGATCTTGCCTCCGTTTCCGTTGCCGTTTGCGCCATTCCCGTTGCGGCGCCGAAGGAACCGCCCGTTGCCCCCGTTGCGGTGGTTTCCGTTGCCGTTGCCACCGCCAAGGACCAACGACGAAAGCAGCATGACGAGGGTCGCGAGGTAATAGCGGACGGCGTAGAGAAAGAAAAGAGCGCCAAGCATCAGGGCGACAAGGGAAAAGGCAACCCCGATCGGTTCGTCCCGCGCGAGCCCATCCTCGACGGCCTCGACCAGGCCGCGTCCCAGCGCGAAGAACGGGAGAAGCGCGACGACGGCGCCCAGGACCAGGAGCAGCCTGACGAGAAACGAGAGGAGCCGCCCGGCGCGTCCGTTGGGCAGCGGGCTCAGGCTCCGTCTTCCTCCGCCCACCGGAAGCGGCGCGCCATGATCCGGCGCAAGGATGCCAGACGCCGCCCGGCGGCGGAGGGCACGAGTGAGAACCAGCGCGGCCGGACCACCCAGACGGCCATGAGCAGCAGACACGCCGCGCTGACGGCCCAGGCCGCGTAGGTGCCGGCGGTCGGGCCGTAACGCAGGTCGAGCGTGCCGCCCGCCGGCGCGCCGTCCAGCCGGACGACGATGAAGTCGAGCCCTCCGTCGAGTAACGGCACGCTCGTGGTGGCGCTCGACCCCTCGCGGCCGAGCTCCGCCGACCAGCCCGGCGCAAACGACTCCTTCACCATCAACCAAGCCGGCGCCGAGGTCCGGTTGAGCCGCAGGCGCAGCGCGTCGTCGGAGGTCCACGTCATCGACACGCCGTTCTGCCCCCCGCTCGCGCCAGCCAGCCACGCGAACAGCGAAGCCACGTACGCGTCCTCGGTCGTCGATCCTGCGCCGGCGTCATGGGCTACGAGGTTCATTCCGCTCCAGACGATGCGGCCCCGGTCCAGCCGCCTGCTCGCGACCACGATCCGGCCTCCGACCGTGACCATGCCCTCCACTCCCGAACGCAGGCTGGAGGCCGGCGCGCTGGAGGCGCCCCAGCCTCCTTTCCCGTAGGTCATCGCGCCCCACGACGGCGCCGGCGTGCCGTCCACGACAACCTGCGCCGCAGGGTCGAGCCCGCTCCACCGCAGTTCGCCAACCGGGAGCACGTCGGGCGCCGGCGCGCCCAGGTTCCAGTCCGGGTCCACGTACTGCCAGCCCGTCTCGACGTACAGCGAGCCACCCCCGCGCACGTAGGAGTCGAGCAGCGACCACGCCTTCCCCTGGTCGTGGTAGCGATACCCGACGACGACCAGCATCGGGTAGCTTCTCAGCTCGGCGGCCGAGTAGTCGTCGACGTACTCCGAGCGCCCCCGGACGAGCCAGGCCTCGCTAGTCGGGATCATCCCCGCGGTCGCGCGCTCGAAGAGGTCGTTGTACGGGTGCGACCTGGAGCGCTGGTCAGCACCGATGACGAGCGCCGCGACGCCGCCCGGCCACTCCACGGCGAGCGGCGACGGTGAAGGGTTGACGAACGCCAGGGGCGAGGCGCTGACCTGCTCCCAGCCCAGCTCGCGGTAGTCGGCGCCCTGGCCGGCCTGGGTGGCCGCCAGCACGACCGCGTCGATCCCGGTCGCGGACGCGACCTCGGCTTTCACCGCCGTGCCGCGGCGGTTGAGCATGCTGTCCAGGACCCAGTTGTCAAGCTCGGGCGAGGCGGGGAGCTGGAAGTTGTACGTATAAGCCTGGGAGCCACCCGTCAGCCCGTGGAAATCCATCAACAGCGCGGGGACGTGCGCATCGACGACCGCGCGCTGGGGCGGACTTCTGAACGGGCTGCCCGTGAGATCCTCCGCCGGGCCGCAGCGATTGAGGAGGCAGCCGACCCCGGGCGGCCCCAGGTCCGCCGCCGCCGGCTCGAAATCCCCATATGCGAGCGCGCTCGAGGAGCCACGGACCCAGTGCGCGAACTGGCCGATGGCCGCCGCCTCGAGGCCGATCACACCGACGAGGGCGAGTGCTGCCGTCGCCCTCAGTGCCCGGGGGTGAAGGCGCGCCCTGCCAACCACCCCAATCGCCAGGGCGAGCGGGACCTCGGCCAGGCCCAGGCCGGCGAGGAGCGGGACCATGAACTGCACGACGTTCACTCCCGCACGGGCGTGCACGAGGTTGGCGAGCACAGGCACTCCCCACGCAACGGACTCGAGCAACGTGCTGGTCATGGTCACCAGGCCGTACAGGACCAGCGCGAGCAAGACCCTGGCCCGCGGATTGAAGATCGCCGCCAGGGCGCCCACCGCCGCTGGGATGCCGACCGCGGGCGAGATCGACGCCCGGTCGGCGACCATGTCAGGTCGGATCGGCTGCAGGCTGAACACCTGGCCGAGGGTCCAGACCGGGAACAAGCCTGGGTCGAACGCGCGCGGCGGGACGTGGGTGCCGATGAACGACAGGTACGCCTGCTGCGGCAGGGACCAGAAAGCGGTGAGCAGGAAGGTACCGGCGAGGATCAGCGGCGCCTGGACGAAAGCCCACCGGGCTGCCTTGCGGACTCCGCCCGAGCCGACCCCGAGACCGTATGCGAAGACCGCCGCGAGCGCGCCGCCGAGGAGAAACGGCGCCATCAGGCCCATGAGCGCGATGAGGGCCATGGTCGAAAACGCCGCCGCGCGGTAGCGCCATGTTCGTCGTCCTGCCGACCACTCCTCGAACGTCACGTCGAGCGCGATCAGCGCCGGCATGAACAGCACGGTGCCCGCCTGGTTCGAGTAGAAGCCCCAATCGACGATGAAAGTCCAGGCGATCGGGCTGAGCAAGTAGGCGGCCGCGGCCAGCACACCGGCCAGAGGCCTCCTCAGTCGCCACGCGCAGAACACGTAGACGCCGAGGGCGTCGAGCGGCGTGATCGCGAACTGGACGATCTGCATCGCCTGGGCAAGGCTCACGTCGAGCAAGCGGCGAAGCGCCGCGGTCAACCAGTGGGCGGCCAGTGGATATCCCTCGCGATAGGGGATGCCGTGGTCGTCCCACCGGTACCACCACGCAAGACCGGGGAAGCTCGTGTCCGCCCACTGAGCGAGGTGCAGGTGGAACAACGTGTCGTTGCCGCGCGGGCCGGCGAAGAGGATCTGCCAGCTGAGCACGTAGGCCAGGGCGAGGACGATCGCCGCCGCCACCGCAAGGCGCAGCGCGCCGACTGCCGCGGAGGCCCCACGCATCAGCCGGTGCGGCGGCAGGTGAAATGGCCGCAGCCGCCGGGAAGGGCGCGCAGCAGCCTCGCCTCTCCCCACGCGGCGGTCGCCACCGTCCGGCCGGCGGCGCGCATGACGGCGCCGCTGACGCCGCCACGCGTTGCCGACATGTCCTCGACCGATCCGCTCACCGGCCCGCGCACGTCGAGCCACGAGAAATAGAGAAGGTCGAGGACCTGGAGCAGGCCGTGATAGCTCCATCGCGTGTTCGCCACCGGCAGTTCGCACGACGCCGACACGGCGCGAAAGCGGTCGGCGGAGAAGATCTGGACGTGGCCTCCGTGGCGCACCTTCGCCGTCCAGCGCGTGCCGCACCCGACAAGCCGGTACAGCGTGCGCGGTTGGCCTTCGAGCGGCAGCACGATGTGAAAGCCGCCGCCCGGCTTGAGCACCCGCGCCACCTCGCGCAGCACGGCCTCGGGGTTGTCGACGTGCTCGAGCACGTCGAACATCCAGACGAAGTCGAGCTCGCCGTCGGCGTACGGCAGGCGTTCGGCGGTGGCAAGCCGGAAATCGACTCCCTCCGGCGAACCGCTCCCGGCGGCGAGGGCCGAGCGGCTCACGTCGCAGGCGTTGACCTCGAGGTCGGGCCGCTCACGCTTGACGGCCTTGGCCACCGACCCGCCGCCGCAGCCCACGTCGAGCACGCGTCCGCGCACGGGCACGAGGTCCTCGAGCAGATAACGGAGCTTGAGGCCGTTCATGTACCAGGGACGCGGCCGCAGCGCGGTCGCGCCCCAGCGTTTCGACTCGTAGTCGAATGACGAGGCCGGCGCTATCCGGTCGCCGATCGCGATGCCTCCGCGCATGTCGAAGCGTCCGGTCGCGGCGCGTCGACCCCGTACACGTCCCAACCGGTGTCGTCCATCCTGCCGAGCGAAGAAAACCACTCCGGATGCCCCTGGAGCAGCGGGGCGTAGTTGAGATTGCCCTGCGCCACCGCGAGCATGCGCACGTCGGTCCTGGCCAACCAGCACTCGACCAGCACGTCGACGGTGGCCGCGTGAGCCGCGTACGAATAGCCACCAGGCAGGTATGCGAACGGGTCGTACATCTCGCTGACGAGGTGCTTGCCCTCGACGAGGCCGAACCTGGCGAGGCCGTACGTCACGTCCGGCCGGTCCGGCGGGACTGCGATCGCGTGCCCCTCGTACGGCGCGTGGTGGTACCACCCGGCGAGCTGGCGGCTCGCCGCCATCGTCGACTGGTACTCCTTCTCAGTTGGCCCGAAGACCTGGGCAATCGGAATCCAGGCCAGCTGGCTGACCAGCAGCGCGGAGATGACGGCGGCCCACGCCACCGGTTGAACGCCGCGCCCGTAACGAAGCGGAAGCCACCACAGCAGCGCGGCCGCCAGCACGACGCCCGCGAAGACATAAGGAAACGCGAACACGCGCGTGATCGGCATCCACCACACCCAGCTGGCGAGGTACGACGTGAAACCCAGCGTGCCGGTGACGAAGACCCAGTAGCCAAACCCGAAGGTGAGCAGCATGTACGAGGCCGGGCGGCGCCACAGACTCCAGGCAAGACCGGCCGCGGAGACCACCAGCAGCACCCCAAGCACCGGGCGCACCGCCGCCTGCCCGGCGCTGATAGGCGTGAACTCCCACCTGCCGACGGCGTTGGCGAAGAAATTCCACCACAGCGGATAGATCGGGATGCCGGTTTGGTCCTGGAGGATCTTCATGTAGGCGAGCATCGCCACCCCGAACCCCACGACCAGCGGGATGCGCTGCAACCGGGCTTCGCGTTTGAAGAAGGCTGCCACGACCATGCCGAGGCTGAAGATCCAGGCTTCGGCGCGAGCCATGGTGGCAAGCCCGAAAGCCAGCCCCGCCCAGAAGCCACCTCGTCGCGGCCAGGCCCAGATGCCCGCCAGGCACAGCGCTACGCCGACCGGCTCGGTCATGCCCGACGCATCGTTCATCACGCTCGTCGGCAGGAACGCGGCGATCAGCGCCGCGCCCAGCGCGGGCTGCAGCCCCCAAAGTCGAAGACAGATTCGGAAGAGCAGCATCGCGACGATGACCCCGAAGACGACGCTGAGCAGGCGCGCCAGCACGATGTCGACGGACCCGGTGACCGCAAACAGGCCGGCGAGAAGCAGCGGATGCAGGATGCCCCAGAAGTATTCGAGACCCTTCAGGTCCCACAGGCGGGGGCCTCCGGGCGCGCCGAGACCGACCTCCTTTGTCAGATAGGCGATCTGCCAGTGATGCCAGACGTCGTTGTAGGCGCCGAGGCCCGGGTTCTCCGGGTCGCTGAAGGCGAACAGGTACAGGAGTCTCGGCGCGGCCGCAACAACCGCGACGGCCGCGGTCCACGCCCAATGCGCGTGGCCGGCTTCGACCTGAGGGGCGATGGGTTCCGGTGCCGGGTCCTCTTCGTCGTCTTCGCCGGCGAGGATCCGCGGCAGGAGTCTCACGCCGAGGCTGCTTCCGCCGCCATTTGCACATGGGTGCGCGCGATTTCGAGCACAGCGCGCTCCAGGGTGTCGATGTGCCGCTCCCAGTCGAAGCGGCGGGCCCACTCGAAGGCCCGCTCGCCGGTGGCCTCGTTCTGCCCGCGATCGTCGAGCATGCGGGTGATGCCGGTCGCGTAGTCGGAGACCTCGAGCGGCTCGGCGAGGTGGCCGGTGCCAGGCCCGACGGTCACCGTCGGTCCCGCCTGGTTCCACGCCACGACCGGCACGCCCTTGGCCATCGCCTCGATCACACCCATGCCGAAGTCCTCCTCCGGCGCGGGATAGACGTAGACCGCGGCGCCTTCGTAAAGCGTCTGCAACTCCTCTTCCGTGATCGCGCCGAGGAAGAGTACCGCGTCGTCGAGGCCAAGCTCGGTGACGAGCGCCTTCAAGGTCGCGGTGTGGGCGGTCGCGGGGCCGGGGATGACGAGCTGCGCCCGCGGGTGCTTCTTCCGGACCTCGCCCATGGCCCGGATGGCCAGGTCGAAACGCTTTTGCGGGTAGTGCCGGTTGGTCAGCAACACGTACGGTCTGCGGATCGGGTAGCCGTTGATCGTCAGGCCCCCGGAGAACCGGGCTTCGACCGGCAGCGGAAAGCCCTTGGTCGCGACGTGGCAGCCCGCGGGGCAATCGATCGCGTCCCGCCGGTACGTATTGCGGATGATCTCGCCGATGTAGCCGCCGTTGACCAGGAGCCGGTCCGCCTCCTGGATCGAGCGCCGGTCGGCCCACGCGACGAAGCGCGTCGCCCGCAGCACTATCGCCGCGAGCAGACGATAGTCGGGGTTCGACACCCAGCCGGTCTGGCGGTCGATGTTGCGTGGATAGACGAGCCGGTTGGGCTGGTTGAGGTAGACGACGTACGGCACGTCCATCAGGCGCGCGGCCCACCACGCGATCCAGGCGCTCGGCTGGTTGCAGCCGACGATCGCGTCGACGCCGCGGAAGCGCCACGCGTACAGAGGCATCAGCAGCGAGGTCGCCGCCATCTGCGCCGCCTCACGGAAGGGGAACCAGCGCGGCAGCTGGGGCAGGAACGTCTTGACGCGCACCTCGCCGATCAGGTCGGGGTAGCACCGCGACGCGTCGACGGTGGGCGCGAAGCACTCGACCTCGTAGCCCCGCCGGCGCAGGCCCAGCACCTCTTCGATGACCAGTCGCTCGCCGCCCCCCGAGTAGGTGAACCCGCAGTGGAAGACCGCGATCCGGCGAGGACCGCCGGCCCTCTGCCTGCGCCGGCCGCCGACCAGCACGAACCCGAGCAGGCCGAGCACCAGCGCGTTGCCCGCCGTGATGGCGTGGTAGAGGACGATGGCGCCCGCCGCGACCGAAGCCGGAAGCCCGAGCCCGCCGCCCAGGACCAGCGAGCCGGCGACCTCGAGGCTGCCGACGTAGCCCGGCCCGGCGGGGACGGCGAAAGCGAGCAGCAGCGCCGGGTACGCGGCCATCGCCTTCCACGTCGGCACGGTGACGCCCAGCACCCAGAAGAGAAGGCTGAAGTTGAAGGCGTCGATCAGCAGCGCCAGCGCGGTGAGCCCGGCGAGGCGCGCGACGACGGGGCGGGTCCAGAGGCCGCGCGCGACGGCGCGGAACGCAAACGCCTGTCCTTCCATGCCGGCCGCGACCGACGCGGGCATCAACC
>DATEGB010000074.1:0-8212 GCA_035280365.1 Candidatus Dormiibacterota bacterium | reverse complement strand
AGGCCGCCCCGATACAGCGCGTCAAGGTCACTGGCGCCCAGTCCGAGGCGGACGCCGATCGAGCGCGCGGACTCGGCGACGCGCTGCGTGTGCGCTTCGGTGTACGGGTCCTTCGCCTCGACCGCCGCCGCCAGGGCGAAGATCACCTGCTCCGCGCTGTCGAGCGAGTCGTACACGTTCTTCAGGCGGAGCGCGGACCGGACGCGTGCGACGAGCTCGACGCGGTCGACCGGCTTCGTCATGTAGTCGTCCGCGCCCGACTCGAGGGCCAGGACGCGGTCCTCGGTCCGGTCGAGCGAGGTGATCATCACCACAGGCACGAGCCTCGTGGTGGGGTCCGACTTGATCCGGCGGCACACCTCGTAGCCGTCGATGCCCGGCATCTGGACGTCGAGAAGGACGAGGTCGGGCTTCTCGGTCTGCATCGCCGCGAGCGCCGAAAGACCGTCGGCCGCGCAGCGCACCTGGCAGTCGATGCCGGCCAGGCAGGCCTCGATCAGCTCCCGGTTCGCCTCGCCGTCGTCGACCACGAGCACCACGGGAGCGCGGTTCGACGTGATCCTCCTGGTCGCTTGCGCCGGCTGTCCTTCTTCGTCCGGCCACGCCGCCGGCTTGAGGGCGGCGACGAACTCGGCTCCCGTCGCGAAGCGTTGCTCCGGGCTCTTGGCCAGGCCCCGCCGGAGCACGCCCTCGATGTGCGCCGAGAGCTCGCCGCGCAGCTCTCGCGTCGGAGGCATCTCCTTGGTGACGTGGGAGAGAAGGGTGGCGGCCGGCGTGTCAGCGTCGAACGGGACGCGGCCCGTCAGCATCTCGTAGGCGACGACCGCGAAGGAGTACAGGTCCGACGCCGGCCCGACGTCCTCGTCCGCCGCCTGCTCGGGCGACATGTACTCCGGCGTGCCCATCACCGTGCCGGAGCCTGTTAGCCTGCGGAGGGAGCCCGCGATCTTGGCCAGGCCGAAGTCGGCCAGCACGGGCGTGCCGTCCGTCCTTATCAATATGTTCGACGGCTTGATGTCGCGGTGGAGGATGCCGTGCTGGTGGGCGTGGTCGAGGGCCCCGGCGAGCAGTTCAAGAATGCGGATCACCTCGCGCAGGTGCATCGGCTTGCCGATGCGGTCGGCCAGAGTGCCGCCCTCGACCAGTTCGAGGACCAGGTACGCGAGGCCGTCCTCGTAGCCGAAGTCGAAGATCTCGAGGATGTTCGGGTGCTTGAGCCGCGCGACCGACCGCGCCTCCTGCTGGAAGCGGTCCCGGTACTGTGGGTCGTCGGCGAAAAAGTCGGGCAGCACCTTGATCGCGACGTACCGGTCCAGCGCCGGGTGGTAGGCGCGGTAGACGGTCGCCATGCCGCCTCGCCCGATCCTCTCTAGCAGACGATAGGCGCCGAGGGCGGCCCCGTCGTGGACCTTCACGGCAGGACTCCGGTCAGGCCGAGGAGAGCGATCGCGGGGGGCGTGACGGTGAGGACCGCCGTCATGACCAGGAGCGCCGCGGTGAGCCACCGCCGGCGAGCGGTGGCGTCCACCGTCGCCTCGCGGGCCGCGAGCGCGCCTACCCTGACCACTGTGTAAATCAAGCCACGCCCCTCGTTGGCGATGACGTTAAGTAGTGATTGCTTAGCGGGAGACGCTCTCTAGGACGAAATCGTTACCCGATCGGGTAGTTCTTCGGGCCAGAAGGCTAAAGCCAGCCTTCTTTGATGGCGTGGCTCGCCAGCTCGGTGCGGTTGGCGGCGCCGGTTTTCTGCAGGATCTTGCGGACGTGGAACTTCACCGTGTTCTGGCTGAGGTGGACCTGGGCCGCGATCTCACGGTTGGTCATGCCCTCCGCCGCCATGCGCAGGATGTCGGTCTCGATCCGGCTCATCTCCGGCGCCGGGGCGCGCCGCCGCACCTCCGGCGCCGTCCGGACGTGGCGCAGCCGCTCCTGCATCGTCGCGCTGTCGATCGCCACCGCGGCCACGCTCCCGAGCGCGTCCAGGAAGCCGAGCCACTCCTGGTCGGGGCTCAGCTGGGCGCGGTGGAAGACCTCGAGCGCGCCGAGCAGGCGGCCGCGGCTGAAAAGCGGGACGGCCCCGTAGGTCTTGAAGCCCTCGCGCGCGAACATCGACCGCCGGCGAAACTGGGAGAAAGCGCTGAGCGCGGTGACGGTCTCAATCCGCCGGCTCGAGATCGCCCGGCCGGTGATGCCCTCGTCGGCCGGCACGCGGTAGTCCGGGACGGCGGTGGCAAGGAAGCCGGTGCTGGCGGCGAGAGCGAGCGAGTTGTCGGTCTCGTCGAGGAGCAGCACGTCAGCGGCGTCGACCTTGAGCTGGGCGCTGACGTGGTCGAGGATCACCTTGAGGGTCAGGCGGAGGTCCGGGCTCGCGCTCACCGCGAGACTGACGGCCTGCAGGGCGGTGAGGCGATCGAGGCGCTGCACCGCGTCCTCGTACAGCTGGGCGTTGTCGACGGCAAGGCCGGCACGGTCCGCGATCGCCTGCACCCACAGCACGTCTTTTTCGGAGAGTGGATTCGAGCCGGCGCGCTCGAAGAGGCCCAGGGTGCCGATGATGGCCCCGCGGGCGTGCATCGGTACGACCAGGACTCCGAGCTGGCCCGGCCAGGCGCCCGTCGGATGGAGCCCGAGGTAATGCCGGATCTCGTCGTTGAGCAGGCTGTGAAGTGCTTCCATGGACACGCTCGGGATGAGCAGTGGCGCTCCGGACTCGATGACCCGGGTGGTGATGGGCGTGGTGGTCACGGCGCCAGAAAGCTGCATGGCTTCGATGTACGCGGCGATGTCGGGGTCGCCCTCGTTGGTCGCGATCACGCGCATCGCCTCCGGGTCTTTGCCCATCACCGCGGCGACCCAGATGCCCGGCCGGAGGTGGCTCAGAGTCTTGGTCAAGGTGGACAGGATCGCGTGCGGGTCGAAGCGGACCTGCGCGAGGACGTCGGTCACCTCCTGGAGGATGTGGTCGCCCGCGCTGCGTCCGCTCATCCGGCTCCGCGCGATGAGGTGGGTCACGTCGGTGACGATCGCCACGACGCGGGAGAGCTCGCCGGCCGCCGAGAGCTCGGGCACGGCCTCGACCTGAAGCCACAGGTCGACGCCGTCCGGGCGGCGAACCCTCGCCAGGGCTCCCCGCACCGGCTGCCTGCTCTTGATCGCCGCCACTACCGGGTGGACGCTCAACGGCCCGTCGGCGGAGTCGGTGACCAGCCATTCCGCGTCTTCGGCCACCGTTCCGACCAGCTCGGCGAGGCTGACGCCAAACAGGGCGGCGGAAGCCTTGTTGGCCTCGACCACGATGCCTGAAGAGTCGTAGACCAGGACCGCCGCGGGGAAGTTGTGCGTGGCCGGCCTCGTGATCAAGGTCGCCGAATTATCGTCGGCCGGAGGGCGCAATTTGTTAAGTAATCGCGGATACCTTCACCGCCTTAAGCTGCCGCTATGGTCGACGTTAAGGCAGTGCGGGATGGGACCGCCTGGAGATGCGAGGTCACGGTCGAGCACGCAGGCTCCAGGACACAGCACACCGTCCGGGTCTCCGCCGCCGACATGGAGCGGTGGGGCGGAGGCCTGCCGGTGGAAGACCTGGTGCGGCGCAGCTTCGAGTTCCTGCTCGAACGCGAGGCGCCGACATCGATCCTGCGCAGCTTCGACCTCGCGGTTATCCAGCGCTACTTCCCCGATTTCGATCACCATTTCAGGCCGTGAGTGAGACGGGGACGGTGGAGCAGATCCACATCGCGGACATAAACGGCGGACCCGTGCGGGGCGTCGGCTCCGTGTCCGCGGTCGCCGGGAGCGGGCTGGCCGGCGATCGTAACCACCGCCAACCCGGCGACGACAGCCGGGGTCGCGACCTGACCCTGGTCGAGGCGGAGAACATCGAGGCGCTCGCCCGCGACCACGGCATCCGGCTGGCGCCGGGAGAGACGCGCCGCAACATCACCACCCGCGGCGTCAGGCTGAACGACCTGGTCGGCAAGGAGTTCTGGATCGGTGACGTCCGAGCGCGTGCCGTCAGGCTGTGCGAGCCCTGCGACTATCTGCAGGGCCTGGTCGGCAAGCCGATCCTCAAGCCGCTGGCCCACCGTGCCGGCATACGAGCCGACCTGCTTACGAGCGGCACGATCTCGGTCGGCGACGTCATCCGCGAGGAGGCGTGACCGGCCCGGCCAGTCTTGGTCGCCCCGGCGAGGTACTGGCGACAGGCCGTTCATATTTCTGTGCCGTCACTCTTCCTTTATATATGCATGAGTCGCTAATCTCGCCCCCGTGGCGGGCGGAAGCTTCTCCGGCTGGAAAGGCGACTTTCGCGGCTACTTTCTCGGCCTGCGCGCGAACAACAACAAGCCATGGTTCGAAGCGCACCGGCGCCAGTACGAATATGAGATCAAGGCGCCGCTCGTCGCGCTGCTCGCCGACCTCGAGCCCGAGTTCGGCCCGGCGCGCCGCGTGGCCCGGCCGAACCGAGACATCCGCTTCTCGGCCGACAAGAGCCCCTACAAGCTCAACATCTACGCCGACGTCGAGCGCGGAGGCTACGTGGCGCTGGACGCGGAGGGCCTGGTGGCGGCGGGCGGCCGGTACATGGTCGATGACGCGCAGCTGAAGCGCATGCGCGAGGCGGTGGCCGCGGACCGCACCGGCAAGGACCTCGTGACGATCGTCGCCGCGCTGCGCAAGAAGGGCTACGAGGTCGAGGGTCAAGAGCTGAAGCGCGTGCCGTCGCCGTACTCGCAGGACCACCCACGCGCCGAATTTCTGCGACACAAGAGGCTCTTCTACTGGAAGCGATGGCCCGCCGAGCCATGGATCGCGACCGCGAAGGCGCGCGAGCGCGTGGCGCAAGTCTGGCGCGACGGCGCGGACCTCGAGCGTTGGATGAAGAAAAACCTGGACCGGAAGACCTAGCCCTGCATCTCCGCGAGCAGCTTCGCGGCCTCGCGCGCGTTGGTCGTGCCGTAGTTCGAGTAGCAGTTGTTGAAGACCACGTGCGTTTGCTTCGTGCTCGTGGCGACGCTTGCGATTTTTGGCGTCCAGTCGGCGAGCTCGTCCTCGTCATACAGGTAGCGGAAACGCTCTGACGGCGAGATCTCCTTCTTCTCCCAGTTCTCCTTGTTCCGGCCGTGGAAGCGAAACACCGCCAGCTCTTCATTGGTCGCCACGACGACCGGCGGCACGGAGCTCTTGAAGCCCTGCGGCTCGTCGACCGCCACGTAAGGGATCTTGTTGTCCTGCAGGAACCGCACCGTGCGCTCGGCGTTCTTCTCGTTGAACCAGCTGCCGTGGCGGAACTCGACGGTGATCGGCAGGCCGAGCCGCTCACGCGTCTCCAGGATCAGCTCGCGAGCCTCGTTGGACGGGAACACCCACTTCGGAAACTGGACGAGCACCGCTCCCAGTTTGTCCGAGTCGAGGAGTGGGTGCAGCGCGTCGCGGAACTGCTGGTACACCGCGTCCAGCAGTTCCTTCGGCATGTCCTTGCGGTAGATGCGCTTCTTCTCCTTGAGCTCGGAGGGCAGCTCCTCCTTGATCGCCTTCGGCAGGCGGCCGACCTCCGTCGGCTGGCCGGTCATCAGCGCGTGCGCCTTGATGTCGAAGATGAAATCCTTCGGCGTCCTTTCGACCCAGGACTCGGCCATGCGCTTGTAGGGCAGCGCGTAGTACGTCGCGTCGACCTCGACCATCGAGAACTGGCTCGCGTAGTGCTTGAGTCGCTCCTCGGGCGTGCTCGCGCCCTCGGGGTAGAACACGCCCGGCACGGTCATGGTCGGGTCGGTCCAGCTCGCGGTGCCGAAACGCACCGCGTGCTTGCCGACCTTGATCGGATGTCGGGCTGCCTCGGCGGCGTCGTCGCCGCGGCGCATGCCCTCCTCGGGGCCTGGGTCGTGCGGGTCTACTCGAGCCACTCGGTCACGAACCGCGGTGAGAGGTGGATGTCGATCTGGCGAAGGATGCCGTCGCCGGTGTTCTTGAAAGCGTGCGCCTGGCCCGCCTCGACCACGGCCATCTCGCCGGCGCTCACGACGCGCTTGTCGGCGCCGTCGTCGAAGGTCGACGTCCCCTCGAGCACGATCAGGATCTCGACGTAGGGGTGGCGGTGCAGGCGCGGCCCCTCCCCAGGCGCCGCGTCGACGAACAAGACGCACGCGCGGACTCCGCCGTAGCGCTCGCCGACGAAGTCGCGCGAGATGGCGTCGCGAGGGAGCTCGGCGCTGCGGACGTAGGTGATGGCCACAGAGGCCGATGTTAGTGAGAGGCCACCCCCCGACGCCGTCTCGACCTGATGCATACCTCAGTCGAAGCGGTCTGAACCGCCGGGTTTACCGGTCGACCGGCGGCTGATAAGCTCTGACGAGCTTCCGTCCGCAGTTGCGACCAAGGGGGAAAAGCATGGGTGTGAGTCTTCGCCGAGTTCGTTTGCGCCCGCGCGCCGTGCTCGCGGCCGCCGCGCTCACGGTGCTGAGCGCGCCCGCGGCGCCGGTGCACGCGGCCTCGACCGGGGCGGTCCAGACCTACATCGTCACGTACACGGACGGCGCCTCTTCGAAGGACGCAGGAGCGTTGATCCAGGGCGCCGGAGGCCAGCTCGTCTACAACTATCAGCAGATCGGCGTCGCGATCGCGCGCTCCGACCGCAGCGACTTCGTCGCGAACGTTGGGAGCGCAGCGGGCGTGGACGGGGCGGTCGCGACCGCCAACTTCGCCACCCGCCTGAACGTCGACCAGGTCGACAACGGCGCGGTCGACACCTCGGCGCCCGCGATCCCGGCAGGGGGAGACAGCCTGTCGGGTCGCCAGTGGGACATGACCCAGATCAAGGCGTTCGAGGCGCATGCGATCACCGGCGGGAGCCAGTCCGTGATCGCGGGCGACATCGACACGGGCGTGGACTTCACGCACCCCGACCTCGCGGCGAACGTGGACTTCGGCAACAGCGTGGGTTGCTTGAGCGGTGCTCCCGACCAGAGCCCGAGCGCTTGGAAGGACGACAACGGCCACGGCACCCACACCGCCGGCACCATCGCGGCGGCGCACAACGGGATCGGCATCGTGGGAGTCGCGCCCAACGTGAGGCTGGCGGCGATCAAGGCCGGCGACGTCGACGGGTTCTTCTTCCCCGAGTCGGTGGTGTGCGCCTTCATGTGGGCCGGCAACCACCACTTCAACGTGACCAACAACAGCTACTTCGCCGACCCCTTCTACTTCAACTGCCGTAACGACCCGACCCAACGCGCGATCTGGAGAGCCGAATCTCGAGCAATCCGTTTCGCAATGCAGCAGGGCGTGACGGTGGTCGCGGCCGAGGGCAACTTCGCCGACGACCTCGCGCACCCGACGCAGGACACGCAGAGCCCCGACAACACGACACCGGTGCCGCGGCCGGTGAACAACGACTGCGTGGTCATCCCGGTCGAGATCCCGGGCGTCATAGGTGTGACCGCCGACGGCAACTTGCAGCAGAAGTCGTTCTACTCGAACTACGGCGTGAGCGTGACGCAGGTCACCGCACCCGGTGGCGACAGCGTTCTCCAGCGCACCGCCGCCGCGCCGAACGGTCGTGTCCTCTCGACGTTCCCCGCGTACCCGGTGGCGATCAACTGCCGCCGGCCGGTGTTCGAGGGGCCGGTCAAGTACTGCTACCTGCAGGGCACTTCGATGGCGTCGCCGCACGTGACGGGCGTTGTCGCGTTGATCGAGAGCCTCGGCATGACCAGGCCGGGACAGGTCCAGGCGCGGGTCAACAGCACCGCCGACTCCATGCCTTGCCCGACCGCCGCGGTGGTCGCCGAGTACTCGTTCTTCCCGTCGGTGAACAACGGCGCTCCGCAAGCCTGCGTGGGCGGCGCCGGCTACAACTCCTGGTACGGCCACGGCCAGGTGAACGCACTGGCCGCGGTCAGCTAGTCATTCGACGGGCGGGCGCGCTCTCCGGTGGGAGGCGCCCCGCCCGTCACCGCCGGGCCCGCAGCTATACCAGCCGCTCGACGAAGGTTCTCTGCGCCTCGTTGAGCTTCCGCCGGGCAGTTTCGAGGTCGAACCACTCCGCCCGGTCGACCTCGGGGAAGGTCGCCTTGCGGCCCGAGTGGGGCGGCCACTCCATCTCGAAGCTCACGCTGGCGATGCGCGTCGGGTCGACGTCCCCCTCGACCGCCCAGGCGTGGACGACCTTGCCGCTGGCCTGACGGACCGAGCCGAGCGGCCGGAGCTCTCC
>DATEGB010000073.1:0-14969 GCA_035280365.1 Candidatus Dormiibacterota bacterium | reverse complement strand
GTATCGCGTGTCGGCGATGAACGCCGGGATCGGTGAGATGAGGACGACGGCGGCCAGGATCCAGCTGACTCCGAACAGCAGCGCGACCATGGTGCCCAGCGTGAGGATGGTCTGGAGCAAGCCGAATGCCGTCGCGATCATCAGCACCGGCCGGTTGATCGAATCGTTCTGCGCCCGCCGCAGCAGGTCGTAGGAAGCCGGGTCCTCGTAGAAGGTGAGGTCGAGGGACGCCGCCTTCTCCATGACCATCAGCTGGATCCGCATCGAGACCGAGTTCTGGAGCAGCTGCTGGGCGATGTTCCGGAGCGTGTTGAGCAACGCGCTGACGGCGAAGATCACGAACTGGATCGCGGCCAGGAACACGATCATGCCCACGGCGCCGAACGTCAGGCCCGGCAGCCACGGGACGCCGAGCTCGGAAAGCTTCACCTGGTCCGGAAGGTGCTGGGCGTTGATGACGATGCCCCGGACGACCGCGTTGGTCAGCATCAGGGTGATGCCGACCGAGATGGTCGGGATGATGCCGGCGATCGCGGTCGTGATGAACAGGGCGAGGGTGATCGGACGGCTCGCCTCCCAGACCAGACGCAGCACCTGCGGCAGCGCCGCGGTGGTGCCGGCCACCGACTGCTTGAGACTCTCCCAGCGACCGCGGAGGTCCTTTGGGCCTTCGGGCTGCTGAGGCGGCTCGAGCGTGGGGTCGCCGGTAAGTCCGCTGTTGGCGGGGCCGCTTTCAGGATTGCGCCGGCCCCTTCCCCAGCCACCCCACCAGATCACCGGCCCGTGCGAGCCGGGCGGCATCATCCCCATCGTTGCGTCAGCTTACGAAACCTTTCTTGACAGGCCATCTATTACAGTGTAATTATGTAATTCGCCAAAGGAGGCAAGATGGACGACAAGGAACTCGGTTCGATCAAAGGTTGGTTCGCCGGAAGACTCCCGGACGGCTGGTTCACGGGAGTGGAGGTCGCTGTCGAGGACGACCAGGTCGTGGTCATCGGAACTCTGCCCGAGCTGAACCTCGGCTCCACGCCGGAAGAGAATGAGGGCGCGGCCGCCGGAAGGATCGCCCGCTTCCGCGAGGAGACCCGCGGGGAGCGGGTCGGCATCGCCCAGGAGGCAGAGGAGCGCTTCAAGAAGTACGTGACGTGGGGCGCCAAGCTCGACGGCGTGACCAAGCGCTTCAATCCGGGCGGTGGCGGGCGCGGCGGCGACGACCGACGTAGCGTCATGATCCGGCGCTGGATGCGCAGGCATCGGGGCCGGCGCGAGCAGCAGGCGGAGCGGCAGAGCCAGATCTTCTAGGTCTCACTCACCGCTGAGTACATCAACCCCAGCCAGCGGCTCGGGACGGTCTTCAAGAGCCTCGTGTTCCTGAAACCGGCCTGGGCCGCGAGCTTTTCCCAGCGCGGATAACTGAACGGGTACGGCACCCACCGGTTGCCGCGGTCAACGCCGTACTCGACGATGACCAGGCGACCTGGGGAGCGCAGCATCTTGCGCACCGACGCCAGCACCGGCTCCTTGTCGCGAACGAAATGAAGCGAGTTCGCCATCAAGACGCCGTCAAGGTCGTGCAGGTCGAGAGGCCGCGTGAAGTCGGCGACGCGAGTTTCGTACCGGCTGTCAAGGCCACGCATGGCACTCGCATCGCGATCCACGGCAACGATACGGGCCTCAGGCCCGACGAGATTCGCGAGCGCGCGTGTGAAGGCGCCCTCACCTGCGCCGAGGTCAGCCCACCGGCCGCCTTTCCTATCGACGCCGCCTTCAATCAGCGCGACGAGATCTTCGTGCTTCAACTTCTTCGCGAACCTTCGGCGCAACATCGGACATGAATGTGCGCATCTCGTCCGGGTCGTCGCCGACCAGGATCGTGTCCATCCCGACATCGACGACCAGACCGACGAGCTGCTCGACGTCCATGAAGCCCGCGTTCAGCACGCGACGGATCGCCCGCGGATCGCGACCAGCGGCCATGGCAGCTTCATCGATGCGGCGTCCCGCCTGCTCGAGCTGCGCCTCTTTCACGTAGCCGTAGGAAGGCACCCAGCCGTCGGCGAGGCGCCCCACCAGGCTGAGCATTCGTGGCTTGTAGGCGCCAAGCCAGACGCCGATGGGGTGCGCCGGCAGCGGTCCCGAGTGCGCGCCTTTGAGCCTGTAGAAGTTGCCGTCGAACCTGATTCCAAGCCGGCCGCTCCAGATGAGGCGTATCACCTGGATCGCCTCCTCGAGCGCGGAGACGGATTCGGCGGCCGTACGACGGGGGCCGTCCCACGCCTCGATCCCGTCCCAGAAGCCGCCGGCACCCAGGCCCAGCTCGAGGCGGCCTCCGCTGAGGATGTCGAGCGATGCCGCGGACTTGGCCAGCACCGCCGGCGGACGCAGCGGGACATTGATGACATCCGGGAAGACCGTGATCCGCTCCGTCCGCATCGCGACCGCGGTGAGCAGCGTCCACGTGTCGAAGAAACGGCGTTGGTACGGATGGTCCTGGATGCCGATCACGTCGAAGCCGAGCTCGTCGGCGAGGACTGCCACCTTCAGGGGTCGCTCTGTCGCCTCGGGCGTCAGGAACACGCCAAAGCGCACCGGCTGACCGTGGTCCATCGAGGTCTAGAAGACGGGCCGAACCTCGCCTATTTCTTTCCCCGCCGGAAGAGCAGTCTCCACAGCAGAAGCAGGATCACGGCCCCGACGAAGGCGATGACGATCTTGTTGAGCAGGTCGGCGCCAAGGTTGATCGAGAGGTGGAGCAAGCTGGCGAGCCAGCCGCCGAAGATCGCGCCGAGGATGCCGATGACGATGTCCCAGAACCAGCCGCGGCCCTTGCCCGTGATGACGCGGCTCGCCAGAAAGCCTGCAACGAGGCCGACGACCAGGTAGACGACGACGTTCTCGAGCGTCATATCGGCTGTTTAAGCCACCTCCGCGCGTTTCCTTGCTATGCCGACTGAGCAGTATCACGAACCGGCTGGCGATTTGAGCCAGGAGATCCGCACTTTCGCGCGTATGGCGGCGTCTCTCCAGGAGGAGGCAGAGGCGATCGGGTGGTATGAGCAGCGGATGTCGCTCGAGCTCGATCCGCAGGCGCGCGCCATCATGGAGGACGCGCAGGAGGAGGAGTTCAAGCACTTCGCAATGGCGCTCGAATTTCTCGCCCGGCGCAAGCCCAGGTGGCGGGCTGTCTTGAAGGCTGTGCTCTTCAAGGATGGCGACATCGTCGAGCTGGGGGAAGAAGGCGAAGAAGAGGAGAAGAAGACTCCCGGCTAGATCCGGTCCATCAGCGCTCGAATCGTCTCGATCTCCTCGATCCCGACCATGTGGCCCATTCCGGGATAGAACCGGGCTGTGACCTGACCACCCATGCGCTCGAGCACCTGGCCCGCTTCGACCACCCGTGACATCGGTATGTGCGGGTCGACGTCGCTGCAGCCGAGAAACACCGGCGTGCCGTCAAACGACCCCGGGTAGTCGCGCGCCGTTCCGTCTGGGCCGATCAGGCCGCCGCTCAGCCCGATCACGGCGCCATATCGGCGTGCGTTGCGCGCGGCCCACTCGAGCGTCAGGCATGCGCCCTGCGAGAAGCCGAGAAGTGCGATGCGCTGCGCCGGCACGTGTGCCTCCACGCGCTCGACCACTCGCGAAACCGTTTCCAGGGCGGCGCTCAGGTACGGCTCGTTGCTCTTGAGCGGCGCCGTGAATGGATTCGGATACCAGGTGTTGCCCGCGGCCTGCGGCGCGAGGTACGCCCAACCCGGCGACTGCACCTCGGCGGCGATGGTCATGATGTCCTCGGCGGTTGCGCCGCGGCCGTGCACAAGGACCATCGCGGCGTGGGCAGCCCTGGGATCTTCGCCCGCCTGCAGAATGCGCTGACCATGCGCGATAGACATCGGCGCCTAGTGGACTGGACCGGCCGCTGCGCTAGCAGATGGCGGCTGAGGCCGGCGACGCCAAGGCGCGGGTGGCGAGAGGAGGATGGCACCGGTAGGTGCCTGACGACGATCGCCGGGCCCCGCAACGCAGGCGTCAGCGTCCTTGGACGCTCGCCGGAAATCAGCCGCCAGATGCAGCGAGGGTGGCCGGTTCAGGCCACTTAGTATGACCAGAGGCTGATGCCTGCCTTCACGTACGCGAACCCACGAACGATCCATTGGGGCGCGGGATCGATCGCCCAGCTTCGCGCCGAGGTCGAGCGGCTGGAGGCGCCCAGGGTTGCGCTCGTGACCACGCGGTCGCTGCTTGTATCCGTCGAGCGGCTCGCCATTGCGCCGGTGACCACGGCCGTCATAAGCCAGCACGCGCCGATGGTCGAGATCCGTGCCGCGACGGAAGACATCGGACTTGCCGGAGCGCGTGCGATCGTGAGCTTCGGCGGCGGCAGCGCGATCGACGCCGCCAAGATCATCTCCGTCAACCTGGCCGGGCGCGACGGCCGCGCTCTTCCCCACGTCGCCGTGCCGACGACTCTGTCGGTCGCCGAGCTGGCGGCCGGTGCCGGATACACGAACGACGCCGGCGACAAGGCCGGCATGCGCGACCCGCGACTGCTCGTGGACACGGTCATCTACGACGCCGAGCTGACGCTGATGACCCCGCTCGAGCTCTGGTTGTCGACCGGCATCCGTGCTCTTGACCACGCCGTCGAGGGATACCTCGCCGGCGGCGTGCACCCGTTCAACGACGTGATGGCTCTGGAGGCGATCCGCAGACTGTTCTCTTCCCTGCCCCTGGCCAGAGCCCAGCCCGACAGCGCGGCAATCCGAACCGAGAACCAGCTGGCAGCCTGGTTCTCGTTCACGCTGCCGGGTCCGTCGGCCGCGGGCTTGAGCCACACCATGGGCAAGCAGATCGGCGCCCGCTACGCCATCCCGCACGGCGTGACGTCGTGCCTCCTGCTGCCCCACGTGATGCGATTTCTCGCGCCCAGGATGCCGGACAGGATGGAAGCTTTGCCTTCTCCAGAAGCGGTGTACGACCTCATCGCCTCATTGGACCTGCCGCAGCACATCGCGGCGTACGGGATCGGTGAGAAAGAGCTGCGGCGCGCGGCAGACGAGCTCGCGGGGACGTTCAGCGCGTCCGACCTGCTGTCCATCTACCTCTCCGCGCTCTAGTGCCGGCGCCGTGTCACCGTCCCGAAATGCCAGCCGCGTGACGTAGAGATCACTCTCAGACCATCACGTCCCAGGACCGGATCGACGTTCGAAACATGCCGTGCGAATGCGATGCCCGCCCACGTCCAGGAGGCAAAGGTCAGGGCGGGACGAAAGCCTGATTGTGGGACGGCGCTCTCCCCCGGGATGGCCAGCGTGCCGATCCACAACCTCGTAATCCCGATGTTGCGCGCTGCGGTCGAGATCCCGGCGACGAGGGACCTGAACACGCCTCTGCGCCGGTGGTCAGGCAGTGTCGCGCAGTTCCAGATGTAGCCCTCGCCTTTGCGCGGTCGAATCTCGAGCTGGAGCTCGCTGATCCACTCGGGTCCGCTCGACAGCCATCCGTAGCCCGCGATTGCGCCTTCGACGACAACCGCATAGCAGCGGCAGCCGCGGGCCAGCCGCGCAAGGACGACATCGGCCTCCGGACCCATGGCGGCCTCGATGAGAAAAGCGCGGTCGCGGTGGATCTCCTCGACGGGAAACACACCGCGACCACCTCCCCATGAATGGGGAGGAGGAGCTGTGGGCGGCGGCCCCAGGTCCGCCGCCCAGATGGTGCTGCGGATTAGTGGTCTAGAACCGGAAGTGCAGCTGCCGGATGTTCTTGATGACTTCCTCGTCCCCGCTGGCCGAGCCGCCGGGGAAGCGCTGGAAGAAGGTCAGCACCGCGTCGGCGGCGTTGTTGAAGTGGATCAGGGCGTCGCAACCTTCGAAGTTGCCGCTTTCCGGCTCCGCCGACCACTTGCCGTCCTTCACGGTGGCGCGCCACTTGCCCCCCCACGGGCCGTCGACCTGGATGCCGTAGGTGTAGCTCTGGCCCGTGGCCGTTTTCTCGTCGACGGTGTACTGCCAGAAGACGAAGGCGAACGGCAGGATCAGGCCCGCGGTCGCCTCGTCGATGGTGGCGAGCTTGTTGCCCAGGCCGTACTCGATGTCGTACGGGTGGACGCCGTAGTCCATGATCTGGAACGTCCCGTAGAACCCGGCCGGCACCGGGCCCGCGAACGGGTGGTAGACCAAGAAGCTCGTCCACTGCTCGGGCGTGAGCGAGTCGAGGATCTTGTCCAGCTTCTGCGCGTCCTTCTTGAAGCGCTCGATCGCCTCCTCGCGCGCCAGCTTGCGGAACTCGAGGGCGTGGTCATTCAGGGTCTCACCCATCACCGGCAGGCCGAGCGCGGTGCCGTCGCGGCCGGCCTCGGCGGCCTCCCAGTTCTTGAAGTAACCCTCCATGACGTCGATCATGTGCCCGACCAGGTCGCGTACCTCCCACCCGGTGCAGCGCGTATCGACGTTCCAGTTCTTCGGGTCGGAGACGAGCCGCGTGAAGTTCTCCCGGTCGCGGCGCATCACCGTCATCACCGTGTCCTTGCCCTCCGCGGACATCGGGTTGACCGGCGTGATCACTGCTGTGCTCATAGGCCCTCTCCCCTCCCAGGGTTGGGATAGACCACTGGACTAATGGGCGCCCGTCGCCGTGGTGGTCGGCACGACGATGGGCGGCAACGTCTCGTCGAGGTGCTCGCGCCGGACCTGGAACCAGGGCGGCAGGCTGAGCGTGGTCCCGAGCTTCTCTGGCGACTCGTCGACCGTGAATCCGGGGCCGTCCGTCGCGATCTCGAACAGGACGCCTCCCGGCTCGCGGTAGTAGATGGACTTGAAGTACCAGCGGTCGATGACCGGGGTCACGTTACGGCCGGCCTCGAGGAGCCTCTGGCGCCACGCCACCTGCGCCGAAGCGTCCGGCGTTCGCCACGCGACGTGGTGCACGGTGCCGATCGACTCCTCACCGACAGGCCCCTCGGGCGCCTCGATCACGTCCAGGATGGCGTGCGGCCCGCCGTCACCGGTCTCAAAGCGCGTCCGGTTGCCGTCCTCGGCCGCGACCCGGAAACCCATGGCCGCGGTCAGGAGCGTGAACGTGGCCGACATCTCGGCCACGGTCGCGGTCACCGAGTGGAACCCGCGGATCGCGTGCCTCTGGTCGACGGGCCCGTCCGGCCAGGGCTGCCAGCGATCGTTCGACGCCCTCGACACGAGCTCGAGCTCGATGCCATCTGGGTCGCGCAGGACGAGAGCGTCCGCCTCGAACCGGGTGACCATGCGATGGTCGACCTGGAGCTGCTTGAGCCGGTTGCTCCAGAAGCCGAGCGAGCCCTCCGGCACGTGGAACGAAACTGCCGTGACCTGGCCGCTCCCGACCTTCTGTTTGGGCCATTTCGGCCAGCCGAAGAACGTCATCGCGGTGCCGGGCGAGCCGGCGTAGTCGCCGAAATAGATGTGGTATGTGTCCGGCAGGTCCTGGTTGATGCTCTTTTTGACGAAACGCAAGCCGAGGACGCCGACGTAGAAGTCGACGCACTTCTGCACGTCACCGGTGATGCACGTCACATGGTGGATGCCCGGAATCCGATGCACCGAACTCATGTTAGTCCGGGGACGGAGCATTTTCCGAGGCCGCCTCGGCCTCTGCGCGCGACCAGATCTCGGCCGCCATCGGGTCTTCCATCTCCTCCTGGACGTGGGCGACGAGACCGATGGCCCGGGCCATCACGGCCAGACCGCGGGTCACCCGCCACGAAATGCCCATCTCGCTCGCGACCGCCGCGATGGCGCCGGTGGCGTTGACCGGGAGGTCGCGTCCATAGGCCGCGGTCGCCTCGTGGGCGACCAGCTCCATGAGCCGGATGTGGCGCCCGGAGTAGCCGGTCTCCGCAGCGAGCTCGAACAACCGGGTCGTGCGCGGGTCGGCCGGCCTGTGCACCGGATGGCCGAGGCCCGGGATGGTCTCCTTGCGCGCGCGGTGACCGGCGACGATCTCGCGAGCCACGGCCCCGCGCTCGCCCGCCGCCGGCGCCTCCTGGAGCATGCGCGCAGCCTGCTCGATCGAGCCGCCGAAGCGGTCGCCCATGCCCAGGAGGCCGGCCGCGACCGCCGCCTGGAGCGACTCCGGCGCGCCGAAATAGGTGAGCCGGGCGGCGATCGTGCTCGGCGTCAGGCCGTGCTCGACCAGGGTGACCACGAGCGCGTTGAACATCAGCGACTCCTTCGGCTCGGGCAGGCGGCCCTGCAGCTCGAGGAACGCGACGTCGCCCAGGGAGACCTTGCCGATGAGGTCGGCGGTCAGGTCGTGGCCGCGGACGAAGATCCTGTTCGCCGTGCTGCGGCCGAGCTTCGACCGAATCCTCCGGCTCACCTGCGGACTGTGAGCCGGGTCTTGTAACCGGCCTCCCCGAAATCGGACTCCGGCACGAGCAGGACCTTCGCTCGAAACGTGAGCTTCGAATGGATGGCGTTCTCGATCTCCGCCACGAGCGCTCCGTCCGAATCGTGGCGCTCGGTGACCTCGACCTCGACCGGGACGGGCGGCTCGATCGAGGTGTCATGGCCTTCGCGGACGACGCGAGCGCGTCCGGTCACGCGCGGGCGGAAGTCGCCGACCACGGACAGGATGGCCGTCGGGTAGACGTTGACCCCGCGGACGATGAACATGTCGTCCCGCCGGCCGAGCACGCGCATGCGGAAGCTCGTCCGCTCACACTCGCAGGATGTGCCTTCGATGCGGACGATGTCGCCGCCGAGGAACCTGACCACGGGCATCGCCTCGCGGGTCAGGGCCGTGTAGACAAGCTCACCCACGGCGCCGTCCTCGATCTCCATCGGCTCGCGGCTGTCGGGGTCGATGAGCTCGACCCACACGTGTCCGGCGCCGCAGAAGTGCATGCCCTGCTGGTGCGGGCACTCGCCGAAGAGCGACGGCGCAACGTCGCCGATGCCCATGACCTCGGTGACCGTGACGCCCAGGACGCGCTGTATGTGGTCGCGGATGGAGGGGATGCCGCCGCCGGGCTCGCCCCCCGTGATGACGTGCGTGAGCGGGATCGCGGCCGGGTCGGAGTCGGTCTTCTCCAGCCTGTTCGCCAGGTACTGGGCGAACGACGCCGTGCAGAGCAGGGTGTCGGCGAGGCCGGCCTTCAGGCCGAAGACCACGCGCTCCGTGTCGCCGGGCGCGACCGGCACCGAGCGGGCGCCGATGCGCAGGAGCACGAAATGCGTGTGGCCGGCGACGAAGGGCCCCGCGCCGAAGGTCGTCAGCACGCTCGAGTGCTCGTGGATTCCGGTGGCGTAGTAGGTGCGCGTCCCCATCACAGTCCATGACTCCATGTCGCCCCGGGTCAGGGCAAGGACGCTCGGAGACCCGGTGGTGCCGCTCGTCTGGTAGACGCGCTTGACCTGATCGGGTGCCGTGCAGAGGTTGCTGCCGAAGGGCGGGTCCTCGTCCAGCGCCTGGCGCAGCTCTTCCTTCGTGGTGAAGGGCAGCCGGCTGAGGTCGGCGAGGCTCACAAACGAGGTCCCGACCCCGGCCTCACTCCACTTGCGCGCGTAAAAGGGCGACGACTCACGCAGGCGGCGGAACTGCCGCTCCCACGCGCCGACCGAGATGCGGCGGGTCTCCTCCCAGGAGGCGGCCTCGACCTCGCGCTCCCAGATCCAGTCCCGCTCGCAGGTGTCGTCGGGGAGCCGGTTGGTCGTCATATCGAACGTCCAGATTAACCTTGCCGGCGATGGCTCTCCCGGTCCTTCCGACCACGGTGGTCGGCAGCTATCCGCAGCCCGAGTGGCTCGTCGACCGGGGCATGCTCGGCAGCCGCCTGCCGCCGCGGACGCGGGCCTTGGAGATCTGGCGCGTCCCACCCGAGCACCTGGAGCAGGCCCAGGACGACGCGACCGTCGTCGCCGTCCACGACATGGAGCGGGCGGGCGTGGACATCGTCACCGACGGCGAGATCCGCCGCGAGAGCTACTCCAACCGCTTCGCCACCGCCCTCGAGGGAATGGACCTGGAGCATCCCGGCACAGCGCTCGACCGCACCGGCCATCCCAACCCCGTGCCGCGCGTCGTCGGCCCGATCCGGCGCACGCGGCCGGTCGAGAAGCGAGACGTCGAGTTCCTGCGCGCCAGCACCGGCCGCGCGATCAAGGCGACCCTGCCCGGGCCCTTCACGATGTCGCAGCAGGCGCAGGACGATTACTACCGCGACGAGGAGGCGCTGGCGATGGCGCTCGCCGAGGCGGTCAACGAGGAGGTCCGCGACCTGTTCGCCGCCGGCGCCGACATCGTCCAGCTCGACGAGCCGTATCTCCAGGCGCGCGCTGAGAAGGCGGCGCGGTTCGCCATCAAGGCGATCAACCGCGCCCTGGACGGGATCGAGGGCACGACCGCCCTGCACACGTGCTTCGGCTACGCCCACATCGTCCACAACCGGCCGAAGGGCTACCCGTTCCTCGAGGAGCTGGCGGACACGCGAGCCGACCAGATATCGATGGAGTCGGCGCAGCAGAACGTCGATCTCGCCGTGCTGAAGTCACTCTCCAGCAAGCAGCTCATCGTCGGGGTGATCGACCTGGCGGACAACAGCGCGGTCGAGCACGTCGACACCGTTGTGAACCGGATCAAGAACGCGCTGCGGTTCGTGGACGCCGAACGATTGATCCTGGCGCCGGACTGCGGGATGAAGTATCTGCCGCGTGGTAAGGCGTTCGGCAAGCTCCAGGCGCTCGTCGGCGGAGCGACGAAGGTCCGGGCGGAGCTTTAGCTTCGGACGCGAGCCGCCACGAGGGCGAGCTCCTCGATGGCCGCCCGGGCCAGCTTGATCGCCCGTGCGTAGGCCGCCTTGCTGGGTGGCTTCGCGCGGCCTTTCAGCGACGCGTCGATGAACCTCTTCGCCTGCTCCGATGTGTCCTTGGCCACGCTCATCCTCCGTTCAGGTCGGTCCAGTAATGATCGATGATCAGCTCCGCGAACCACTCCGACCAGTATTTCTGCTTCAGCTTCTTCTTCGCCAGGTAGTTACGGAACTCGGGCGTCACCTCGAGCTCCGCCACCAGCAAGGGCACGACGTCGTCGGGCCGGATCTCCTTGATGAACACGTGCGTGGCGTTGTACGCGTGCCGCGCCTTTGCCTTCCAGGATGCGGCGCCGTCCTGGAGGAGCGCGCTCAGGCTCGCGTCCTTCAGGTCCTGCAGCTTTTTCTGGGTCAGGGCCACTCGAGCACCAGTCGCAAGGTCCACGCGGCCGCGCCCAGCAGGGCGAGCAGCAGGACCAAGAACAGGCCGATGGCGACGCGGTAGGCGATGTCGCCCCCGCCGCTCAGCACCCAGCCGATGCAGACCGCGACGGTCCCCAGCGCGAGGCAGAAGGTTGTGAACAGGACGACCGCCATCGTCCGGTACGGCCGCTTCACCTCCGCCGAGACCGCGCCCGAGTACGACTCGTAGTTCGACAGGACGATGCCGAGAAAGACGAGCACGAAGCCGGCGAAGGCGGTCGAGGCGCCGAGGATGGCGAGCACCACGTCCTTGGGGTCGATCAAGTCTCGCCAAGGATAAGAAACAGAAGAGGCGCGGTTGCCCGCGCCTCTTCCCCGGGGCTCGCGCCCCCACCCTGATTTCCGCGGTTCAGCAGGCCGTCAGTGGCTTGGCCGCGGGTTTGTGGAAGAAGGAGAAGCCGTTCAGGTCGCCCATGAAGGTGTAGCGGCCGACGTTGGTCGACGCGGTCTGCGTCGGCTGGGTGGTGGTGTTCGGGGTGGCGCCGAAGAACCACGGCAGCAGGACCTCGTCCGACCCGTGGTAGCTGCCGTCGCCGTAGCCGTGGGGATGCGCGGGGCTGATGGCGGGGTCGGCCGGGTCGATGAACGTGTTGCTGCCGAACGAGAAACCCCAGCCGGCGACCGGGTCGCCGGTCTCCAGGAAGGGACTGCAACCGTACTGCGGCGCGATGGGCGACTTCCAGGTTGGCACCAGGTTGGTCAGGAACGGGTCCGCCGCCCATTCCACGAGCTCGTGGCTCAAGCCGTAGATGTCCTGCAGGGCCCACGCGGTCATCGGGCTGAACAGCCCGGCGGTCAGCCACGAGGACCAGACGTACGTCTGCAGGGCCTGACGGCCGTCGCTGCCGTTTCCCTCCGCCGTCACGTCGGTGGTGCCGTGGGCGCCGAAGAGACAGCAGGCCCTGCCCCGTGGCGTCACGGAGGTCAGCACAACGTCGTTGGTCAGGAACAACGCCAGGCGGTGCGGCTCCAGATAGTGGAGGCTCCTGGTGAGGTCTTCGACGGTGGTCTGCATCCACGTCTCGTCGACGGCGGCGAAGACGACGTGGCGTGCGTTGGTCATCAAGACGCCGGCGGATGCCGGTACGTCGACCTCGACCGCCTTGTGCTGCGCCGAGGGGTCGAGGTAAATGTGGTAGCCGGTGCCGACCATGTTGAACTGGGTGCGCATCGTCGCGTCGACGAGCTGCGCGTCGCCGTTGCCGGCGGAGAGCGCACCGCCGGAACCCATCCCTCTCTGCGCCGTGCTGGCGTTGTTCGCCGAGCTGTAATCGGAAGCCTGGAAGAGCGGCGACCCCAGGACGGGGTCGACGGCGTCGGAGCCGCGGAACCAAGTGCCGCCGACGTTCAGGTCGATGGCGACGACGTCGACCTTGATGGTCGCGCTGTCCGCCGCGGCGGGGTCGTCGCCGACCATGCGGTAGGTGTAGGTCGTGTTGCCGACCGTCGCCTGCCCAGACCAGGACTGCACGGTCCGGGCGTCGACGTTGGGCTCGTGGGGATTTCCGAACCTGTGCGCGGCCGCCTGGACGTCGTTGTCGTCGATGTCCTGCGGATTCCCGTTGCCGTTGCCGTTGCCGTTGCCGGCGAGCACGCCCGAGGAACCGATAACAAGAACCGCGGTAGCGGCGCCAAGGGCGCTGGAAGAGACGCGGAACCATCGATTTGGCGTGCGCAAGCGGCCCACTTTCAGAACACCCCTTCTGACGGCTTATATCGCCACTATTGGCGGGCAGTCCGGATGTTAGCGAGGCCCGGATCGAGTTCCACGAATTAACGAAAAAATCTTTCCGAGCCTGAACGACTTGACCAGATTTGGAGGAAATTGAAGAGGCCCGGTCGCCCGGGCCTCTTCCGAAGGCTCTCGCCCCTCCCCTCCAAACGGACGTTTCCTAGGCCGGGGTCACCTCCGTGATTCGGGTGTCCCAGTTGGCGAGGGCGGTGCGGGTCCCGCCGCAGCTGCCCAGGGTGGCCAGATAGGTGCGGAGGGTGCAGGTCTGGCCGATGTACTCGGAAGCCACCCAGATGTTGCTGCCGTCGACTACGGCCGCCCCGTAGTCACCCCACCGGGGGCGCGCCGGGTTCGGCGCGTTGTAGACGGCGTAGCCGGAGAACCCGTCCGCCGGTCCAGCACCTTCGGCCGCCAGCTGGACAGCTCCCACGCCGCCGGCGTCCATCGACGCGAAGGCTGCCGTCGGGTAGAAGTCCCGCCCCTCCAGCGTGAAGGCCATGACGCCCTTGCCGTCGGGCCGGACGGCGATGGCCGGGTAGGTCACGTTGTTCTGGCTGACCGCGAGGTAGCCGGAGTTGACCAGCGATGCGTTGCCCGCGGGGTTGACGACGAACCACTCGATCCCGGCCCGCGTGTTGGCCGATGAGTTCACTGCCGTGTCGAGGGCGCCCCACAGCAAGCCGCGCGCGTACACCACCTGCTGCATGCGGGTGTCGTTGCTGTCGATGTCGTACTCATGGTTCGGCGCAAACGGATCGGGCACGCCAAGCAGGAACTGGGTCGCGCAGGCGTGCATGTTCAAGCAGTCCGCGATCGGAGTGCTGCCGACCTTCTGCTCAGAGCGAGCGGGTACGACGTAAAGCCCAACCGAGAGGGTGTTGTGGCTCAGGCTGAGGCTCGGGCTTGCCGAGTCGAGCGTCGACGTGTGGGTCAACGTCCACACGAGGAGCTGCGTGGACCGCCGCGGCCCCGGGTTGGCGCCGTTGCCGTGTGCCTCGTCGGCCGCGTTCGAGCTCAGGAAGTACTCGGTGCCGCCGGCCGAGGTGTTGAAGTTCGCGGCCGGTGCGTTGGCCGGCCACAGCGTGAAGCCGGAGTTGCCGTTGTCGAGGCCGTGGGTGTCGAACTGCGTCACGGCGACGCTGGACGCACCCGAAGCGAGTGCCGCCTTGGAGAAGGCGTAGACCTGGGCGCCGTGGAAATCGTTGCCGAACAACGAGTACTCGTTGGTGGTCAGGTACACGCCAAAGGCGTCGGCGCCAAGGTGCGGGTAGTCGCCGATGCATGCGTTCTTGAACGTCGGCGGAATCCTCGGGTTGCCGAACGGCGGGATGCCGGCGCAGCCGTGGTTCGGCGTGCCGTTGTTGCCGTCGTCCTGGACCTGGACGTGATAGAAATTCCATCCGCCGGTCGGGTCGCCGGTCTGGCTGACCGCCAGGTCGAGATGGTTTTCGCCCGTGAAGTCGCCGGTGGTCGGGAAGACCTCGAGCGTCAGGACGTCCAGGAACCACCGGTTGGTGGCGGAATCGAACAGGCAGCTCGGGTCGGTGACAAACGGGCCGACCAATCCCATTGCGCGGTTGAACTGCGCGGGGTAACCGAAGAAGGTGTTGAGGTCTTCAGTGCCCTTCACCGTCCCACCGCTCGGTGAGTAGATCTTCATCACGTCGTTGATGACTTCGAGCTCGACACCATTGCCGACGCACAGTCCCTGGTCGGGCGGCTCGAGAGAGAACTGGTTTCCCTTGTTCGCGCGACGCTGGTTGCGGTGGTTGAGCCCATCGAATGTGGTGACCACCGTCACCGGTCCGGTGCTCGAAACGCCGACCCCGGCCGCGACGGGCGCGCCTGTGACACTCGCCGCCGTGTGCTCGATGGAGCGGCTGCGGTTGACGCCGTTGTTGTTGTGGGAGCTGACGTTGCCCGCACCGTCGCCGATGCCGGGTCCCAGCTCGCGCTGCCCGAAGC
>DATEGB010000072.1:0-32833 GCA_035280365.1 Candidatus Dormiibacterota bacterium | reverse complement strand
CACAACTTCTCCCAGTCATCCTCGTAGTGGTCGACGAGCAGCGACACCGCCGGGCGGGCCGCGATGTTGCGCAGGCGCTTCAGGTCGGTCGTGCGCTTCGGCTTGGCGTCGACGGCGAAGTAGATCGTGTCCCCGTCGAGGACAAAGCTGAGCGGCACGATGTGCGGCCGGCCTTGCTGATCGACGGTTGCCAGGTGGCCGGCGCGCGCAGCGGTGAGACGGCGGCGCATCTCCGTCGGGTCCATCCGACGAAGTATCGTTGACACGTGCAACGGCTCCGCACGTACACCGTCGACGAGGCGAACCGCGAGCTGCCGCGCGTGCGCGCGATCGTGGCCCAAATCGCGGAGCTTTCGGCCCTGCGGCCTGACCTCGAAGAGCAGATGCGCATGGCGGAGTACGCGGCCCAGCGGCCCAGCGCCAACGGGGAGGACCACGAGCGCGAGCAGCAGGCGCGCGACGCGGTCCAGGGCGCCGAGGAGGAGCTGCTGAAGGCCGTGCTGAGCCTGAACGCGATGGGCATCCAGCTCAAGGCCCCGCTCGAGGGGCTGATCGATTTCCCGTCCTACCGCGACGGCGAGCTCGTCGAGCTGTGCTGGAAGCTCGGCGAGGAGCGGGTCGAGCACTGGCACCGGGTCGGCGAAGGGTTCGCGGGAAGAAAGAAGCTCTAGGCGTCCCTCGTTTTTCGGTGCTTTCGCCGGCGATTCGGCGCATCGCGGCGAACTGGAATGGTGCATTCGCCGGCGGTCGGCGATCTAGGCGGGAGCAGGCGGGGTCGCCGAGGCGAGCCAGTCCAGGGCGTAGGACGTCGCGTCCTGCACGGTGATCTCGGTTCCTTCCCTCCATGCGGTTTCCTCTTCGGCTGAGGTCACCGAGGTGTGCCAGTCGCGGCCGTCGTTGAGGCCGGCGAGACCGGCCAGGTCGGTCCCCGTCCTTTTCCTGCTTACGAGCGCAGCAGCCGCAAGCTTCAGCGCCACCGGCAGGTCGCCGGAAAACTCGGCGACCGATGCCGCGTCGTCGAGCAGGATGGTCATGCCGCTCAGGTCCTGCGCCTCGCAGAAGATCTCCATTGCCTGCCGAGTGCATGCGCGTGCCCGGTCGACATCATCCAGCTTGATGGCCGCGAGCGCGCGGGTGTGCAGCGCCCATCCCAGGCCGAACCTGTTGTCCAGCTTGCGGTTCAGCTCGATGGCCTCATCAAGCGCGGCGGCGGCCTCGGGGTTGCGGCCCTCGAAGTAGAGCGCATTGCCGATGGACCACTGGCTTCTGGCCGCGCCGGCCGCGTCGCCCAGCTCCTGGAAGATGGTCAGCGCCTCCTCGACCATGCCGAGCGCGTTGACCAGGTCGGTCTTACCCACGAGCTTGGGAAAGCTCGTGTTGTAGAGCGCGTCGGCGAGTTTGCGCCGGTCGCCTGAGGCACGGACGATGGCCAGGTTTTCGTCGTACCACCGCTGCGCCGCCTGCATGTCCGCCTGCCAGTACGCTATGCCCGCCGCGGCCTCCAGGGCGCGAGCCCTCTGGTCGGTCGGCGGTGTGGACATGGCGAGGACCGCCTCCATGCGGGCGCGTCCCTCGCGAAGGTGCCCGCGCATCTGCCAGAAACGCCAGAACGCCGCGCCCAGGCACATCGCCCGCGATGCGTCGCCGTTGGCGAGCGCCCAATCGAACGCGGCGCGGAAGTTGTCGTGGTCCCGCTCCAGGAGGTCGAGCCACTCCTTGCGGTCGGGGCCGAAAAGGTGCGACGCCGCCGCTTCCGCCAGCGCCTGGTAGGCGGCGGCGTGGCGGTCCTTGATCGCCGCGGCCTCGCCGCTCTGCTCGAGCCGCTCGGCGGCGTACTCGCGCACCACCTGGAGCATCAAGAGGCGTGGCTCCTCGAAGTCGGGAAGCCGGCGCAGAAGGCTCTGGTCGGCCAGCTCGTCAAGCGCCGTGAGCACGTCGACCCCGAGGTCGTCCGAGCCGCACACCGCTTCCGCCTGCTCGAGGTTCGCGCCGCGGGCGAACACCGAGAAGCGCTGGAACAGGCGCCGGTGCGCCTCGTCGAGCAGGTTGTAGCTCCACGCGATCGCGCCCGCGAGCGTCTGCTGGCGGCCTGGCAGGTCGCGCGAGCCCGCGACCAGGACCTGGAGGCTTTTCTCGAGACGGGTCAGCAGCGCCTGCGGCGCGAACAGCTTGACCCTCGCCGCGGCGAGCTCGATGGCCAGTGGCAGCCCGTCGACCCGCTCGCAGATGCCGGCGACCGCGGGAGCGTTCTCGTTGGTGACCTCGAAGTCGGGCTTGACCGCGACCGCGCGCTCGATGAAAAGCTTCACCGCCTCGTACTGCGAGAGCACCGCGAGCGGCGGCAGCGCGCGCAGGTCGGGGAGACGCAGAGGTTGGACGGCCATCTCCTGCTCGCCGTAAACGCGAAGCACGGCGCGGCTGCTGACGACGACCTTCAACCCAGGGCTGCCGTGCAGCAGGTCGGAGACGACCGACGCTCCGTCGGGCAGCAGCTGCTCGTAGTTGTCCAGCAGGAGCAGCACCCGTTTGTCGCGCAGGTACTCGTTCGCGACATCGAGCGGCATGCGGTTGCCGGAGACCGAGGCGCCCAGCGTGTTGACGATGACCGAGGCGATCAGTGCCGGATCGTTGACCGCAGAGAGCGGCACGAAAAAGACCCCGTCGCGGAAGTCCTGCACGACGTCCGCGGCGAGCTGCAGGCTGAGGCGCGTCTTGCCGATGCCGCCTGGCCCCGTCAACGTCAGGAGTCGCGTGCCGGCGAGGAGGCGCTTCGCCTCGGCGACGTCCTGGTCGCGGCCGATGAAGCTCGTCAGCTGCGTCGGCAGGTTGTTGGGCGTGGAGTCGAGGGTCCGCAGCGGCGGGAACTGGTCGCGCGCGCCCGTGATGACCAACTGGTAGAGGCGCTCGGGCCGCGCCAGGTCCTTGAGCCGGTGGGTGCCGAGGTCGCGCAGCGAAAGGCCTTCCGGGAGGTGCTCTTCGACCAGCGCCCGCGTCGTTTCCGACACGACGACCTGGCCGCCGTGCGCAGACGCGGCCACGCGCGCCGCGTGATGAACGTCGAGTCCGATGTATTCGTTGCCGACGAGCGGCGCCTCGCCCGTGTGCACTCCCACCCGGACGCGCAGGGTCACGCCCTCGGGCCATTGATGGGACTCGAAATCGCGCTGCGCGGTCGCGGCCGCGCCGCACGCGTCGACCGCGCTCTCGAAGACGGCGAAGAAGGAATCGCCCTCGGTGCGCAGCTCGCGTCCGCGGCGCCCTGTGAAGGCGGCGCGCAGGATGTCGTGGTGGTCCGACTGCGCCTTCACGTAGCGATCTCCGACCTCCTGCATGAGCCGGGTCGAGCCCTCGATGTCGGTGAAGAGGAAGGTGACAGTGCCAGTCGGCAGCGTCATTGGGGCACCCGCGTCAGCGCCGGATCCAGGATCGGTTCCAGGGCGGCCGCGAGCTCGCGCTGGTAGGCGGGCCCCTCGAATTCGAGGAGCGGGTCCGGGCGCAACTGGCGCTCACGCAGGCTCTGCCCGCGCCGTCGGATATAAGCGGTCGGGTAGGGGTCGTCCTTGCCGTTGGACTCGAGCGCGATCGCGACGGCGTCCGGTCCGTCGGCGTCGACGAAGTGCGCCAGCGGCTGGATGCCGTTGTCGGCGATCCCCGCGGAAGGATCGAAGCTGACCACGCGCGCGAGGTAGGAGCGCTGGTGCCACAGCTCCGGGCCGCGGCTCGCCTCGGCCAGCAGGTACGGGACGACGTCGTCGGCCTTCATCGGCCTGCGCACCGGCTGCTTGCCGAACCACTCCTCCGCGATGTGCCGCGCCAGCACACGGGCGTTGTAGCGGTAGCCCTGGACGGCGCCGGAGTTCGACGGGATGCCGTGCTTGCGCAATCCCTGCGCTCCCTGGTTGATAGTCCCCGCGAAGAAGATCCGGTCGACCGTGACGCTGCGCCAGAACGGCGTCTGCGCGGGCAGCCGGCTCTGGCCGAACGTCGCCACGCCGATGTCGGGCAGGTCGCGCAGCGGACAGGTGAAGCCGGTCGCCGCGATCACGTCGTCGACCGCGAAGTGGCGTGGATGGTCTTCGTGCGCGCTCTTCGTCTTGACGTGGAAGACGTCGCCGTCGCGCTCGACGCTCTCGATCGACGCGTCGAGGATCACGACTCCGCCGGCGAGCGCCCAGTCCTCGTACGGCTGCACGTAGCGCGCGCGCACGCCGACGAGGGAGTGCGTCTGGACCGAGAGCTGCGCCGGGCTTGGCGACGCGAGGATGATCTGGCGCGCCCACGGCAGCAGCCCTGTCGCGATCTCGAAACCGGAGTTCTGCTTGCCGACGATGAAGACGCGCCGGTCGCGGTACGAGTCCGCCGGACGGAGGTCGCCGTACTGCTCCACGCCTTGCACCTCGAGCACCGGCGGCCGCCACGGCTGCGCGACTCCGACCGCGAAGACGACCGCGCGCGCGCGGTACTCGCCGTCGGAGGTCTCGAGGACGATGTCGCCGTCGTCGAGACGGCGGGTTGACTCCCACCTGCACCCGTAGCGCACCTGCAGCGCTGTCCTCTCGGCGAACGTGACGAGGCCGCGCTCCATCTCGGGGCGGGACGGGAAGTAAGACGTGCCGTCCATGACGGTCGGCATGATGGCGCGGGCGGGCTCCTCGTCGCCGAGGAGACTGTTCCAGTCGAAGCGCTCGTACGCGGCCGAGCCGCGCGCCTGGTCGGCGTATGGCTTGGTCCAGCTCAGCATGCGCTGGAAGATGGGCCACTTCCGGAACATGCCGCCGGGCGCGTCGTCCTGGGAGATGACCGCGTGCTCGATGCCGCAGCCGCGCAGTGAGTACGTGAGCTGCAGCGCTCCGGGCCCGCTGCCGACCACCAGGAGGTCGTAGCGACCGGGCGGAAACGGTCGCTCGGTCAGGTCAGCCACCTGGTCGTCGTCCGCAGCTTGCGCGCCTCGCCCTGGAGCACCCGGTACATGACGTGAGGGTTGACGACCATGAACTGCTCGACAGCGGCCGGGGCCAGCACGAGGCAGCGCAGCGCACCCCTGGCCACGATGTCGGCCGTCGGCGGCTCCCCCAAAAGGCAGGAGATCTCGCCGAAGAAGTCGCCCGGGCGAAGGCTGGTGCGCTCCTTGCCCCCGACGACGATGCTCGCGGCGCCCTCGAGGACTACGTAGAAACCGGTCGCCGTCAGGCCCTGGCGGATGATCCTCTCGCCCTCGGCGAAGTAGACCTCGCCGAAGGTCTGGACGATGTTCTCGAGCTCGGGCGTGGTCAGGTCCGCGAACAGGGCAAATCCCGAGAGGATGTCGACGACGTCCTGGCGCACGTCCACTGCGGGGGAAGCTTAGTCGGTCGTCTTCTCTCTCACGACCGGCCCGCGCACCCCCTCGTACACGGCCCTGGCGATCCCGGCGGCGTCCAGCCCGTGCTCCTTGAGGATGTCGGAGGCCTTGCCCTGGGGCAGGAAGGCGTCGGGCAGGGCCAGGTTGCGGACTCGGCCGGCCAGGCCATGCGGCGCGAGCGCCTCCAGGACGGCGCCCCCGAAACCGCCCGTGCCGACGTTGTCCTCGACCGTCAGCACGACGTGGTGGGAGCGAGCCCAGTGGGCGATCCGCGGGTCGACCGGCTTGATCCAGCGGGCGTTGACGACGCCGCACGACACGCCCTGCATCTCGAGCCGCTCCGCGGCCTCGCTCGCGACCCCGACCATCTTGCCGACGGCGAAGATCACCGCGTCGTCGCCCTTGCGGAGCTCCTCCCAGCGGCCGACCGGGATTGGCTCCACCGGCAGGTCGGGAGTCTCGGGGACCGGCCCCTTCGGGTAGCGGATGGCGACCGGACCGTCACTCGCCAGCGCGGTCTCGAGCAGCGCGCACAGCTCGGTCGCGTCCTTGGGCGCGGCCACCTTCAGGTTGGGGATCAGGCGCAGGTAGGAGAGGTCGAAGATGCCGTGGTGTGAGGCGCCGTCGGGGCCGGTCACGCCGGCGCGGTCGATGACGAACACGACCGGGAGCCTGTGCATCGCGACGTCCATGATCGTCTGGTCGAAGGCGCGGGCCAGGAACGTGGAGTAGACGCAGACCACGGGGTGCATCCCGGCCAGCGCCAGGCCCGCGGCAAACGTCACCGCGTGCTGCTCGCATATGCCGACGTCGAAGAAGCGGTCGGGGAACTCCTTGGCGAAGTTGAGCAGGCCGGTGGACGACGCCATGGCCGCGGTGATCGCGCACACCTCGGGCTGGCGCGTGGCCGCGGTCATCAGCGCCTCGCCGAAGACGTCGGTGTAGGTCAGCTCGGTCGAGCGCGGCCGGCCCGTCAGCGGGTCGAAGGCGCTCACGCCGTGCAGCTTGTCGATCTCGTCGTCCACCGCGGGGCTGTAGCCGTGGCCCTTCTGGGTGACGACGTGGACCACGACCGGCTCGCGCAGCTTCTTGGCCCGGGCCAGCACCTCTTCGATCGCCGCCTCGTCGTGACCGTCGACGAGCCCCGCGTACTTGATGCCGAGGCTCTCGAACATTGTTGACGGCTGCAGCAGTTGCTTGAGACCTTCCTTGACGCGATAGGCGGCCTGGTCGGCGGTGGAACCGACGAGCGGAAGGTCGCGCAGCAGGCGCGAGATTTCGTCTTTGATCCGCTCGTAGCGGGGGTCCACGCGCAGCTGGGCGAGATGCCGGGCGAGGCCGCCGACGGTCGGCGCGTAAGAGCGGCCGTTGTCGTTGATGACGATGATCAGGTTGGGCGGCATGAGATGGGCGATCTGGTTCAGCGCCTCGTACGCCATGCCGCCGGTCAGCGCGCCGTCGCCGATCACGGCGACGACGAAGCCGCCCACGCCCTTGCGCAGCCGCGCCTCGGCGATGCCGAGGGCGTAGCTCAGCGACGTCGACGCGTGGCTGTTCTCGACCAGGTCATGCTCCGACTCCCTGCGCGACGGGTAGCCCGACAGGCCGCCGGCCTGGCGGAGGCCGGAGAACTGGGCGGCGCGGCCGGTGACCAGCTTGTGCACGTAAGTCTGGTGGCCGGTGTCCCAGACGACCGCGTCCTTCGGGCTGTCGAAGACGCGGTGAAGCGCGAACGTGAGCTCGACGACGCCGAGGTTCGGCGAGAGGTGGCCGCCGGTGCGGGAGGTGGCCTCGACCAGGAACGCGCGCACTTCGCGTGCGAGCTCGTGGAGCTGGGTCTGGTTGAGCGCCTTGAGGTCCGCGGGAGAGTGGATCGTCTCCAGGATTCCCACTTCTCTAGTTAACGCTCCGCTCCCGCCATAAGTTCTGCCAATTCGATGCACAGCCGCGTGCCCGCGCCGCTGGGGCCGCGCAAAACCGTGGTCAGCTCGAGGTTCGTGTTCCAGGCCGCGGCGGCGATGTCGACATGCGCCCAGGGCTTGCCGCCCGCGAACTCACCTATGAACATGCCGCCCATGATCGTGCCCGCCTCTCCGTACTCGGCGTTGCGCAGGTCGGCGATCTGGCTGCGCAGGAGGATGCGGTAGTCGGCGTAGATGGGCAGTCGCCACACGCGGTCGCCCGCCTCGCGTGAGGCATGTTCGACCAGCGTCCAGAACTCATCGTCGTTGCTGACCGCGGCGCTCGCGGCGTGGCCGATGGCGATGGTGGCGGCGCCGGTGAGCGTCGCGAGGTCGACCATGTGAGTGGCTCCGTTGCGCAGGGCGTGCGTCAGCGCGTCGGCGAGGATGAGGCGGCCCTCAGCGTCGGTGTTGACGACCTCCACGGTCTTGCCGTCTGCGCTGACGAGCACGTCACCGGGGCGCTGCGCGCTCGGCCCCGGCATGTTCTCGGCCGCGGCGATGACCGCCATCACGTCGATTGGCAGCTTGCGAGAGGCGATCACGTCGATCGCCGACAGCACGGCGGCCGCGCCCGACATGTCGTCTTTCATGCGGCTCATGTTCTCGGGCTGCTTCAACGAGATGCCTCCGCTGTCGAAGGTGACGCCCTTGCCTATGAGCGCGAGCACAGGTCCATTGGAGATTCGCCGGTCGTGATTGCCGTGGTGGCGCACCCGGATGAGCCGGGGCGGCCGCGCGGAGCCCTGCCCGACGCCGAGCAGCAGGTTGTAGCCGCCGGCCTTCAGCTCCGCCGGCCCGAGGACCTCGACCTCGAGGTTGTGGCGGTGCGCGATCCGCGTCGCCTCCTCGGCCAGGGTGTCCGGCGTGAGCTCGTTGGGCGGCGAATTCTGCCACTCCCGGCTGCGGTTGGTCGCCTCACCGTTCTCCTGGGCGGCGATGACTTCGCGCTCGCGCCCGTCGCCGAAGCCCACGAGGACGATCTCGTCGATCTCGCGCCGCTCGGGAGCCGCGCCGGTCTGGCGCGAGCGGCGCTCGAAGGTGCCCATGACCGCGCCCTCGACGACGCCTTTCAGCGCGTCCATGCCCAGCGGCTCGACGCGCATGATCGCCAGGCGCTTGTAGCCCCAGGTCCGCGAGGCGCGCACGAGCTCGTGGTGCGCGGAGCGAAGCCGCTGGCCGTCGAGGTCGTGCAGGGCGCCGACGCCGTAGAGGATGACGCGACGCGGCCTCACCCGGCCCTGGGCGGGAATCGGCAGCACCTCGTGGATGCGGCCGCGGAACTCGGCGTTGGCGAACATCTCGGCCAGCACGCCGCCCATCGCGGCGTCGAGCTCTCTGGCCGAGGCGCCGAGGGGCTGCCCGGTGGCGATGGGAATCGCAAGCGCGTCGACGTTCAGCTGGGCGGCGGGAGCCGACACCTGGGAGATCTTCACGGCGCCTAAAAGGTTAAGTCGGGGCTATGCCAGGTGTTCCGCCACCAGCTCGAGCACGTGGGCGACGCGGAGGCGGATGCCGCGCCGCCTCGCCGCGGCCTTGATGTGCATGAGGCAGCCGGGATTGTCGGAGGCGACCACCTCGCAGCCGGTCTTGGCGATGGCGTCGAGCTTCCACTCCGCGAGCCGGTCGGCCACGCGCGGCCATTCCAGGCTGAAGCTGCCGCCGAATCCGCAGCAGTTCGCGATGTCGGGCAGGTCGACCACCTCGTAGCCGGCGAGCTCGAGCAGCAGACGCGGCTCGCTTTTCAGGCCGAGCTGGCGGAGCGTCTGGCACGAGTCGTGGTAGGCGACCTTGAGGCTCATTCGGTCGGGGTCGACCAGCAGCGGGTTCGTGTCCAGGAGCTCGAGGGCGAAGCGGGTCGAGTCGCGCATCCGGTCGCGGACCGCCGCGTCCGGCGGCTCTCCCCAGTCCGGAGAGTCCATGGTGAACGCCCCGAAGCACGAGGCCGAGGGAGTGACGATGGGGCCCTTGGAATCTCGAAGGCTTGCTGCGAGGGATGTCGTCAATTTGTGGGCGGTAGAGAAGTCGCCCGCGTTGGCCGCGACGAGACCGCAGCACCACTGGGCCTTGGGAAAACCAACGTCGAACCCGGCGGCCGTGGCGATGCGCTCCAGGGCCACGCCCGCCTGCGGCCACACCCGGTCGACCAGGCACGAGGCGAAGATGGTCAGCGGCTCACCGTCAATCTCGTGCCGCTGGAAGCGGTCCCGGTAAGGCGTCCGCGCCAGTTTCGGCGCGCCGGGGACGAAACCGCTGAGCGGCGCCGCGGTGCGCATCAGCGTGTCGGCGAGCTGCGGCTGCTTCCACATCTCGATCACGGCCTTTTTGCGCAGCGATTTGCGGCCCTTGCGCCGGTGCTCCAGGATCTGGCGCGGCAGCGGGATGCCGACGGGGCAGATCTCCTGGCAGGCGTTGCACTGCACGCACAGCGTGTTGGCCAGGTCGGCGTCCTCGAGTCCGTGGTGAAACGGCGTGAGGACCAGTCCGATCGGTCCGTTGTAGACGTGGCCGCCGAACTGGTGGCCGCTGACGGCCATGAACGGGGGGCAAGCGTTGGAGCACGCGCCGCAGCGGATGCACGTCAGGGCATCGCGAAAGACGGGGTCTTCGAGCATCTGCTCGCGCCCGTTGTCGAGGATCACGCAGTGCATCTCCTTGGGGCCGTGGACGCCGATGGTCAGCGACTGCTCGATGTCCGCCGAGCGCGACGGCCCCGTGATCCAGTTGACGTAGCTGCTGATCAGCTGCCCGGTGCCGCTGCGCGGAAGCATGCGCAGCACCGCGACAGCGTCGTCGAGCGAGGCGACGAGCTTGTCGATGCCGAACAGCGCGATGTGGACCGGAGGCAGCGTGGTCGTGAGGTCGGCGTTGCCCTCATTGGTGACGAGCACGATCGTGCCCGTCTCGGCGATGGCCATGTTCGCGCCCGAGATGCCGACAGTCGCCTCGATGAACTTCTCGCGGAGCGACTCGCGGGCGTGCAGCTGGATCGCCTCGACGGTGGCGTCGGTGCCGAATACCTTGGCCGCGTCCTCCTTGGTCAGGTGGATGGCGGGCGCGATCAGGTGCGAGGGGTGCGTGTGCGTGAGCTGGACCATGCGCTCGCCGAGGTCGGTCTCCACGACCTCCATGCCGAGGCCCTCGAGATAGTGGTTGAGACCGATCTCCTCGCTGGCCATCGACTTGCTCTTGGTCACGACCATGCGGCGTCCTTCTGGCAGATCGCTCGCCGCGCGCGTGCACAGCTTGCCGATGATCGCCCGCGCCTCCGCCGCGTCTTTGGCGATGTGGACCACGCCACCGACCGCGGACAGCCGCTCGGCGAACTGCTCCAGCAGCTCCGGCAGGCGGTCGAGGTTGGCAAGGCGGCGGCGCTTGAGCTCGTCGCGGCCGGCCTCGAAGTCGAACGTCTCGAAGGCCTTGTCGCGGCGGCCGCGGAGGCCGCTCATGGCGCCCATCAGCGCCTTCTGCAGCTTGGGGTCGTCTAAAGCGCGGTGGACGCGCCGCGCGAAATGCGAACGACTTTCAGGCACGCGTCTGCGTGGCTTCTCCGATCGCGTCCCTGACGGCGTCCGGTGTCGACACCGGCGCCAAGCATATTTGTCCGGAGCACACGACTGCGCGCTGGTCGCCGGTCGGGTCGATGACGGCGTACGGGTGCGCGGCGCGCGCCGCCGCCGCGAGCTCGGGGTTCCTGGTCGTGACCTTGAGCGCGTGCGGCAGGCGGTCGAGGGCGCGTGCGAAGGCCGCGGCCATCAGGCCGTAGGAACGCGGAAGGGCGGCCACCGACTCGAGCGCCCGCCGGGCGCGCTCGCGGTACGGCGCGGTCGGGTCACCCAGCAACGTGTCGAGCTCGACCAGGGCCATGGCGGCGATCGAGTTCTCGGTCAGCGGCTTGATCCGCTCCCCGAGGCGGCCCAGCTCTTCCTCGCCAGCGTGGTCGAGATAGCCGCCGAGCTCCGGGTCCGCGTATCGCTCTTCGATGTGTGCGGCCAGGTCCAGGGCGATGGGAAGGCGATGCGCCCTGACCGCCGCCCACATCGACCAGACCTGGTCGGCAAGCTGACCGCCGATGCCCTCAGAGTGGGACATTCCCTCGCCCTTCCGGTACGCGTGCTTGAAGAGCGAGTCGAGCAGCTTCTCGGCCGGAAGACCCGCCTCCTGGTAGGCGACGGCCAGCGAGGCGTTCCACGCGGTGTAGACCCGGCGGTCGACGTAGGGCGCTTGCGCCGACATTCGCTCCTCGGCGTCCATCGAGTAGTAGTGCTCGTCCGCGTCCTGGCTGCCGGCGTACAGCCCGGTCCTCGGATCGCGCGACACGGTGTCGAGGTACGCGGTCGTCCTCTGCAGCGCCTCGGTCATGCCGGCAAGCGCCAGCGCGTGCACGAGCCCGGCGTGGTCCTCGAGCATCTTCTCGAAGTGGGGCACGCTCCAGTCCTGCGTTGTCGAATAGCGGAAGAAGCCACCCTCTACGTGGTCGTACGTGCCGCCGCCGTACATGCGCTCCAGCGTGTTCACCGCCATCCGGCGAAGCTCTCCGTCGGAGCGCAGAGTCGACTGCTCGAGCAGCAGCAGCAGCGCCTCGGTCTGCGGGAACTTGGGCGCGCCGCCGAAACCGCCGTACTCGGGGTCGTAGGCGTTCTTCACCGCTTCGAGGATTTCGTCGACGAGTCCAGGCCGCAGCTCGCCCGCGCTGCGTGCCACTCCCGACGCTGCCCTCTTGCGCGCCTCCAGCACGCGGCTCGCGATCTCCGACTGGCTGTTCCGGTAGTAGCCCGCGATGCGCACGAGCGCGCTCGCCATCTGGTCGGGTGGCAGGTAGGTCGCGCCGGTGAGGATGTCGCCGGACGCGGTCAGGAACGCGGTCGTCGGCCAGCCGCCCATGTTGTAGCGCTGGTTGATGTCGGGCCGCACGTCGTTGTCCACGCGCACGGGCACGTAGTCGCGGTTGATGAGGTCGATGACGCTGGGGTGCGAGTAGGTGGTCTCGTCCATGACGTGGCACCAGTGGCACCACACCGCGGAGATGGAAAGGAGGATGGGCCGCCCCGAGGTCCTGGCCTCGTCGAAAGCCTCCTTCGACCACGAGTGCCAGTTGATCTCTGAGGCGCGGTTGGGCCGCGGCGAGAAGTGGAAGTCGCCGGCAGCTTCGCTCACACGGGGAAGGTTACGATGAGGTCGTGATCTCAACCAGCGCGGTCGACGCGTACATCGAAAAGAACACCCGCCGCTTCATCGACGAGCTCAAAGAGCTCTGCTCCTTCCCCAGCATCTCCAACCACGGCCGCGAGGCGATCCAGCCCGCGCGCGACTGGCTCGCCGACCGTCTTTCGCGCTTCACCGACCGCGTGGAGACGCTCGAGGCCGGAGGCATGCCCGCGCTCTACGCCGAGGTCAAGGGCGCGGGGCGGCGCAAGCTCCTCCTCTACGAGCACTACGACGTGCAGCCGGTCGACCCGATCGACCTGTGGCAATCGCCGCCGTTCGAGCCGGCCGAGAAGGACGGACGGATCATCGCCCGCGGCGTCGCCGACGACAAATCGGACGTGATGGCGCGCATCCACGCGCTCGAGACGCTGAAGTCGCTCGGCGAGGTCCCCGTGACTCTGCGCTTCCTCGTCGAGGGCGAGGAAGAGATCGGCTCCAAGACCTTCGAGAAGATCGCGCACGACCATGCGGACAAGCTGAAGGCGGACGGCTGCCTGTGGGAGTCGGGGTCGTCGTTCGATGACGCCGGCCGGCCGACGCTTCAGTTCGGCTGCCGCGGCCTGCTGTACGTGAACCTTAGGGTCAAGATGCTCGACTTCGACCAGCACTCCGGCTGGGCGTCGATCTACCCGTCGGCCGCGATGTACCTCATCGGCGCGATCGCGAGCCTGCGCGACCAGGACATGAACATCAAGATCGACGGTTTTTACGACAGGGTCGTCAAGCCGACCGAGGCCGACCGCCGGATGATGGCTTCCATCGACCCCGAGGTCGAGAAGCGGCGCAAGCTGGTCGGCTTCGAGAAGCTGGTCCGCGACCCGAAGCCGGACCAGGTCATCGAGCAGATGCTGTTCCTGCCCACGTGCAACGTTGCCGGAGTGACGACGGGCTACCAGGGACCCGGCTCGAAGACCGTGCTCCCGGCGGATGCGTCGGCCAAGCTCGACTTTCGCCTCATCCCGAACCAGGACCCGGAGGAGATTCAGCAACTGCTGCGCAAGCACTTCGACCGGCACGGCTTCGAGAAGGTCGAGATCGGCGACTGGGAGGGCGAAAAGCCCGCCAGGTCCGACGCCGGCTCGGCGATCGCGAGGACGGTCATCGACTCCGTGCGCGACATGCACGGCGAGCCGGTGCTGTGGCCGTTCATGCCGGCCACCGGCCCGATGCACCCGGTGGTCGCTGACCTCGGAGTGCCCACGGTGCTGCCGGTGGGCGTCGGGCGGCCGGACAACCGGATCCACGCGCCCAACGAGAACATCCGCGCCGAGGACTACGTCAACACCGTGCGCCTGATGTGCCGCGTGTGGGAGCGGTTCGGGGCGAGCTGATGGAGAAGCTGACCGACAAGCTCTTCACCGTCAAGTACAACGAGGACACCGGCAAGCCGCACATCGAGGTCATCGACCAGATGGTCTGCCTCAAGAAGTGCACCGGCAAGTACTGCAACCACTTCTGCCCGGCGGGGGTGTACGAGTGGAACGAGGAGCAGAAGAAGAACCTGGTCAGCTTCGGCAACTGCATCGAGTGCGGGGCCTGCTCGATCGGCTGCCCGTTCGACAACATCTCGTGCCATGCCCCGCGGGGCGGCTACGGGGTCCGCTACCAGAACGGCTAGGCGGCGGTCTGCGCGATAGTCGCGACTGACCACGCTTTTGGTGGGGCAGGACGGCCGATAGTCGCGACTATCGCGGTGGGGCAGGAACGGCTAGGCGGCAGTCTGCGCGATAGTCGCGACTAACCACGCTTTTGGTGGGGGCAGGACGGCCGATAGTCGCGACTATCGCGGTGGGCAGGAATACAACCCGAACCCGGGATACTTCCTACTAGCGCGGTGGATCACAAGTACGACGTCATCATCGTCGGCGGCGGGCCGGCCGGCCTGGCGGCCGCCCTCTACACGGCCCGCATGGACCTCAAGACGGTCGTCGTCGACCGTGGGCCGCTCGGCGGTCAGCTGCTCAACACCGAGCTGGTCGAGGACTACCCGGGCTTCGACTCCATCCTCGGCTCAGACCTCGCGGTCAAGATGGGCGACCACGCCCGCAAGTTCGGGGTCGAGGTCCGCGAGTTCGAGCCGGTCGAGGCCATCGACGTGGAGGCAAAGTCCAATACAAAAATCGTCCGCCTCGAGTCGGGCGAGGAGCTGCGCGCGCCGGCGCTGATCATGGCCGCGGGCGGCCTGCCTCGTTACCTCGAGGTGCCGGGCGAGAAGGAGCTCTGGGGCCGCGGCGTCAGCTACTGCGCGGTATGCGACGGCGCGTTTTTCAAGGGCCAGGAGCTGGCGGTCATCGGCGGCGGCGACGCGGCGATCGAGGAGGGCGACTTCCTGACGCGCTACGCATCGAAGGTCTACGTCATGCATCGCCGCGACGAGTTCCGCGCGCAGCCGATCCTCCTCGACCGCGCGAAGGCGAACCCGAAGATCGAGTTCATCCTCAACGTGCACGTCAAGGAGATCGTCGGCCAGGACAAGGTCCAGCTCGTCCGCTACGAGCAGGGCGAGAAGGAGAAGGAGCTGGGCGTCGGCGGCGTCTTCATCTTCATCGGCTTCGTGCCCAATTCGAAGCTCTTCAAGGTCCACGTCGACCACGACGCGGGCGGCTACATCCTCACCGACCGCAACATGCAGACGTCCGTCGAGGGTGTGTGGGCGGTGGGCGACGTGCGCGCGCAGCTCACCAAGCAGATCGCGACCGCGGTGGGCGACGGCACGACGGCCGCGGTGGCCGCCGCGGCGTACATCACGCAGCAAAGGGACGCAGCCCGGGCGAAAGCTTCCTAGAGCCCGAGGTCCGCTTTCGTCATGACGTCGACCCGGACCTCGAACGAGTACTTGCCGTCCGCCGAAGCCGCGTCGACGCGCGTCACGCCGGTTTCGTGGGTGACGAACCTGGCGATCGGCTTGTCGGTCTGAGCGCTGTCGAGAGAGAGCACGCTCGGGTTGCTGCTCTTGAAGACGACACCGCCCCATTCGGAAGGTGGCCAGCCGGAGAGGTCGACCGTGAGGTCGCCGCCCTGGATGACGGCTAACTCGCCACCGTCCTCCGTCGCGGTCGCCTTGACGTGTGTGTACTGACTCGTGGTCGTCGTACTGGCATAGCTCTGGCGCTCGAACTGAGGCAGCACGCCGTCGTAGACGACGGCCAGCCCGACCATGGCCGCGACGTATGCGCCCCACGCGAAGTTGCGCACTGACGGAGTCGGGCTCGAGAAGCCCGGCGCCGTGAAGGCGAGGTTGCGAAAGTTGAACACGATCGCCCCACCGAAAACTATGCCCGCCAGGAGCAAGACGCTGAGCGCAAACTCGAGCGTGATCGCGCTCCAAGGGCCTCCGTGGCTGAGGATGGACGACAGCGCCAGGAGGCCGGCGAGCCCGCCGAGTCCGTAGCGGAAGGCGAAGATAAGGAGCCCGATGCGCAGGATGTAACCGAGCACCGGCGGCATGCCGATCGTCCGGATCTGCATCACGCCCTTTTCGGCCGCGTCCAACTCACCGAGCGAAGGCGCGGCCACGCCCCGCATCAGGCTGTCGGCGGAGCGGCGGAGGTGGCCCGCCGGCGGGAAGCCCGGCGGCCGGCCGGCCGTCTCGACCTTGCCGCTCACCGAGTCCACCGTCCAGACCGCCGCTGGCACGGCGGCGCCCGCGACAGGGCCGGAGGGCGTCAGCTGGTTGCCAGGCGCGACGTGGACCACGACCACGCCCGGGCGCACCTTGCGCTGAATCGCGTTCGGACGCCAGTTCGCCTCGGCCCAGCTTGCCGCGGCCAGCGCGGCGGAGTGCGGGTTCTGGCCCGGACCCGAGAACAGCAGGAACGCCGGCGTCGCCCCCTGCTGCCGGTAGGCGATCCGCGTCGTGTTGCTCGCGAACGACTGGAACCGCGCGTCGTTCTGCGCGGCCAGGCGGTAGCGGCTGCGGGGCAGAATGCGGACGAGCGCGGCCAGCGCCAGGTCTTCGACTGCGATCGGCAAGGCGCCGCCGATGATATGCCGCCTGTGGCCGCTCAGCCTCTGCTTAAGGCGCCAGGCTCACCAGCCCATCCAGCCGGCGGGGATGCAGCCGATGTCCGGCCGGCAGTCGGCGCTCAGCCTGGCGTGGTAGGCCTGCTGGTCGGCGTTCAGCTTGTCGAAGACGTGGGGGTTGTCCCAGAACTTGAAGAGGGCGTCGCACGTGGCCAGCTTCTGCGCCTGCGCGTTCAGGGCCGCGATGTCGTCCTTGTTGATCGCGACGTGGCCGGCCTCGTGGATGTAGATCACCTTCGCGAGCGCGTTCCACTTCTCGACCAGTGGGATCTTGATCGTCCCGTCGGTGGGTGGAGCCCAGCGGGGCAGGAGGATGTACTGGCGGTAGTTGAGCGTGGTCGTGCGGGGCGAGTAGCAGGTGTAGCTGCTGCCGACGAATTCAAACCACTCCAGGCCCCAGGCGATGTTGCTCGGGTTCGCGGGGTCCTTGGCGCAGCCGTACTTCTCGCAGACGCCGGCGTGGTCGAGGCCGTAGATGATCTGGAGCTGGGTCGTCCCGCTGACCGGGAAGAACTCGATCACGGTGTTGGAGATCGCCGGAGGCTCGTAGAGCGCGAGCGACCCAAACCAGCGCTCCTTCAGGTCCTGGATCTGCGCCTGCAGGATGCTGATCTGGCTTTGATCCGCGGCCAGCTGGGCGTCCGTGGCGGCGAGCTGGCTCTTCAGCAGCGCGTTGGCCTGGACGAGCTGGGCGACCAGCAGCGTGATCAGGCCGAGGCAGAGGAGACCGGTGGTGAGGGGCCCGACCAGGCGCAGCAAGCGGCGGCGGCGCCTTGGGGGCGGCGCTGCCGGCGGCGGAGGCGGCGGCGGCGCGGGCTCAGGTTGCGGTTCTATGGGCTGGTCGTCTGGCCGGTCGTCGGGCACCCCGGCGCACAATAACCCAGCCGCTAAGCGCTTGACTCAACACCTCGGGCAAGGCGGCCGAGGCGAGGCGCCTTAGCGGCGAGGCGGGGTCGTCGCAGCGCACATCAGGTGATGGCCGCCCGGCCGAGGCGGTCCGAGTAGTACTCGGTCTACCACACGCGGCCGTCGGTGGTGATGGCCAGGTGGTCGGGCCACTGTCCGGTGTCGTAGACGTTTTGGACCGCGTCCTTGTGGATCCGCGCGATGCGGTTGGCCCGGCTCTCGGTGAACCAGACGTCGCCGTGTCCGTCCATGGCGAGGCCCTGGGGCTGGACCGCTGCGGCGTCTGCCAGAACGTGAAGCTGCCGTCCGGAGCGACGCGGTTGTCCAGGTCGCCTTCGAAGTCGGCGACCCAGACCGCCCGGTCCGCGGAGCGCAGGATGCCGAGAAAGCTGCCCGAGCCGGCGATCGGAGTGGGCTGCAGCGTGCCCTTCGCGCTCACGTGGCCGAGGAACGGCGCGCCCATGACGCGCCGGCGGCGGGAGCGCGGCCAGGCGCTGGCTGGCCGCACGAGATGGTGGCCGACACGGCGGCAGCCGCGAACGCGCTAAACCTTCGCCGCGCGATCACGTGAATGTCGATTCCCGGGCAGGCCGTTCGTCATACCGAGTGAAGTCCAACGTTTCACGGAGGTCAAGAGCATGGGTAGCCACGTAGTCCATTTCGAGGTGACCGGCAAGGACGGCAAGGCGCTGCAGAAGTTCTACAGCGAGGCGTTCGGCTGGAAGCTGGACACCAACAACCCCGGCGGCTACGGCATGGTCCGCGGCAACGGCAACCAGATCACGGGCGGCATCGGCGATGCGCCGCAGGGCCAGGTCGGCGGGGTCACGTTCTACATCCACACCGACGACCCGAAGGCCACGCTGGCCAAGATCGAGAAGCTCGGTGGCCGCGTCCTCATGCCGCTGACCGAGGTCGCGCCCGAGACGACCATCGCGCTGTTCGCCGACCCGGAGGGACACGTCGTCGGCCTGATGTAGCCGGCGCCTCAACCGAGCGATTTCGCGAAGCAGATGCTGGAGGGGGAGGTCACGTACTCCCCCTCGGCTCCGCCGCGATGGAGAGCGTCAGATGCGTTCCAGGGCCTGGACGGTGCGCTCGCCGCGGACTTCGCCGGTCTTGACCTTGACCTTCTCGATCACTTGAACTGCAGCGCGAACGCGATGAGCCTGGCCCGCTTCCAGAAGACGATGCCCAGGTAGGTCCCCGGCGCGACCAGGCGGATCTCGTCGCGCACGTGGTGGGCGACGAGCGAGGTCTTTGAATAGTCGAGGACGATGCACTCCTTCTCGTCCAGCCAGCTCGGCGCCTTGTACACGCGGGCGACGATGGCGCGCGTCGCGACCGGCAGGATCTTGTTCTTGAGCGTCCCGGTGACCGGGTCGAAGACCTTGCCGTGCCACGCGAAGATGTGGACGAACTTGGCCGCGGGCGAGGACAGGCGCGTGCCCGGAGAGATGATCGCGGTGCCGACGGCCTCGCCGGCCGGTATGTCGCCGGCGGGACTGCGACGAAAGAGATCGTCGATCTCGGACTTCGACATCGAGAGCAGGCGACGGACGTCGTAGGTCGTTTCGGTCAGCACGCCGCCCGGATTATGAGCTACCGCGTGACGTCGATCCAGACGAGGCCTGGCGGCAGGGTAACCACCTGGCCGCTGTCGAGCGTGAACACCAGCGGCCCGTGGCTGTCGACCGACTTCCACGTCCCGTTGTACCCGTAGCCCTTGTAGTAGACGTTGATCGCACCGCTCGTGTCGAGGTCGTAATCGTGGATGTGCGCGCCGTGGCCGTCGCCGACGTTCAACAGGTACTCGCGCGTGTGGATGACGATCAGCATCTCGATCCGCAGCGGCTGCTTCAGGCTCGCGTCGGAGTAGCGGTGGCCCTCCTCGGTCTTCAGGTACGTGCCGGTCGCGGGGTCGTATGTGTACGTCGAGTAGTGCTCGTCCACGGTGACGGTCGCGGCCCCGCTGCCGCCGCTCAGGTCGGGCCGAGCCTTGGGTATGGTGTAGGCAGGAATTCCGTACAGCGCTTCCGCGGCCCGGACCCTGTCGCCGTTGATCATCAGGTTGTCGGGCGCGTACCGCGCGCCGGTTCGGTACTGGTAGCCGATGGTGTCGAAGAACTGGGGGGTGGGGTCGGACGCGGCGCGTGCCCGCGTAGCGGCGGACTCGCCCGACTGGAACAGCAGGCCGCGGTAGTGGCGGCCCAGCTTCAGGGAGATGAAGCGCGCGGACCGCATCGGGCCGATGAGGTCTGGCGCGTTCTCGTAGATCGCGGTCAGGCGCGTGATCCCTCCCTCGGCCAGGTACTCGAAGATGATGTCCGCGGCCTGCAGGCCGTTCTGGTCCCGCGCGAACTCGTCGTTAGGGATCTGGATCAGCGCCGGGTAGCTCAGCGAGATGACGTGCTCGTGGTCGTGCCAGTAGATGCCGGTCTTGATCGCGAACGCCGCGGCGACGACATGGCCGGTCTGGTCGCGGCCGCCCGGAGCAAGCGCGACCGTGAGCGGTCCCGACGGCAGGCCCGCGGTGGAAAAGGTGGCGCTGCGGTAGTCCGACGCCCACTTCAGTGTCGCCGGCTGGCCCGAGACGGTCGCCTTGATGGTGTCGGCCACCATCGCGTCGTTGAAGGTGAGCTTCAACGACGTCGACGGGTCGATCTCCATGCCGTCCTTCAGGACGGTCCCATCACCCGCGGTCAGCGCGACGACGCGCGGGACGATGATCGTTGTGAACGACCATTTGCCGCCGTTGACGTGGTGCTTGCTCAGGTCGAGGATCGGTCTGAGCTCGGCGGTGTACGTCGTCAGCTCGGTCAACGGCTTCGCCGGCGACCACGCGAACTGCGACTGGCCTAATACCGCGTACAGGTCGCCGTCCGTCGCGGGCGTGATGGTGAACGCGGCCTTGACCACGTCCAGTGACACTCCGCGTGAGAAGTCGAGGACGAAGGTGCCGTCCGTGGGCACGTCCTTCTGGCCGTCCTTGACGTTGGTCGTGACCGACGTCGGCAGCGTGTTCTCGTAGGCAAGGAACGCGCCGACGCCGACGATGACGACCAGAAGCACCGTGCCGATCGCCCCCCAGGCGCGACGCGTAAGACGCAAGCGGCGGCGGGGGGGTCGCCTCAGGGGGTAGGCGCCGAGGGACGACGGCCTTGTATCCGGCGGTGACGTGGAGATGGACAACGGGCCGCGCGAATTATGGCATCAAGCCCCGGCGCAGGTAAGGAAATGTGTAGAGACCCGTCGCGTGGCCGCTCTCGAATGCAATCTGCAACGCGTACTGGCCAACGAGCGCGACGTCCTTTATCCGCAGCTCTTCGTCGGCAAGCGAACGCACGCGCGACAGGCGACCGGGCATGCCGGCCTCGCCGCGGCACTCCGCGCACGGGCATGCCCAGCGCAGCTTCTCACCTGTGTACGTGGACTTTGTGCCGTCCTCCCAGGCGATCTCCATCACCTGGCGCTGGCGGTCGACGTCGACGCTGGTCGGAAACGGATCCGGGTCTTGCGTGGCTTAGTGGACGCTGATGACAGGCAGCTGCCGGAACGACTGGATCGACGTCCGGGCCGCGACCTGAGACGCTATCTCGACGAACGCCTTCGCGCCGGCCGAGTCCGGACGCGAGACGACGACCGGGACGCCCTTGTCCGCGTCCTCGCGAATCGTCTCCTCCAGCGGGATCGCACCTAGAAACGGCACGCCGAGCCGCTTCGCCGCCGCCTCGGCGCCGCCGTGGCTGAAGATCTCATGCCGGTGCCCGCAGCTCGGGCACACGTACCAGCTCATGTTCTCGATCAGCCCGAGCGGCACGACGTTCAGCTTGCGAAACATCTCGAGCGCCTTGACCGCGATGTCGGTCGCAACGTCTTGCGGCGTGCACACGATGGCGACCCCCGTCAGCGGGATGACCTGGCCCAGCGTCAGCGATGCGTCGCCCGTGCCGGGCGGAAGATCGATGACGAGGTAGTCGAGGCGTCCCCAGTCGGTGATCGTCAGCAGCTCTTCGATCATCTTGCCGACCATCGGCCCGCGGAAGATCGTGGGTTCGCCCTTCGGTCTCAGGTGGCCGAACGACATGACCTTGAGACCGTGCGCGTCGATCGGCTGCAGGCGGCCGCTGGACTGCTCGGGCAGCGTCTGCGAACCGGTCATCACCGGCACCGACGGGCCGAGGATGTCGGCGTCCAGGAGACCGACCGATGCGCCGCTCTTGCGCAGGGCCGCGGCGACGTTGACCGCGACGGTGGACTTGCCGACCCCGCCCTTGCCGGAGGCGACCGCGATGGTCTGCTTCACGCCCGGCAGGATCTCCGACGGCTTGGGGCGCATGAACGCGGGCCGCACGTTGGCGGTCATGCGCACGTCGACTCCGGTCACCCCGTCCAGCGCGCGCACCGCGTCCTCTGCCTGGGACTTGAAGCGGTCGCGCACGGGGCAGGCCGGGGTGGTGAGCTCGAAGGTGAAGCTGACCCGGCCCTGCTGGCTGACGTCGAGCTCCTTGATCATGCCCAAGCTGACGACGTCACGGCCCAGGTCCGGGTCCTTGATCGTGGACAGAGCCGCCAGCACCTGCTGCGACGAAGGGGCACCCATGACGACACCGAATCTTACGGAGGCTGCTAAGTTCAATGCCCAATGAAGCAGGTCGCGGCCACCAGCCCGATGGCCGACCTCGTCGCCTATTACGGCGGGGCGGCTTCCGACGTCTACTTCCAGCGGGCGCGCAGGACGCTCGCCCATGCGCACGTCGACGCGGTCGTCGCCATGGACTTCTTCTCCTCCAGGGCCGGTGTGCTCTGCGGCGTGGCTGAGGCGGTGCGGCTGCTGGAGGCGATCCTCGACGAGGGCGACGAGGTCTACGCGGTGGGCGAAGGCGAGTCCATGGGTGCCGGGGAGACCGTGCTCAGGATCCGGGCGCCTTACTCGCGGTTCGGCGTCTACGAGACGGCGCTCCTCGGCATCCTGTCGAGCTGCTCGGGCTGGGCGACAGCCGCGCGTGGGATCGTCGAGGCCGCGAACGGCAAACGGGTGATCAGCTTCGGCGCGCGTCATGTGCACCCGCTCATCGCGCCGACGATGGAGTATTCGGCGGTCGTCGGCGGATGCGCGGGTTGCGCGACCCCGCTCGGCGCGCAGCTGGCCGGCCTGCAGGGCGCATCGGGAACGATGCCCCACGCGATGATCCTTCTCTTCGGCGACACCGTCCGGGCGGCCAAGGCCTTCGACGAGGCCATGGGCGACGACGTGCTCCGCATCGTCCTCGTCGACACGTTCAAGGACGAGGCCGAGGAGTCGCTCCGTGTCGCGGAGGCGCTGGGCAAGCGCCTGCGCGGCGTCCGGCTGGACACGCCGGGCGAGCGCGGCGGGGTGACGATCGACCTGGTGAAGGAGGTGCGGGCGCGTCTCGACCTCGCCGGCTTCGACCACGTCGGCATCTTCATCTCGGGCGGCCTCGACGCCGAGCGCATCCGCCAGTTCGAGGCGGCCAGGTGCCCGATCCACTCCTATGGCGTGGGGATGGCGATCAGCTCCGCCTCGCCCATCGCCTTCACCGCCGACATCAAGGAGATCGCCGGCAAACCGATGACCAAGCGCGGCCGCATCCCCGGCGCGCAACCGAACCCGCGCCTCGCCAGGGTGATCTGAGCAAGGCAAGACTTCTCGCGCTGCAGGAGGCGTGCCGCGCATGCCGCATCTGCGAAGACCAGGGGATCATCGCCGAGGCGCGTCCCACCTTCGAAGGTGGTTGGGGCGCGCCGTTCTATCTTGTCGGCCAGGCGCCAGGCCCGGCGGAGCGCGCGACGCGGCGGCCGTTCTCGGGGCGCGCGGGCAAGGAGCTGGACCGGTGGATGCTGCGCGCGGGCTTCGAGTCCCCGGGTGAGTTCCGTCACATGACCTACATCGCCGCGCTCATGCGGTGCTTCCCCGGGCGCAACCAGAGCGACACGGGTGACCGGCCGCCGCCGCCGGCCGGGATCGCGAACTGCGCGCACTGGCTCGACGGCGAGCTGAAGCTTCTGAAGCCGAGCGTCATCCTGCTCGTCGGACAGCTGGCGATCTCGCGCTTTCTCGGACCCGCGCCGCTCGAGGAGCGGGTGGGGAAGAGCTTCGGCAAGAATCCGGTGATGATCCCTCTACCCCATCCCTCCGGCCAGAGCCGGTGGCTCAACTCACCCGCGAACCGCGAAAGGCTCGCGACGGCGCTCGCACTGATCGCCGAACAGCGAGCAAAATTCGCGCGGTGAGATATCTCCTCATTTATTACGGCGGCCGGATGCCCGCGACCCCGGCCGAACAGGCGCGGGTAATGAAGCAGTGGACCACTTGGTTCGCGAAGCTCGGGCCCGCGATCATCGACCCGGGCAACCCGTTCTCGGGTGCGGTCAACAAGATCGACGCCGAGGGCGCGGTGGCGAAGGGCCCGGTCGGCCGGCGCGCGTCGGGGTACAGCATCATCGAGGCGCCGTCGCTGGCCAGGGCGACGAAGCTCGCGCGGAGCTGCCCGGTGGTCAAGAGCGGCGCCCAGGTCGCGGTCTACGAAACCTTCAACGTGATGTAGTGCCGGCGTTCTATGGCCGCCGCGAGGGCGACCGCGTCGTCATCGAGGGTGCGGACGCACGCCACCTCGCGCGCTCACTGCGCGCCCGACCCGGCGAGCTGATCAACGTCGTCGACCCCGAAGGCTGGATGCTGAGCGTTCGGCTTCAGTCGATCAGCGACTCGAAGATCGAGGGAGTCGTGGCGTCAGAGCGCGAGCACGCGCCGGAACCGGAGCGGCACGTGGTGGTCGCGATCGCGCATCTGCCGTCGAACGCGTTAGAGCTTGTGCTCTCCCGGTGCACCGAGGTCGGAGCGTCGGCGTTCCACATCGTGCAGGCTCACCGCAGCATCGCGCGAGGGGCGCGCCAGGAGCGGTGGCAGACCATCATCCGTGAGGCGGCGATGCTCGCCGGTCGCCTGCGGGTGCCGATCGTGGCCGGCCCGTCGCCGCTGGCCGAGGTCATCGCCGAGCGGCCGAACCCGGTGATGCTCGTCCGCGGGGCGCCGACGCCGTTGGCGGCGATGCCGCGACCCCGCGAGGTGACGTTGCTGATCGGGCCGGAGGGTGGGTGGACGGACAAGGAGCTGGCGATGGTCCACGACCACGCGGGCCTCGGGCCGCGCAATCTGCGCGCCGACACGGCGGCGATCGTGGCGACCGCTATCGCTGTCGGGAGTAGCGGATAGTCGCGACTAACGCGCCATTTGCACCTCGAACCGTTCGGATAGTCGCGACTATCCGGTGAGGGTTAGCGCTTCAGGCCGCGATAGGTCTCCACCTCGCCCGCAACCGCGACCACCGAGGCGACTCCGAACACCAACGCTCCGAGCACAAGCAGGCCGGCAGCCGCGGGCAGGAACCACGCCGTGGCGGCAAGCCCCAGGCACACGATTCCTACCGCCAGCACCAGGAGCGCGTAGATGCGGAAGCCGCGCTTCGACGCAGCGAAGCCGGGGGCAAGGGTGCCGAGGTACCTCGACGTGACGCGGCGGATGACGAAGTCGGCCGCGCCGAACAGGTTGAGAAGGAGGACGAAGCCCGCGGCCGCAAGCAAGACGCCGAGCGAGAGCACCAACGCCACGACCCCTAGCATTCTGAAGCGATGGCCGTCACCACCAGGCAGGCGCTGGTGCGGAACTTCTGCATCATCGCCCACATCGACCACGGCAAATCGACGCTGGCCGACCGCCTGCTCGAACGCACCGGCGCCATCAGCCAGCGTGAGATGCAGGACCAGGTCCTCGACACCATGGACCTGGAGCGCGAGCGCGGCATCACGATCAAGCTCCAGGCCGTGCGCATGACCTACCCGGCCAAGGACGGCCAGGCCTACGAGCTCAACCTGATCGACACGCCGGGCCACGTCGACTTCGCCTACGAGGTCTCCCGCTCGCTCGCCGCCTGCGAAGGCGCGATCCTCGTCGTCGACGCGGCCCAGGGCATCGAGGCGCAGACACTCGCCAACCTCTACCAGGCCGTCGAGGCCGGCCTGACCATCGTCCCGGTCGTCAACAAGATCGACCTCGACGCCGCGCAGCCAGAGCTGGTGGCGGAGGAGATCTCGGACGTGACCGGCATCCCGCGCGACCAGGTCATCTTCGCCTCGGCCAAGCTCGGCGTCGGCACCGACGACATCCTCGAGGCGGTCGTCAACCGCGTACCGCCGCCGCGCGGCGACCCTGCCCGGCCCCTGCGGGCGCTCATCTTCGATTCTCACTACGACCCCTACCGCGGCGTCATCACTTATGTGCGCGTCGTCGACGGCCAGATCCTGCCGCGCACACGGATCCGGATGATGAACACGGGCAAGGTCCACGAGGTCGACGAGGTCGGCTGGTTCTCGCCCCGGCCGCGCCCCGCCGATCGATTGACAGCCGGCGAGGTCGGTTACGTGACCGCGGCGATCAAGAACGTCGTCGACGCGCGGGTGGGCGACACCATCACCACCTCCGAGCGCGGCGCGACCACGCCGTTGCCCGGCTACCGGCGCGTCAAGCCGATGGTCTTCGCCGGCCTCTTTCCCACCGATTCGGACCAGTTCGGCGACCTCAAAGAAGCTCTGGAGAAGTTGCAGCTCAACGACGCCGCGCTGTCATTTGAGCCGGAGAACTCGGCCGCGCTGGGCTTCGGGTTCCGCTGCGGATTCCTCGGCCTGCTCCACCTCGAGATCGTCCAGGAGCGGCTGGAGCGGGAGTTCGAGCTCGAGCTCATCACCACAGCGCCGACCGTGGAGTACCAGGTCGGGCTGAAACGCGGCGGGGTACTGGAGGTCGACAACCCGGCGCTCCTGCCGGAGCCGACCATGATCGAATCCGTCTCGGAGCCGTTCGTGAAGCTGTCCATCATCGAGCCCTCGGCGTACGTCGGCCCGATGATGGAGCTCTGCCAGGAGCGGCGCGGCCAGTTCAAGCACCTCGAGCACCGGCCCGGCGACCGCGTCGTGCTGGAGTACGAGGTCCCGCTTGGCGAGATCATCCACGACTTCTACGACCAGCTGAAGTCGCGCTCCAAGGGCTACGCGTCGATGGACTACGAGATGATCGGGTTTCGGGAGGGCGACCTGGTGAAGGTGGACATCCTGGTCGCGGGCGAGCCCGTGGACGCGCTCTCCGTCATCACCCACCGCTCCAAGGCCCAGGCGCAGGGCCGCCGGCTGGCGGAGAAGTTGAAGGCGATCATCCCTCGCCAGCTGTACGAAGTCCCAATCCAGGCCGCCATCGGCGGTAAGGTGATCGCCCGCGAGACGATCCCCGCGATGCGCAAGGACGTGCTGGCCAAGTGTTATGGCGGCGACGTGACGCGGAAACGCAAACTGTTGGAGAAGCAGAAGGAAGGCAAGCGCAGGATGAAGAGGGTGGGGTTCGTGGAGATCCCTCAGGAAGCGTTCATGGCGGTGCTGAAGCTTGATTAGGAGCTTGCGCGGGGTCGCGCTTCTCCTCGCGGCGATCGCCGTGGTTACGTCGTGCGCGGCCGTCGGGTCGGGGAATCAGTCGAGCGCCAGGCCGGCCGACATCTACGCGCTCATTCCAAGTCAAAGCGACGTCCGCTCATTCATGGGCGACAGCACGTGGTGGGCGGGCCCGCCGACCTTTCAGGTCCAGCCGCTCAACTGGATAAGGTCGCCCGAGACCGAGAAGTTCGGCGTGATCGGGGAGTACCTGCACCTCGGCACCGATGAGCGCCTCGTCGCCCGCTACCTCCTCTATAACAAGACCTCGTCCGCGAACACGGAGATGTCCAACCTCAAGTCCATCTACCAGGGCTGGCCGACGGCTCCAAAAGTGGGCGACGACACCCTGTACATCGTCCAGCCCGGGATGGGCGGAGCGCCTTTTCTTCTGTACTCGTTCGTCCGCGTCGGTCAGGTGCTCCTTACGGTCATCCTGTCCCGCAAGGACTCAAACTTCACAATGAATCAGCGAGTCCAGATCACGAAGAAGTTCGCCGACCCGCTTCGCGATCTCGGAAAGGCACACTTGAAGCTGAGCCCCGTCGACCCGAACCTGCTCCCGCCGCCTGGCCGAGATGTCACGATGCTGGGCAGCGCCAACCTGCCGCTGGAGAGCTTCGTGGTCATGCAGGGGACCGCCTTGCCTGACACGGTATTTGCGCTGCTGAAGCAGGCGGGCGTGACGACGTTCGCGTACGGCGACTACGCGCTGAACGCCGACCCGAGCATGGAGGTCCAGACCGGCATCCTGCGCTTCCCCAGCGCAAGTGCCGCGATGGACTGGGCCAACACGTTCTCCCCCAGTCCTCTCGATCCAAGCGGCATTGGTTCCGGCTATATCAAGGGAGGCGACACGCCCGGGGCGGGTGTCTATCACTACGTCTTCGCGTCTGGCAACTACGGGGCGCTGATCATTTGCAGGGCGGCCGCCATCGGCACCGCCGCCACCAGGGAGTGCGAGGAGCCGTCGGATAGGACCGCGATCGCCTGGAAGGCCGGCCTCGAGGGCCTGCGCTAGGCCGGCGTTCTCACGGCCGCGAGAAACCACGCCCACTGCCGCGTGAGGCCGTCGCGCAGAGGGACCCGCGGTTCCCACCCGAGCTTTTCGCGCGCCAGGTTGATCGAGGCGCCGGTGTGGCGCGGGTCGCCAGGCGCCGCGGGCATGTAGAGACGTCGCGGCTTTAAGCGGCTGATGTCTTCGAGCGTGTCGAGCACGCGGTTGACGCTGACGCGGCTGCCGCCGCCGAGGTTGATGACATGGCCCGCGACGTCAGCCATCGCCGCCTTCACCGTGCCGTCGACGGCGTCCGAGACGAACGTGAACTCGCGCGTCTGCTCGCCGTCGCCGTAGATCTCGATGTCCTGGTCGTCGACGAGCGCCTCCATGAACCGGCAGAAGGCCATGTCCGGCCGCTGACGCGGGCCGTAGACCGTGAAGTAGCGCAGGGACGTGGCGGGGATGCCGAAGTTACGCATGTAGACGAAGACGAGGTGCTCGGCGGCGAGCTTGGTCATGCCGTAAGGCGAGACCGGCCGGGGCAACGCGCTCTCCTTGGTCGGGAACATCTCGGCGTCGCCGTACACCGACGAGCTGGAGGCGAATATCAGGCGCTCGACCGGGTTCTCGCGCAGCGCTTCGAGCACGCGCTGGGTGGCGACGATGTTGTCCTGCACGTAGCGGTCGAAGTGGTCGCCCCAGCTGGGGCGCACGCCGGGCTGCCCGGCCAGGTGGAAGACGAGCGTGGCGCCGCGGAGCGCACGCGCGACGTCGCCGTCGACCAGGTCGAGCTCGACGAGCGCGAAGTTCTCGTGCGAGCGGGCCGCCTCGAGGTTCTGCTTCTTGCGCGACCGCGAGTAGTAGTCGCTGAACGAGTCGATGCCGACCACCTGGTGCCCATCCGCGAGGAGGCGCTCGCACAGGTGCGAGCCGATGAAGCCGGCCGCGCCGGTAACGGCGACCCGCGTCGGCTGTTCGAGCATCCGGAAAAGGTTACCTATCGTTATTACCAGTGGCTCGCTTCGAAGACTGGCTCGCGACGACTGACTTCGGAGTCCAGGTCAGGCGCTTTCCGGACGGCACTCGCACCGCCACCGACGCCGCCCGCGCGGTCGGCTGCGAGCTGGGCCAGATCGTCAAGTCGCTGGTATTCGTTGCCGGCGGGCGGCCCGTGGTTGCGCTGGTCAGCGGGTCGAACCGGCTCGACGAGCGCCGGCTGGGCGCAGTGGCGGGCGAGCCCGTGACCAAGGCCGACGCCGAGACGGCGCGTTCCGCCACCGGCTACTCGATCGGCGGCGTGCCGCCTTTCGGCCACGCCACCGAGGTGCCGGTGTTCATGGACCGCGACCTGATGGGCTATGGCGTCGTGTGGGCCGCGGCGGGCCGCCCCGACTCCGTCTTCGAAATTGAGCCGGCGCGCCTCCGCGAGCTAAGCAAGGCCGAGGTGGTCGACCTCAAATGAGCGATAGTCGCGACTATCCACCCTTCACCGTGGTGGAAAGCCGGGTTAGTCGCGACTATCAGCCGTTCCGGCACCTCTACGTCCACATCCCCTTCTGCAAGCACAAGTGCGGGTACTGCGACTTCAACGCCTACGCGGGGATGGACCGACTGATGCCCGACTACGTCGACGCCCTGGAGCGCGAGCTCGCCTTCGCGCGCGAGCGCTACGCCTTCCAGGAGCTGGAGACGGTCTACCTCGGCGGCGGCACGCCGAGCCTGCTGCCGGCGGACCTGATGGCTCGCCTTCTGGCCTTCATCCGGCGCGCGTTCAACGTCGCGCCCGACGCCGAGTTAACCCTGGAGGCAAACCCGGCGAGCACCGACGAGGAGAAGGTCGCGGCGTGGCTCGACGGCGGTGTCAACCGGCTGAGCCTCGGCGTGCAGGGGTTCGACCCGCGCGCCCTGGCGGTGCTCGAGCGCCGCACCGACGCGGCGCAGGCGACGCGCGCATTCGCCCTCGCGCGTGAGGGTGGCGTGCGCAACATCAGCGTCGACCTCATCTACGCCGTGCCCTACCAGAACATGGCGACTTGGCTCGACACCCTCGACCGCGCCATCGCGCTCGGCCCCGATCACGTTTCCACCTACTGCCTTTCCTTCGAGGAGGGGACGTTGCTGTACCGGCGTCGGGCAGAGGGTCGCGTTCCGGAGGTCGATCCTGACCTGCAGTGGGACCAGCTCGACGCGGCCGTCTCGCGTCTCGAGGCCGCGGACTTTCGCCGCTACGAGGTGTCCAACTGGGCGAAGCCGGGTTTCGAGTCCCGCCACAACCAGGCCTACTGGCGGTGCCGCCCCGTCTATGGCGCCGGAGCGGGCGCGCACTCCTACGCCACGGACGGCGCCTCCGCCTGGCGCTGGTGGAACGTCGCCCGGCCGCGGGAGTACATCGCGGCCGTCCCCTCACCGCGCGCGGACGGAGAGGAGCTGGCGCCGCGCAAGGCGACGGCCGAGTCGCTGATGCTCGGCCTTCGCACCGCGGAGGGAATGAACGCGCCGGCGGGGTTCGACGACGAGCTAGCGCGACTGCAGCGGGCGGGCCTCGTCGAGCGGCGGAGCGGGCGCGTCGTTCCGACTCGCAAAGGCCTGGACCTGCACAACCAGATCGCGCTGGCGGTGCTCTAGGACCGCTGCGCCGTGTAAGGACTGGAACTGCTCGGCCGGGCCGCCCGGTAGCTAGACTCTATTAGCACTCTCGACTCGAGAGTGCTGAAACCTTAGAGATGGAAACCAGAAAGCAGAAGATCCTGCGCGCGGTCGTCAACGAGTTCACGACCAGCGCCGTGCCCGTCGGCTCTCAGGCGCTGCAGAGCCGCTACTTCGTCAACCTGTCCTCGGCCACGATCCGGAGCGAGCTGGCCGAGCTTGTGGACCTCGGCTACCTGACCCAGCCGCACACCTCGGCGGGGCGCGTCCCGACCGACTCCGGCTATCGCTACTTCGTCGACTTCCTGATGGACGTGGAGCCAATCCCTGACCGGGTCAAGGCGTACATCGACGACGAGATGCGCGGGGCGCCTGCCGACGAGCAGGGCATGGTCGAGCGCGTGGCTATGACGCTCGCCGCGGTGACGCAGAACGCATCGGTGGCGAGCGCGCCCCAGGGCACGCTGGCCCGGATCAAGCACGTCGACCTGGTTTCGCTCGAACCCCAGGACGTGCTGCTGATCCTGCTCCTGGAGGGCAATCTCCTCCGTCAGCAGGTCCTCAAGACCAGCGATGAGGCGACCCAGGCGCAGCTGACGCGGCTCGCCGCCAGGCTCAACGCCTCGCTCGGCGGCAAGACAAGCGACGAGGCGCGCCGCCACTACGACGCCGCCCCGCTCGGGCTGGAGAAGGAGCTGCTCGGCCGCGTCATCGCGGTCCTGGACGTCTATGAGAAAGGCTCGGACAACCTCGTCGTCCACGATGGCGTGCGCAACCTCTTGCGCCAGCCGGAGTTCGCCGAGTCGTCGCGAGTCCACCAGGTGCTGGAGGTGCTCGAGGAGACTCGCTACCTGACGGTCCTGCTCCGGCAGCTGATCGGCGACTCTGACCTGCAAATCGTCATCGGCTCCGAGAACGCGTCCGACCAGCTGAAGGGCTGCACGGTCGTGCTCACGGTCTACGGCCCGTCCGACCGTCTCAAAGGGGTGCTCGGCGTGGTCGGGCCCACGCGCATGGCCTACAGCCAGACCGTGGCCAGGCTCCAGGCGGTGGCCCGCGCCGCCAGCGACCGCATGGCGGAACTCGGAGTTTGATCTCACAGGTCTGCGCGGTATCTAAAGAGCGATGACCACCCGCAAGCATCCTCGCGACCCCGAGGAGATAGACGCCCACATCGCGCTGTACGAAGGCAAGATCGCCGAGCTCGAGTCGGCGCTCGCGGAGGCCAAGGACAAATACCTGCGCCTGGCGGCGGACTTCGACAACTACAAAAAGCGCATGCGGCAGGAGCAGCTGGAGACGATGCAGCACGCGTCGGCGGAGCTGATCAAGCGCTTACTGCCGGTCCTGGACGACCTGCAGAACGTGCTCGAGCACAAGCCGCGCGACGTCGACGAGACCTGGGTGAAGGGACTGGAGCTGAGCGTGAAGAAGCTCGAGGAGGCGCTTGGCACGCATGGGCTGGAGGCCATCGACGCGGTGGGCGCGCGGTTCGACCCCAAGCTCCACGAGGCAGTCGGCCACGAGGAGTCGGAGGAGCACCCGGAGGACACCGTCGTCTCCGAGCTCCGCCGCGGCTACCGGGTGCGCGACCGGGTCGTGAGGCCGGCGCTGGTCAAGGTGGCGCGTCGACCGTCCGCGCCGCCGGACGAAAGCTGATACTCGACCGCTGACCATGGCCGTCAAGCGCGATTACTACGAGGTCCTGGGCGTCGCCCGGCAGGCATCGCCCGAGGAGCTGAGGCGCGCGTTCCGCAAGATCGCGATGGACTCGCACCCGGACCGCAACCCCGGTGACGTGGTTGCCGCTGAACGGTTCAAGGAGGCGAGCGAGGCCTACGCGGTGCTGTCCGACCCCGAGCGCAGGCGAAGCTACGACCTCTTCGGCCACGCTCCGGTGGGAGCCGGCGGCCCGGCCGTCGACTTCTCCGACATGCCGTTCGCGGACATCTTCGACACGTTCTTCGGCGGGGGCTTCGGGGCGCGTGCCCGGCGTGAACGCTCCAACCGCGGCGACGACCTTCGCCACGACGTGACCATCACCTTCGAGGAGTCGTTCACGGGGGTCGAGAAGGAGATCGACGTGGCGCGGCTGACCACGTGCGACCACTGCTCCGGCAGCGGCGCCGAACCCGGCACGGGCCAGGAGACATGTCCAGGGTGCGGCGGCTCGGGCCAGATCCGGCGCGCCGCGCAGTCGTTCTTCGGCCAGGTCGTGACCACGGTCGTGTGCCCGACGTGCGCCGGCGC
>DATEGB010000071.1:0-7063 GCA_035280365.1 Candidatus Dormiibacterota bacterium | reverse complement strand
GCCCTCGCGGAGGCGGGCAGGAGCCGCGCCCACCTGGAAGCCGCGGCGGCCGGCCTGACCACGGCGCGCGCGGCGGCGGCCCGGCGCATGGAGAAGGCCGTCGCGGCGGAGCTGCAGGGCCTGCGCCTCGAAGGCGCCCGCTTCGAGGTCGCTCTTCGGCCCAAGGCGGAACCCGACGCCACCGGCGCGGAGGTGGCGGAGATGATGTTCTCCGCCAATCCGGGCGAGCCGATCGCTCCGCTGGCGCGCGTTGCCTCGGGCGGCGAGCTGGCGCGGGTGATGCTCGCTGTCAAGACGGTCGCGGCCGACGCCGACCGGCTGCCGACGATGGTCTTCGACGAGGTCGACGCGGGCATCGGCGGCGAGGCTGCGGTCCAGGTCGGCCTGCGCCTGAAAGCCCTCGGTGCGCGCCACCAGGTCCTCGTCGTCACCCACCTCGCCCAGATCGCCTCGTTCGCCGACCACCACCTGGTGGTCGAGAAGACCCCGGCGCGCGACGGCCGCAACGTCGTCACCGTGCGCGAGCTGACCACGGCCGAGGAGAGGGCGGCCGAGCTGGCGCGCATGATGAGCGGCGGCGTGACCGCGAAGGCGCTCGCCCGCGGACACGAGCTTCTCGAAGAAGCCCACTCAGGTAGGCTTCCCCGCTGATGGAAACGGCGCCGAGCCGCCTCCCGGTCAGCACCTCGGTCTTCGAAGGGCCCCTGGAACTGCTCCTCGCGCTGGTCGAGCGCGAGGAGGTGGACATCTTCAAGGTCTCGCTGGCCAGGGTGACGGACGCGTACCTGGCCGAGGTCGCGGCGCGTGACGTCCCCGACCCGCAGGAGATGGCCGAGTTCCTGTGGATGGCCGCCCGGCTGCTGCTCATCAAGTCGATCCGCCTGCTGCCGAACGAGATGACGACCGACGAGGAGACGGAGCTGCTCGGCTGGGAGGACGAGGTACGCCGGCGACTCGAGGAGTACCGCGCGTACAAGCAGATCGCCGGCGAGCTCCTGGAAAGGGCGACGCAGGAGACTTTCGCCTTCCCTCCTCCGGCGCGGCCGGTGGAGGCGGGTGGCCAGGAGCAGCCGCTCGACGTCGCCTTCCTGGTCGAGGCGTTCAACCGTGTGCTGGCGCGCATCCCACCGCGCCCGGTGGTCGTCCAGGGCCGCACCTGGACGCTGCAGGAAAAGCTCGACGTCATCTCGGATCGGCTGCGCGAGGGGCCACTCGAGCTCGTGGAGCTGATCCTCGAGTCCGAGGACCGCCTCGAGGCAGTGGTCACCTTCGTCGCGATTCTCGAGCTGATCCGCCGCTCCGCCGTCCGGGTCTCGCAGAAGCAGCGTTTCGGTCCCATCCACGTCGAGGCGAGGGCATGAGTGACATCGCGCCGGCGTTGGAGGCGATCCTCTTCAGCTCCAACCGCCCGCTCAAGGTGCGCGAGCTCCAGCAGGCGACCGACGCCGACCGCAACAGCGTGGAGGGCGCGCTGGAGAAGCTGCGCGAGACTCTCGACGGACGCGGCGTGATGCTCATGCGCCACCACGACGAGGTCCACCTCGCGACGCGGCCCGAGTACGCGATGGCCGTGCGGCGTGCGTTGCGGCCCGAGGTCTCCGGCCGGCTGTCGCAGGCGGCGTACGAGACGCTGGCGATCGTCGCCTATCAGCAGCCGGTGTCGCGGGCTCGGGTTGAAGAGGTGCGCGGCGTCAACTGCGAGAGCGTGCTCGGCAACCTTGAGGTGCGCGACCTGATCACCGAGGTCGGCCGCGGGTCCGGCCCCGGCCAGCCGAAGCTCTACGGCACGACGATGCGGTTCCTGCAGGTCATGGGATTGGAATCGCTCGACCACCTGCCGACGCCGAGCGAAGGCGCGGAGCTCGTCGAACGAGCGAAAGGCTGAACAGATTTCTGGCGCGTTCGGGCGTGGCCAGCCGCCGCGCCGCCGACGCGCTCATCTCGTCCGGTGCGGTCCGCGTCAACGGTGACCGCGCTCCGGCAACCGGCCTGCTCATCGACCCTGAGCGCGACACGGTCACGGTGGACGGCCGGCGCGTCAAACCGCCTGCCTCGCACCGCTACGTGATGCTCAACAAGCCTCTCGGCGTGATCACGACCGCGCGCGACAAGGCGTCGCGGCGGACGGTGCTGGACGTCGTCGGAGAAGAGGGAAAGCACGGGCACCGGTTGTTCCCGGTCGGACGGCTCGACGCCGACAGCACCGGCCTGCTGATGCTTACCGACGACGGCGACCTCTCCTACCGCCTGACGCATCCGCGTTACAAGGTCGCCAAGGAGTACGTCGTGGCGGTGGCCGGAGTTCCCACGTCGCGAGACATGGAATCGCTTCGGCGCGGCGTCAGGCTGGACGATGGCGTGACGGCGCCGGCCGGTGTGGAGGTCTTGCGGGCGACCCCAAACCGCGTCGAGCTTCGGGTCACCATCCGCGAAGGCCGACATCGCCAGGTCCGGCGCATGCTGCAGGCGGTGGGGCACAAAACGCTGGCGTTGCGCAGGACTTCGTTCGGCCCCCTCCGGCTCGGCCGTCTGAAGCCCGGCGATTGGCGTCTGCTGTCGTCGGCGGAAGTGGCGGCTCTGCGCCGCGCGACCGGGCTCGAACAGGCGTGATCGTCACGATCGACGGCGGCGTCGCCTCGGGGAAGTCCGCGGTCGGGCGTCGCGTCGCCGAGCAGCTGGGCCTGCCGTTCATCGACAGCGGACTCATGTACCGCGCGATCACGCGCCTCGCCGCGGAGCGCGGCATCGATCCTCACGACCACAAGGCCATGACCGACCTCGCGGGGGAGACGAAGATGAGCATCGAAGGCGAGCGCGTCTGGGCCGACGGCGTGGAGATGACGCGCGGCATCTACGACACCGACTACGCCGACGCGCTTCCGGTGGTCTCCGCCATCCCCGGCGTCCGCCAGGCGCTTGTCGAGCAGCAGCGCGAAATGGGTCGCGACGGCGTCGTGATGGCCGGGCGCGACATCGGCACTGTTGTCTTCCCCGACGCGGAAGAGAAGTTCTTTCTGGTCGCGAGCCTGGACGAGAAGGTGCGACGGCGGGCGGCGCAGTACGAGCGCCGCGGCGAGCAGGCAGATGAGGAGACGATGCGCAAAGAGGTCGACCTTCGCGACCGCGTCGACTCCGAGCGGCCAGTCGCGCCCCTGAAGCCGGCCGCGGACGCGACGATCATCGACACCGACAACCTCGAGCTCGACGAGGTGGTCGACCGGATCGTTGGCCACGTGCGCGCCAAACGCTGATGGTGTACGCGTTTCTGCGCGGGCTGATGCGGTTTCTCACCCGCACGTACTTGATCGGCGGCCTGTTTCGCGTCGAAGGCGTCGACAACGTACCGCGGACTGGCGCGCTCGTCGTGTGTCCGAATCACTTCGGCACGCTGGACCCTCCGATGGTGCCGGCCTTTCTGCCGCGAGGCGACTCGTGGAACATGGCCAAGTCCGAATACTTCCGCAAGACCTGGCAGCGCTGGCTCTTCACTGCCTACCAGGCGTTTCCCGTCGTCCGCCACACCGCGGACCGCAACGCGCTGCGCAGGTCGTTCGACCTGCTGAAGCGCGGCGAGGTGCTCGTGGTCTATCCCGAGGGGACACGCGTGGCGGCGGGCGTGCTGAGCACCCCCGAGCCTGGCGCGGGCTTCATCGCCCAGAAGTGCGATTGCCCTGTCCTGCCGGTGGCGCTGACCGGCACGCCTGAGGTCATGCCCAAGGGACAGATCTGGCCGCGACGCCGGCCGGTCACCGTCCGCTTCGGCAAGCCGTTCTTCGTCCTTCTGCGCCGGCCGAGCGGCGGGCGCGTGTCGCACGAGGACGCGGCGGACGCGATCATGCTCGCGATCTCGGAGCTGCTGCCGCCGGACAAACGCGGTCGCTACAGCGACCTGGAAGGTTGGCGGAAGCGCCTGGACGGGGTTACCCGGCCGGTCCCAATGCCGCGATAGTCGCGACTATCAACGCCGCCACCGCTGCGAAACTCGCGATAGTCGCGACTAACAACGTCTTCAGCCCGGCAGAACGCGTGATAGTCGCGACCAACAACGCCTTAAGCCCGGCAGAACGCGCGATAGTCGCGACTAACAACGCCTTAAGCCCGGCAGAACGCGCGATAGTCGCGACTATCGCGGGTTGTCAGCCGATGGCCGGGCGCGCCCAGTCGTCTTCGACCAGGCTTCCCAGCGCGGGGTTGAAGCAGGCGTCGAACGCCTCCTTCAACGATTGTGGCGTGAGGCGTGGCGGCTGCTGCCGGTAGTTCGCCAAGTCGACAAGGCGCGCGATCAGCGCCCGCGGGTGCGAGCCACGCAGCGGCTTCTTGCCGTAGAGGTTGTTGAGCAGGTAGCCGACCGCCTTATCGTCCCAGGGCACGCCCTGGCGGTCGCACTCGAAGCGCAGGATGCGGCCGAAGGCCTCCGGCGACGGGTTGCCGACGCCGATCTTGTACGCCATGCGGCGCAGGAAGGCCTCGTCCACCAGCTCGGTGGGCGACAGGTTGGTCGAGAACACGACCTGGCAGACGAAGGGCAGCTCGATCTTGCGGCCAGAGGCAGACAGGTCGATGTAGTCGATCTTCTTCTCCATCGGGACGATGAAGCGGTTCAGGAGGCGCATCGGCGGCACTTCCTGGCGGCCGAAGTCGTCGATCACCAGCACGCCCGCGTTCGCCTTCCACTGCAGCGGCGCCTCGTAGTAGCGGTTTGAAGCGTCGTAGGTGAGGTCGAGCTGCTGCAGCTTGAGCTCGCCGCCGGCAGTGACAACCGGGCGCTCGACCCTGACCAGGCGGCGGTCGACCGGCTGCTCGGCGTCGGCGCGCTTGTGGTAAACGGGGTCGATGACGCGGACGATCTCGTCGCCGATCGCCACCGCGTGCGGGATCTCGATCGGCGCACCCATCAGCAAAGCCATGCGCTCGGTGATCGTGCTCTTGCCGTTGCCAGGGGCCCCGAAGATGAACAGCGAGGCGCGGGAGACCATGGCGCCGCCGATCTGGTCGATGACATGCTGCTCCAGCTCGAGCTCGCCGAGCGCCTTCTTCAGCTGGGCGTCGGTGACCGGGGACTTGCCGGTGACCTGCGACCGGATCAGGTCGAGGTAGTCCTCGAAGCTGATCGGGCACGGGCCCAGGTAACGGGTCTGCACCGAAGACATCTCCGCCGCCCGCTGGCGGCCCGCGGCCGAGATGGCGAAGTTGGCCTTGACGCGGAAGGGACGGCCCTCGAGGCCGGGGTCCGTGGAGACGCCGCGCTCGTCGACGAGCTGGTTCTTCTCGAACTCGTTGATGAGGGGCTCGAAGGTCTCCCAGGGGAGGCCGAGGCGCTGCTCCAGGGCGGCGCCGGTCAACTGGTCGGCGAAGGCGAGCGTCCGCAGCAAAAGGCTGGCGACGAGGTCACGACGAATGTGGAGGTCCTCGAGGCGCTTGGGGGCCTCGATCGTCCCGGTTACCATCGGCCGGACATATTACATTTCAGGGCCGCGAAATCCGGCGGTTACTAGAATCGAGAGGCACATTGCCGGAGTACGTCGCCCTGGACCTCGAGACCACAGGTCTCGACCCGGCCCGAGACCGAGTCATCGAGATCGGCGCGGTCGCCTTCACCGCAGAGGAGATAACGTCCGCCCTGGAACGCCTGGTCGATCCTGGGCGCGCCGTCCCCGACACCATCCTGCGGCTCACCGGGATCAAGCCTGAGGAGCTTCGCGGGGCGGCCAGTCCTGACGTCGCCCTGCGCGAGCTGTCCGAGTTCATCCGCGGCCGGCAGCCGGTGGGGCACGGCGCCCGCCTCGACCTCGAGTTCCTCGAAGCCGCAGGCCTCTGGGATCGCGAGGTCCAGATCCTCGACACCCTGGACATCGCCCGGATCCTCCTGCCGGCGGCCGCCAGCCACAGCCTCCCCCTGCTCGCGAGCGAGATGGGCTTCAGCCAGCCGCGCCCACACCGCGCCCTCGACGACGCGGACGCCACGCGCCAGCTTCTGCTCCGGTTGCGCGAGGAGGCGATCGCGCTCGACGAGGGCCTGAAGGAGTCGATGCTCGCCCTGGTCGCGCCCTACCCGTGGCCGGTCGCCACCTTCTTCGCCGACGCGCTGACGGCGCCGAACCCGAACCCAGAGCCGGAGACAGCAGTCCGCCTGGAACCGTCGGGGCGCGGACCCAGCGCAGGCCGGCCGCCTGACGACCCCGCTTCGCTCGCCGGGCTGCTGGGTCCCGAGGGACCGCTGGCCGCCCTGCTCCCCGGCTACGAGCACCGTGAGTCGCAGATGCAGATGCTCCTGGCCGTCGCTCAGATCCAGGCGAGAGGGGGGGCGCTCGTCGTCGAGGCCGGCACCGGGACGGGCAAGAGCCTGGCCTACCTCGTGCCATCCATCGCGCGGGCGGTCGGGCACCGCCAGCGCGTCGTCGTCTCGACCAACACGCACACGCTCCAGGAGCAGCTGATGGGCAAGGACCTTCCCGGCCTGCGCGAGTGGCTGCCCTGGGACTTCAAGGCCTGCCTGCTCAAGGGACGCTCCAACTACATCTCGCTGCGGCGCTGGCGGCGCTACCTCGTCGAGCCGTGCAGGGACGCCGAGGAGCTGATGTTCAAGCTCAAGGTCCTCACCTGGCTGCACACGACCGAGAGCGGCGACCGGTCCGAGCTCCGGCTGTACGGCAGGGAGGAGGTGTGGTGGAACCGGGTGGCGAGCGACCCGCTCGACTGCGTCGGCGTCCGTTGCACGAAGGAGGACTGCTACGTCCATCGCGCGCGGGCCGAGGCGGAGGCCGCCGACCTGGTCGTTGTCAACCACGCGCTGCTGCTGGCCGACGCCGAGGTGGGGGGTGGCCTGCTCCCGGATTACGAGCACCTCGTCATCGACGAGGCGCATCACCTCGAAGACGCCGCGACGCGCGGTCTTCGCCACGAGGTCGACGGGCCGGGCGTGGTCGCGCTGCTGGAGCGGTCGGTCACCCTGCTCGACGACCTTCGCCGCCGGCCGCACCTGGGCGCGTCGGGCGACGCTTTCGCCGACGCCGGCCCGCAAGCCGTCGCCGCGGCCGAGCGCGTGCGCGAGCTCTTTCGGGTC
>DATEGB010000070.1:0-73575 GCA_035280365.1 Candidatus Dormiibacterota bacterium | reverse complement strand
GCGAACCTGGTCGCGCCGGGACCGCTCGAGGAGATCCCGATCGAGGGATGGAAAGCAACGGTGGACGCCAACCTGACGGCCACGTTCCTCACCTTGCGGAGCTTTCTGCCCGGGATGAAGCGGCTGGGTCGTGGCGACATTGTCACGATCTCGTCGACCGCGGGCCGCCGGCCCCACATGCGCTCTCCGATCCCGTACGCGGTGGCCAAAGCCGGCGTCCAGCTCATGACGCAAGACGTCGCGCATCAGGCTGGACCTTTCGGGGTCCGGGCGAACTGCATAGCGCCCGAGACCATCCTGACCGAGGACAACCGCTCGCGGATCCCGGCGGACGTCCAGGGCCGCCTGGCCGAAGCCCACGCCCTGCGCCGGCTCGGCACTCCCGAGGATGTCGCCCGCGCGGCGCTCTTCCTCGCCGACCGGGAGCAGAGCGGCTGGATGACGGGGATCGTCCTCGACCTGCACGGCGGTACTCAAATCGCTTGACAGGAGCTCGGGCGCGCTGTATTCTACCGATCAGTTAATTAGCTAGGTAGATAAATACGGATGGCTTCCGACCGTTTGAGCGTCACGTTTGCGGCCCTCGCCGACCCCACCCGGCGGGCGATCATGGCTCGTCTATCCAGGGGCGAGGCCTCGGTCACGGAGCTGGCCAAACCGTTCGACCTGAGCCTCCCCGGCATCAGCAAACACCTGAAAGTGCTGCAGCGCGCCGGCCTGGTCACCCAGGGCCGGAACGCGCAGTGGCGGCCGTGCCGCCTCGAGCCCGGGCGCCTCAAGGAAGCGTCCGAGTGGGTGGGGGAGTACAGGCGGTTCTGGGACGAGAGCTTCCAGCGCCTGGACGATGTTCTGCAGGACCTGATTCAGAAGGAGAAGACCGATGGCAAAGGAAGTGAGAACGATGCCCACGACTGAGTACACGATCGACCCAGGCAAGCAGGAGATCATCTCGACGACCATGCTCGACGCGCCCCGGGAGCTCGTCTTCCGGGCGTACACGGACCCGAAGCTGTTCGCGCAGTGGTGGGGCCCGCGTCGGTACAAGATCGAGGTCGAGAAGTTCGACTCCCGGCCCGGCGGGGAGTGGAAGGTCACCCACGTCGGCGCGGACGGCGGCCGGCACGGCTTCCGCGGCGTCAACCACGACGTGGTCGCCCCGGAGCGAATCTGCGCGACGTTCGAGTACCTGGGCGTGCCGGGCCACGTCGCCCTGCAGACCGCGACGTTCGAGGCGGTCGGCAACAAGACGCGGCTGGTCGCGCACCAGGTGTTCGAGTCCGTCATGGACAGGGACGGCATGGTCGCCGCGGGTATGAAGCAGGGCGCCGACGAGTCAATGGAGCGCCTTGCCGAGCTCCTCGAGCAGATGAAGGCGGGCAAGTGACGCAAGGTCTCAAGCAGCTCGATCCGCTCCTCGGAGAGTGGACGTCCGCGAGCAAGACCTACCCGGAGGGGCGCGGCCGCATGACGGTCGCGCCCACCGAGGACGGCAAGTTCGTGCGCATCTACGCAGAGATAGAGGACGAACGGTTTCCACGCAGCACCCAGCTGGTGGGGGCCGACGACGCTCGCGACCCTTGCACGGCCCTCTACCACGACTCGCGCGGCGTCCACCGCGTCTACTCGATGAGCCTGGCCGGTGGCGAGTGGCGCGTGTGGCGCGAGGCGCCGAGATTCAACCAGCGCTTCATCGGCAAGATCGGCGAAGACGGCAAGACGATCACCGGCCAGTGGGAGTTTTCAGAAGATGGCAAGAGCTGGAAAGTCGACTTCGACCTCACCTACGAAAAAGTCGGCTGACGTCGACGCCTACATCGCGGCCGCGCCGAAGGCGGTGCAGCCACGGCTCCGAGAGCTGCGCAAGACGATCCAGACGGCGGCGCCCAAGGCCGAGGAGAGGATCAGCTATGGAATCGTTGGGTACTTCTATGGCGGGCGGCTGATCTACTTCGCGGTCCATCGCAATCACATCGGGCTCTACCCGTCAGGCGATGCCAAAGGCCTGGAAAAGTATCTGCACGAGAGAGCGACCCTCCAGTTTCCGCACGATGAGCCGCTGCCGCTCGCGAAGATCCGGAAGCTCGTCAGCGACCGGGTTGCCGAGCGCGACGCCGGGAAGGCGATTCAAATGTTGCCAAGCGCTCGCCGGTCTTCGAAGACTCGATCAACCTCTCGAGCCGGCGTTTCCGCGTCTCGGCGCGCTTCGCACTCATGACCCAGAAGGCGGCCGTCCGCCGGTAGGACGGCGCCTGTGCCTCGAAGAACCGCCAGGCCCGCGCGTGCTTCCGGAACGCAGCCTCGGTCGCCGCGTCGAAGCCGCGTGAGCGGCTCTCGTAGGAGTACATCCGCGAGCGCGCCTCGTCCCGCCTCTGGAAAGCCGCACGCCCGCTCAGGTGAACCAGGCCCATGGCGTCGAGCTCCTGAAAACGTTTGATGTTGATCGCGCTCCACACGCTGCCCTTGCGCCGTGGCGTGATGCGCTGCGCGGAGCGGTCGTCGCCGAGCGAGTAGCGCACGCTGTCGATCCAGCCGAAGCAGAGCTCCTGGTCGACGACCTCCTGCCAGGTCACCGAGGGCCTTCCAGTGCGTTTGCGGTGGTAGCCAAGCCACAGCTCGCTCGCCGTTTCGTGGTTGGCCTCGAACCAGGCGCGGAGCTCCGCGGTGGTGGCGAAGAAGATCACGTTGCCTGGCGTCGGCATGCCGCGACAATCTACGGCGTGGATGGGCGGCGGTACAACGAGGTCGCCGGCACGAGCCTGCATCGGCTGTCGGCAATCTCGGATGGGATCTTCGCCGTCGGGATGACCCTGCTGGTGCTGGGGCTGGCCGTGCCGGCTGTGGGCGCGGTCGGCAGCGAGGGCGACCTGCTCGGCCAGCTGCGGGACCTGCTGCCCGCGATCGTGACTTACTTCATGAGCTTCCTCACTCTGGGCATCTTCTGGGTCGGCCAGCAGACGCAGCTGACCGGCGTCGAACGCGCCAACCGGACATTCACGTGGATTCACCTCGCGTTCCTGCTTTCCGTGACGCTCGTGCCATTCACGACGCAGCTGCTGGCGCGTTTCCACTGGTCCAGGGTCGCGCTGGTCGTGTACTGGCTGAACATCGTGGTCATGGGCCTCGCGCTTCTGGCCGGCGCCGAATACGCCAGCCGTGCGGGCCTGTTCCCCCGCGAAGCGGGGCCGGTCATCCTCCGCCTGGTCAGGCTGCGCGTCTACGGCGCCCAGGCCCTGTACCTGCTGGCGATGCTGATCTCCGTGTTCGACACTCACTGGAGCATCGCCGTCATCGTCGCGATCCAGCTCAACTTCGCGCTCGCGCCGCCAATCCCGTTCCTGCGCCGGATATAGCGGCCGAAGCGTCGCGCCCGATCAATAGAATGCGCGCTTGATGAACGACGACGACCGGCCGCGTGGCGCCATGTCGGGCAAGGTGGCGGTCGTGGTCGGCGGAGCCAGCGGGGTGGGAAGAATGGCCGCCAACGCGCTCGCCAGGCAGGGCGCGCGGGTCGTGATCGCGGACTTCGACAACGAGCGGATGCAGCGCACGGTTGAGGAAGTCCTCCGCCAGACCGGCGCCGACGTCGCGCTCGCCCTGCCGACCGACGTGCGCAACGACGGTTCGGTCGCGGCCATGGCGCGGGACGCGATCAAGGCGATGGGCCGCGTCGACGTCCTCCTCAACATGGCCGGCGTGTTCCTGCATGGACCCCTGGACCGCACGCGCACCGCCGACTGGAGGTGGGTTTTCGAGACGAACCTTCTCGGCACCGTGCGCACGACCATGGCTCTGGTTCCGCACATGGTCGAGCGCGGCTCGGGCCAGGTAGTCAATGCCGTGAGCGCGCGCGGTCGGTCGGCGGAGACGATCGCCTACGACACCTGCTCCGCCGCCGTCGCCGCGTTCACCGAGCGCCTCGCCGCCGAGTTGAGGCCGAAGGGAGTCGCGGTTTCGCTTTTCGGCATCGCTGCGGGCGGCCCGCAGCTCGGTCAGAACACACGCTCGCGTGGGATGGGGCGCCTGCTGCGTCGCTCGATGGACCTCGAAGAGGTCGCGCCGCCGAACGGGTCGCTCGTGGACGACCTGCTCAACGTGCTGCGCCGGTGAACGTCCCCACCGACCTCCTGTCGAGCATCGGCATCTGCGTCGGCGCCGCTGCGCTGATCGCCGCCGTCACCTGGCGCTTCAAGCAGCCGGTGATCATCGCCTACCTCGCCACGGGTGTCGTCATCGGTCCGCACTTCTATCTGCGCTGGATCACAGACGAGACGAGCATCCAGACCGTGGCCGAGATCGGCCTCATCCTCCTGCTCTTCGTCATAGGCCTCGAGATCGACCTCCGCAAGATGGCCTCCGGCGGCGCGGCCGTCCTCCTGACGGGCGCGCTGCAGGTGCCGATTTGCGTCGCCCTCGGCCTTGTGTTCTTCGCCCTACTCGGGGCCCAGAACGCGCCGCACGACTACGCGCTGCTCTACCTCGGGGCCTGCATGAGCCTGTCCAGCACCCTGGTCGTGGTCAAGATCCTCAACGACAAGTTCGAGCTGGACACGCTGCCCGGCCGCATCACCCTCGGCGTACTCGTCATCCAGGACCTGTGGGCGGTGGCGATGCTGGCGGTCCAGCCGAACATCCTCAACCCGAACCTGGTCCCTCTGCTCGGATCGCTGTGGCGCGGCGCCGTCCTGGTCGTGGCCGGGTTCGCCCTCGCAAAGTACGCGCTGCCGTACCTGTTCCGCACCGTGGCCAAGGCGCCGGAGCTGGTGCTCGTCTCCGCGCTCGGGTGGTGCTTCTTCCTCGCCGGCGCGGCCAGCCTGATCGGCCTGTCACGGGAGATGGGCGCGCTGATCGCGGGCGTGAGCCTTTCGACGTTCCCCTACAACGTCGACGTCGTCGCCAAGGCGGTCAGCATCCGGGACTTCTTCGTCACCCTCTTCTTTGTCGCCCTCGGCATGCAGATCACCTTGCCCGGCACGCAGGCGCTGTGGCTCGCGCTCGCGGCCTGCGCCTTCGTCATCGTCAGCCGAGTCGTCGTCGTGCCGATCCTCTACGCGCTACGGCTCGGCCTCCGGACGAGCATCGTGCCGGCGATCAACCTGGCCCAGGTGAGCGAGTTCTCGATCGTGATCGCCTCATTGGGCGTGACCATGGGCCAGATCCACCAGGACGTGCTGACCGTCGTCATCGTGACCTTCGCGGTGACGTCGGTCATCTCCACATACATGATCAACTTCAGCCACACGATCCAGGACGCGCTGGCGAAGGCGTTCAAGGCCGTCGGGCTGAAGGACCTCGACTCCGCGGCCGGAAAGGAAGAGGAGGAGAAGATCCACCAGCCGGTGATCTTCCTCGGCTTCTTCCGCGACGCGAGCTCGATCCTCTACGAGTTCGAGCACGAAGGCTCGGCGGAGGAGTCGAAACAGTTCATGGAGAAGATCATGGTCATCGACTTCAACCCGACCGTGATGCGCGAGCTGCAGCGAAGGAACATCCGGTGTGTCTATGGCGACATCGCGCATGCCGACACGCTGCGCCACGCCGGCGTCGAGCATGCGCAGCTGGTCGTGTCGAGCATCACCGACGACGTGCTGCGCGGCACGAGCAACCTGCGCCTGATGAACGCCGTCCACGCCCAGGCGCCGAACGCTCGGGTCGTCCTGACCTCGGACCACATCCCGCAGGCGCTCAGCTTCTACGACGAGGGCGCCGACTTCGTGTTCGTCCCGCGCCTGTACTCGGCGGCCGCCTGCGCGCGCATCCTCCGCAAGGGCCTTAACGGCGGCTTCGAGGAGATTCGCTCCCAGGCCATCGAGCATCTTTCGCACAGGCAGGAGGTTCTGGCCTGATCGCGCGTTAGTCGCGACTATCGCGCGTTCCGAGGCCGCAGAAGGTTGGATAGTCGCGACTATCGCGGGCCGGCCGGTAGAGTGGCGTTGCCGATGGACACCGCCAGGCTCGGTCCGCTCGATCGGCTCGCTCGAGCCTACGAACGCGCGGTGCCCGAAAAGCCGGCCGACGACGGGCTCTTCGGTCCGCGCAGCGCCGTCTGGCGCGTCAATCGCGACCGCAGCTTCCCGCTCGCCGGCATGCGCTCGCTGATGCTGCAGGCGCTGCACCCGCTGGCCATGGCCGGCGTGGCCCAGCACAGCAACTGGAAGCAGGACCCCTTCGGGCGCCTCGCAGCCACGAGCTCCTACCTCCTGACGACGACCTACGGTGATGTCGCCTCGGCGCTGGCCGCGGCCGGCTGGGTGCGCAAGGTCCACGCCCACGTCCGCGGCGTGGACCCCGAGACCGGCTTTCCGTACAGCGCCGAAGACCCCGCGCTGCTGCTCTGGGTGCACGCCGGGATGGTCGACTCGGTCGTCGAGGTCGTCCGCCGCTACGGCCGGCCGATCGGCCCGGCCGAGCTTGACCGTTACGTCGCCGAGATGGTCAGGTTCGCCGAGATCGTCGGCGTGCCCCGGGAGGACGTGCCCACGACCGCCGCCTCGCTGCGCGCCTACATCGAATCGGTGGACCTGCGCCGGGCAACGCCGGCCGCGAAAGAGGCGATCGCGATCGTGCTCGACCCGCCGGACCTGGACGACGACCTTCGCGACCTCTGGCGCGACCTCGGCCAGGTGGCCGTCGGCACGCTGCCGGACTGGGCGCGCGAGATGTACGGCTACCCCGCCCCGGCGGCGGAACTGATGGAGCGCGACTCCGTGCGGCAGCTGCTCGGCGCGCTCGACCTCGCCTTCGAGTCGCTGCCGGGCGTGCTCGAGTCGCGGCAGCGCATCGAGCTCCGCATGCGCACCGCGTGAGTGCCTCCACCTCCGCCATCCGGCAATCTCGCGTCACCCGCGGAGCGGCCCTGGCGCGCCTGGCGCTGCGGATCGGCGGCCGCTACGTGGCCCGGTCGCCCAGGCTGATTTTCGCCTCGGTCGAGCGGCGCGGCGAGCTGCGGCACGACCTGGCCTTGCGCTCCGCGGACGAGGTCGCCGAGGAGCTCGGCGCGATGAAAGGCGTGCTGATGAAGCTCGGCCAGATGGCGAGCTACATCTACGAGGACATGCCGGCGACCGTCCGCGCCTCGATGTCCCGGCTGCAGCACAGGGCGCCGCCCATGACCGCCGCCCTCGCCGCGTCGGTCGTCCAGGAGGAGCTCGGCGCGCCGCCGGAGCGCCTTTTCCGGGAGTGGGACAGGCTCCCTTTCGCGGCCGCGTCGATCGGGCAGGTCCACCGCGCGATCGCCCGCGACGGCCGGGCGGTGGCGGTCAAGGTCCAGTACCCAGGCATCGCTCGCAGCATCACCTCCGACCTGCGCAACGTGGGCCTGTTGCGCCGCATCGTCGGCGCGGCGTTCCCCGGCCTTGACGTCCGATCGCTCGTCGACGAGCTCGGCGACCGGCTGCAGGAAGAGGTCGACTACCAGCGCGAGGCCGCGAGCCAGGAGCTCTTCGCCGAGTTCTTCGACGGCCACCCTTGCATCCGGGTCCCCCACGTCATCCCCGAGCTGAGCACATCCCGCGTCCTCACCAGCGAGCTGGTCTCGGGCGCGACCTTCGATGAGCTGCTCACCTGGAACCAGCACGAGAAGGACCTCGCCGCGGAGGTCATCTACCGCTTCGTCTTCCGCAGCCTGTACGGGCTGCATGCGTTCAATGGCGACCCTCATCCCGGCAACTACCTGTTCCACCGCGGCGGCCAGGTCACGTTCCTCGACTTCGGCCTGACCAAACAGTTCACCGACGACGACCTCGCGCCGCTGATCGACGCGGTGCGCTTCCTGGTCTTCGACAAGGACTACGAGGGCTTCCGCGCCGCGCTGGAGCGCGCCGGTTTCCTGCGCGCCGGCGCCCCCGTGCCGACCCAGATGGTGGTCGACCGCTTCGGCCACTTCTACGGCACGGTGCTCGAGGACGCGCCGATGACGCTGACTCCTGCCTACGCGTCGGCGATCGTGCGCCGGTTCTTCGACGCGCGCGGCCCGCTCGCGCCCTATTCGGACGTGCCGCGGGCGTACGTGATCATGCAGCGTATCAACCTCGGCCTGTACGCCGTACTCGGCAGCCTGAACGCGACCGCGAACTGGCGACGCCTGGCCGAGGAGATATGGCCGTTCCGGCTCGGCCCGCCGTCCACGCCGATCGGCGAGGCCGAGGCGCGCTGGTTGGCGCGCCGCGCCCCGAAACCGATTCCGTCCTAGGCCGGTCGCGCCATCGCGAGCGCCTGCTCGCGCGTCACCTTCATGTTGTGCGCCTCGCGGCCGTGGCGCTGGACGATCGGGATGAGCGTCTGCTCCGTCCCCCTCGCCTCGAAGCCGCAATCGCACTTGACCATGAGCTCGACGTCGCCTCCGCGTTTGCCGGCGGTCATGTCGCCTCCTCCACTGCTACCACTTGTTCCAGCCGGGGTCGACCCAGATCTTGACCTCTGGCGCACCTTCGAACATGTTGCCGAAGAACTCCTGGATCTGCGGGCTGCCCGCGAACGCCTGTGCCTGCTCCGCCGAGTGCCAGACGTCGATGCCGAGGAACTCGCGGTCGTCCTGTGCGTCGAGGTAGACGGTGTGCGAGATGTCGCCGGCCTTCTGGGCCATCTCTCTGGTGGCGCCGGTGACCTCGTCGTGGATCTTGCGGATGGTGCCCGCGTCGGCCTTCAGCCGGGCCCGGATCGAGATGGTGACCGCCATGGTGTTGCCTCCTGACGTGGAATGGTCGCCACACTAAATACCCGGCTTTGGCAAAACCTTGGCGTCCCCCGCGCGTGTACCTGATGGGCGATGTTTGCCTGGTCGGGGATCGTCAGACCCTCCGGGGCGAGCAGCTCTCCGGGAGACAGGGGCGCCTGGCCGTAGCGTACCTTGTCACCGAGCGGAGCCGGCTCGTGGCGCGCGACGAGCTGGCCGACCTGCTGTGGCAGGGGTCGCCGCCTCGCGCGTTCGATGGAGCGCTGAGCGCGATCGTCAGCAAGCTGCGGGCGGCTCTGGCGGGACTGGGCCTCCCGCGGGACACGCTGGCGGCGGAAGGCGGCTGCTACCAGGTCCGCCTGCCCGCCGGCTCGTGGGTCGACGTCGAGGCCGCGCTCGAGGGCGTGCACCTCGCCGAGGGAGCGCTGCTCACGGGGCGGCCCGCCGACGCTTACGGTCCCGCTGTGGTCGCCTGCTCGATCCTGCGCCGTCCGTTCCTGCCCGGCGCGGAGGGTCAGTGGGTGGACGCACGCCGGCGTTTCCTGGGGGAGGCCCAGGTCCGGGCCCTGGACTGTCTGGCCGACGTGCACCACTGGAACGGCGAGCACGCTCTGGCGAGGCGAGCCGCCGCCGAGGCGGTCGAGATCGAGCCTTATCGCGAGAGCGGCTACCGCCGGCTCATGCGCCTGCACGACGAGGCCGGAGACCGCGCGGAGGCGCTCCGCGTGTACGACCGGCTGACCTCGGTGCTCGCCTCCGACCTCCGAATTTCCCCCGGGCCCGAGACCATCGGACTGCGCGACGCGATCGCCCTCGGAGCGAAGAACCTCAAAAAGTGATAAAGAATCAGGTAGCTGGGGCCTCATTTCTGGCTGTTTGGGGATGTGAATATGGCGAGCACCGCCGGATCAAGTGTTTTGGCTGCAATGCCGCCGGAGGAACGGCGGCGCAACATGCTCAAAGCCGTCGTCGCCAGCACGGTTGGCACCTCGATCGAGTGGTACGACTACTTCCTGTTCGGCACAGCCGGCGCCCTGGTCTTCGCGAAGCTGTTCTTTCCGAAGTCCGACCCGCTGGCCGGGACCCTGAACGTCTACGTCATCTTCTTCGTCGGTTTCCTGGCCCGGCCCATCGGCGCGTGGCTGTTTGGAACCTATGGCGACCGCATCGGTCGCAAGGCGACGCTGATCGCGACCCTCCTCTTCATGGGGATCGCGACTTTCCTCATCGGTCTCATGCCGACCTATTCGTCACTGGGTCTCGGCGCGGCGGCGCTCCTCGTCTTCCTCCGCCTATGCCAGGGCATCGGCGTCGGCGGGGAATGGGGCGGCTCGGTGCTGATGGCGATGGAGTGGGGGAGCAAGAAGCGCAAGGGCTGGTTGGGCAGCTGGCCGCAGTTCGGAGTCCCGATCGGCCTCGTGCTGTCCAATGGGATCGTGGCCGCCACAGTGACGCTCGCCGGGGAGAAGGCATTCCTTGACTGGGCGTGGAGGATCCCGTTCCTCCTCAGCATCGTCCTCGTCGGCATCGGTCTCTACATCCGGCTCGGCGTCATGGAGACACCGGTCTTCCGGGCCCTCATGAACGAGCAGAGGGTCGAGCGCGCACCCGTGCGCGAGGTCGTCCGGCGCAACTGGAGGGAGATCATCCTCAGCGCCCTGCTCCGCATGCCCGAGCAGGCGCCCTTCTACCTGTTCACCGTCTTCGTCTTCACCTATGGCGCGGCGCACGCTTTCAACAAGCCGTTCCTGACCTGGGCGGTCAGCGTCGCCGGACTCGTTTCGTTCGTCACGATCCCACTGTTCGGATGGCTGTCCGACGTGATCGGCCGCAAGACGATGTACATGCTGGGCATCGCCGTTATGGCGGCGTGGGGCTTCGTCTACTTCGGCCTGTTTGCCGCGGCTGCATCGGTGCTCGTCTTCGTCGTGATCGCGCTCTCTTTGATCCCGCACGACATGCAGTACGGCCCGCAGGCCTCGTTGATCGCGGAGAGCTTCACCGGACGTCTGCGCTACAGCGGGGCTTCGCTGGGTTACCAGCTGGCATCGATCATCGCCGGCGGCCCTGCCCCATACATCGCGACGGGCCTCTGGGCCGGAAAGTTCGACATCGTCGGGCTCACGTTCAAGTCGCCATTCCCCGCCAAGAGCCCATTCACGATCAGCGCCTACATCCTCATCTGCTGCGTGATCGGCTTCCTGGCGACCGTGGCGTTGAGGGACCGCTCGGCGCTCGACCACACAGTCGAGTACGACGAGCAGGAGCCGATGGAAGCGGAGGGCCTGCGCCGACCCGCTGTGAGCTGAACCCTTTTCCTTCCTCAAGGGGGCGTCGTGTGGGAACGGCGCCTCCCTTTTTGGCGGGGAACAAGGCTGTCCTCGGCTAACTTTTGCGCATCGCGGAAAACCTCACTCTTCTGTTCGACGGCACTTGAGGCGTTTGAACGCGGCTGGCGCGCTGGGTCCGCCGGCGCGACAGGACCGGCCGTGTGCTGGTCGTCGCCAACCAGAAGCCAGGCGTCCTCGAACGCTACGGGGTGACCCGCGCAGAGGCTGACCGCGCCGCCTGGACGGTCGATGCGGAGGGTCGCAAGCTCGACGGCGCGGCAGCGATCAACCGCACCCTGCACGAGCTGGGCGGCGGCTGGCGGGCCCTCGGGGCGCTCTATCGTGTTAAGCCGCTGGCGGCCGTCCAGGAGGCCGTCTACTGGTGGTTCGCTCCACGGCGCTCCCGCTTTCACCGCTTCGGGATCGTGCCTGAGTGCGACGAGCCGGGCGCCGGTTGTGAGTCGTGAGCGAGCTCCTCGCGCCCGAGCACCTCATCGCGCTGGCGGTCATCGCCGTCGCCACGGCTGCGCTCGTCGTGGTCGCGCGGCGCCGGCCCGCACCGTGGCTCAAGGCCCTCGCCGCCGTGCTGGTGGTCGACGAGGTGAGCTGGTGGGCCTTCCTCCTGGCCGGCGGTGTGCCGGGGAGCGTGCTCGCCTGGTCGCTGCCTCTGCAGCTCTGCGACACCGCGATCTTTGTCGCCGCCGCGGCGCTCTGGACGCAGCGCCCGCTTCTGACGGAGGTCGCTTACTTCTGGGGCCTCGCCGGGACCATCCAGGCGCTGCTGACGCCGGACCTGCGCCAGCACTTCCCGAGCTACCCGTATTGGCAGTACTACGTCGCGCACGGCGGGGTCGTCGCCGCGGCGCTCATCCTGGTGGTGGGGCTGCGCATGCACCCGCGGCCGTGGGCGGTGGTCAAGGTCGCGGCGATCACGCTGGCCTACGCGGCCTTCGTCGGGCTTGTCGACGCGGTCACGGGCGCCGACTACATGTACCTGCGCGCCAAGCCGCCGAGCGCCACCCTCCTGGATGTGCTTGGCCCGTGGCCCTGGTATCTCGGCTCGGCCGCCCTGATCGGGGTGGCGCTCTTCGCGGTCCTGGAGGCGCCGTTCAGGCTCCGGCCATCGGAGTCCCGTAACCCTCCGCTGACACGACCTCGCTGAACTGCTTGCGCTTCTTCTTGCCGATGACCTTGCGCTTCGGGTAGCCCAGCGGCATCACCGCCAGCACGTCGTACGTGTCCGGGACGCCGAATTCCTGGCGCACGGCCTCGATGCCGCCAAACCCCGTCCAGTTCGAGCCGACCCCATCAGCCCAGGCTGTCAGGATCATGGACTGAATCGCGCGGCTAGCGTCCGACATCGCATAGGAGTTCCGCTCGCAGGCGACGATGATCGCCGCCGCGGCGTTGGCCGTGTATCCGCCGGTCCGGACCAGCGAACCGAGCTTACGCAGCCGCTCGCGGTCGCGCACGACCACGAAGTGCCAGGGCTGGGCGTTGCGCGCGCTCGCCGTCAGCCGGCCGGCCTCGACGATGCGGTGGAGGACCTCGTCCGAGATCTCGCGTTCCTGGTACTCGCGCACGGCGAGCACTGTCCGGACAGCTTCGTAAACCTCGTTCGGCACCCGTCCAATTGTCTTAGGTTTATGCGCCGAGATGGAGCAACCGAAAGCGACCGAGCGTCACCACGAGCGACGGATCAGCAGCAAAGAGCATCGCGCCGCCTTCGCGGCCGCGACCGCTGCCCCGATGCAGCACAAACCGCGCCTCATCACGTCGAGGTCGGTCGGGCCGATCGTCCACGGCGCCGGCGCGCTGGGCCGGTTCAACAACTGGCTCGCGGTCCACGTCACGAAGGCGGTGGGCACGATGTGGGCGGCCTACCTCTTCGTGCTCATCTCCCTGGTGTCCTTCCCGCAGGCTCTGAGCGCGTTCCTGCGCGGTGACACCTACACCGGAATAGCCTGGCTGAGCCAGTCGTTCCTGCAACTTGTCTTGCTGCCCATCATCATCGTCGGCCAGAACGTGATCTCCGCCAGCCAGGACGCTCGGGCCGAGGCCGACCACCTCACCCTGACCACGCTGCACGCGATCAACGTCCAGCAGCTGAAGATGCTCGAGCAGCAGCGTGAGATGCTGGAGCAGCAGCGCGCGATCCTCGACCTCCTGCAGGAAAAAGGACCAAAGCCAAATCAATGAACGGGATGATCGAGACGGCGTCCGTCATCGCGGGCATCTTCGTCCTGGCGGTGACGTTCTACGACTTCTTCCAGGCGGCGGTGCTGCCTCGGCCCGCCGTGCGCAAGGTCCAGCTCACGCGCCTGGTGGTGCCGACGATGTGGCGGGCGTGGCGCTGGGTGTCGCTGCGGACCTCGCAGATCGACCGCAGTGAAGGACGCCTGGCGTCGTTTGCGCCTGTGGCGCTGATCGTCCTCGTCCTGATCTGGGCGGCGGCGCTCGTCTTCGGCTACGCCCTGATCATGTATGGGATTCGCGAAGAGTTCCACCCAGTGTTGCAGGACTTCCCAGAGGCGTTTTACGTGTCCGCTTCGACCCTGGTCCCCCTCGCCTACGGCGACTTCGTTCCCGAGGTTGGCCCCGCGCGGCTGCTGATCATCGTGGAGAGTGCGAACGGCGTCGCCTACGCGGCGGTGGCGATCACGTTGCTGTTCGAGCTGTATGGATCGTTCCGCGACAGGGAGGAGGCCGTGGTGGCGCTCGACGCCCTGGCCGGCGCGCCGGCATCCGCGGTGCAACTGCTCGAGACGGCCCGGGACAAGCAGATGGGATCCATCCTCGAGACGACGTTCGACGAGTGGCGCAAGTGGTCGGCCAAGGTCCTGGAGAGCCACCTCGCCTACCCGCTGCTGATCTACTTCCGCTCCAGCCACGACAACGAGGCGTGGATCAACTCCTTCGGCGCGGTCATGGACGCCGCCAGCCTGGTCGTGAGCTCGATGGACGACGAGCCTTCGGCCGGCGCGGCCAAGCTCATGCTGACCGTCGGCAATCACATGAGCGAGGACCTCGCCTGGGTTTTCCGGCTCCAGACGTCGCCCGACCCGATCCTCGAGCGCGAAGAGTACGTGCAGGCGGTCGCCCGGTTGCGCGCGGCGGGCTACAACGCCCAGGACGGAGAGCAGCACTGGCAGAAGTTCGCCAAGATTCGTGGCAAGTACGCGACCGCGCTGAACCAGATCGCCCAGTGGCTCTCGACGCCGCCGGCGCCGTGGGTCGGCGACCGCTCCTACCTGCCGCACCGGCAGCGCCCGCGCCGCCGCGCCGCACCCAAAGCGGCCGCCTAGATTTCCCGGTTAGTCGCGACTGTCCGCCCTCTCCGAGGCCGAAATGCACGGATAGTCGCGACTATCCGGTATGGGGTCGCCGCCGGCCGGATCCCCGAAGAAAATGCAAGGGCCGGCGCGCTGCCGGCCCTTCTTGTCGACTACGAAATTCGGTTTAGCCGAAGAACGCGTAGATCCGGGTGATCAGGTCCGTCCTCTGCGCGGCCGTGCCGTAGGCCTCGAGCGGGAAGGCGAGGAACACGACCTTGAAGCCGCCGCTGAAGGACAGCGCGTCCGGCTGGCTGTTGTCGTCGGTGAAGATCGGCTGCGCAGTGCCGTTGGGCGTGATCTCGTCCTCGAAGTCGTTGCCGAGCACCGCGTTGCTGTAGGCCACCGTGCCGACCCCGTCGGTCAGCGTCCCGGCGACCCCGGTGACGTGGAGGGTCTTCTTGTCGTTCTGGGCCTCGGTGCCGTTCCAGGTCACGTGGAGGTAGTCGTGGACGAAGGCCGTCGTGCCTCCCGACTGGTCAAGGAGGTCCTGGCCCGAGAGGAACAGGTTGCCGCCCCCGTCGAGGTAGGCCTTGAGCCTGGCCTCGTACGGAGCGAGAGGCGACGGGAAGCTGTTGCCGGTGAACCAGACGACGAACTTGAAGGACTTGAGGTAGTTCAACGGCAGGTTCTTGTCATTGCCCAGGTCCCAGACCTGGAATGACTTGCCCGCCGCGGTGAGGGCGTCGGTGTAGAACTTCTGAACGTCGACCGGGCTGGACGTGAAGGAGTCGTCGTCGACGACGAGGGTGTCGACCGCGACCGCGATGGTCTTCACGGACCCGGAGGCGCTCACGGTCGGGCTGCCGACGGACGTCGCCGTGACGGTGGCCGTGCTCGTCGCGGAGTCGGCCGTGGCCGCGGGCACGTCGACCCTGACGCACACGACTGTCGACTGTCCGGCGGTGACGCTGGGTGTGGTGGTGAGCGGCGACGTGCAAGTCGAGTCGAGGAAGCTGACCGGGAACGTCCCGCCGCTCGAGGACATCGTGTAGCTGTCGGTCTTGAAACCGAGGTTGGTGACGTTGACCGCGTAATTGACGCTGCTGCCGCTCTTGGCGCCGTCGGTCTGGCTCGCCGGGCTCAACGCCACCGCAAACGGCGGCGCGATCGGGGTGACGGTCGGTGAGCCGGCGGCCGAGAAGCCGCCCGCGGCCGTCGCGGCGAAGCCGTCGTCCACGATGGACGTGACCTGCGCCTTCAAGCCCGGGTCGATGCGCACCCGCAGATGAACGGAGACGCTCCCGGCCGGCGGGATCGACAGGCCGGTCCAGCGCACCGTGCCGCCGACGTTCGTCCCGCCGCTGTCGGCGGAGACGAAGCTCGTGTTGGCCGGCACCGGGTCGCTCACCATCACGCCGGTGGCTGTCGCGTTGCCGATGTTGCGCACCGTGATCGTGTAGTCGATGTTGCTGCCCGGACCGACGGGCACACCCGCGTCCTTCTTGGAGATGACCAGGCCTGGCGCGCTCAGGGTGTCGGTCAGGCCCCACGCGCCGCGGCCGTGGGTGCCGGCGCCGATGACGCGGTCGTAGGTGTCGAGGTCGACCTGGTCGACCGCGACGACCGGGAACCCGGCACTGCCCAGCGGGCCCCAGTGCGCGCCGCCGTCGTAGGTCACCATCGGGCCGACGTCGGTGGCGGCGTAGAGCGTGTTGGGGAACGACGCGTCGACGGCCAGCGAGTTGACCGGCGTGTCGGGCAGGTTGCCGCTGATGTCGGTCCAGCTCTGGCCGGCGTCGGTCGTCTTGAAGACGTGGCCGGGCTGGTGCGGCGTCGCCGCGTTGAAGCCGTTGTAGGCGATGTAGGCGACGCGGAAGTTGCTGCGGTCGACGGCAATCCAGGCGACCGGCCGGTTCGGCAGCGAGTGCTTGTCGCCGTTGCCGTTGCTGTGCTTGTCAACCCGGACCCACGTCGGGTTGTCGCTCGTCTGACCGTCCGCACTGAAGAAGACGAGTCCGTCGTCGGAGCCGGTGTAGACGGCGGTGCCGCCGCCGACGCCGATGGCGGAGATGAAGCAGCCGCGGGCGCCGTTGGGCGCCGGGCCGGTGCACCCGCTGGTCAGGTCGGGGCTGATGTTCCTGAACTGCACGTCACCCACGTCGGGGGCCTTGGCGTTGTCTGTGCGGTAAAGACGGTAGGTGGCGGTGAACAGCTGGTTGGTGTTCAGCTGGTTGAGCACGACCGGGATGTAGAACTCCGACCGGTCGCCGGTGTTGATGCCCTTCAGGATCGGGGTGCGGGTGAAGAACCCGGCGCCCCCGTCACTGATGCGGTAGAGCGAGACGCCGAAGAACGTGCCGTAGACGAAGCATGCCCCGAACCCACACGAGTTGTCCGTGTCGGTCTGGTCGACCACGACCTGGCCGCCGTCGCCAGAGGTCATGTCGAACCAGGTGCCCGAATTGACGGACTTGCGCAGGGTGCCGTTGTCCTGAGTGCCGCCCCAGAAGCGCAGGCTCTGCGCCCCGGGCCTGACCAGCATCGAGGGGACGACCGCGACCGACGTGAACTGGGCGATCTGCAGCCCGGTACGGCCTGTCACGCCGGCGGTGTTCGGGTTGACGGAACCGTTCAGGTTCTGCCAGGTGACCGCGCTCAGCGCGTCCCCGGCGTTGTTCCGGCCGCCGCGGCTGGTGCTGTAGTAGACGCCGCCGTCGTTGCCGATCAGGATCTTGGCCGGGTCGTTGGGGTCGAACGCGAGCGCGTGGAAGTCCGGGTGGAGGTTCCAGCCGAGGTTCTTCCAGGTCGCGCCGCCGTCGGTGGAGCGGAAGATGCCGCCGGAGGGCGGGCTCAGGTTGTAGCCGAACGAACCGCCCGCGTAGACGACGTCGGGGTTGGCGGGGTCGGCTTCGATGACGTTGTCGTAGAAGCACTGCGTGCCGCAGTAGCCGACGACGCTGTCGATGCCCGTGCCGTGACCGGCCTCGGCCCAGCTGGCGCCGTCGTCGGTCGACTTGAAGAGGCGCCCAGCGTGGTGGTGGCCCGCGGTGTCGACCCAGTCGAAGCCCGTGTACAGTGTCGCGTGCGCGGCGCCGGCGGGGCGTGAGAGGCCGAGGTTGAACCGGGTGAGGCCGGCGGCGAAGTTGGCGTCGGTCGGCAGCCCGTTCATGATCGGGTTCCACGTGGCGCCGGCGTCGGTGCTCTTGTAGATCTTGTCGCTCCAGAACGAGGCGAAGAGCGTGGACGGGTTCTGCGGGTCGAGCCGGAGGTCGGTCGCGCCGAGCGAGCCGTCCGGCGCTGCCTTCAACAGCGTCCAGGTCTCGGCGCCGTCGTGCGACTCCCAGACGCCGAAGGTCGAGTGGATGGTGGGCGAGGTGCGGCGGTCGCCGCCGCGGCCGCGCAGGATCGCCGCGTACAGGTGGTTGGCGTCGTTCGGGTCGACTGCGAGGCGAGCGCTGGAGACGCCGAAGAAGAAGTCGCCCGAGACGTGGCTCCAGGTGTTGCCGCCGTCGGTCGACCGGAGGATGCCGTTGCCGAAGTAGCTGTCGCCGGACAGCGCGCCCTCACCGGTGCCGGCGTAGACGACCATGTCGTTTGAAGGCGCTACGGCGAGCGCGCCGATGGCCGTGGACGGCAGGTTGTCGGTCTTTGGCGACCATCTCTTGGTGGCGGGATCCCACAGCCAGATGCCGCCCTGCGCCGCGCCCAGGATGAACTGACCGTTCTGGCGGATGGCAAGCGCCCCGATGCGCCCGCTCTGCGCTGCGAAGGTGCTGTTGCTGCGCTGGACCTGGACGATGGGGTTCGGCCCGAGCGCGCTCCACGCACCGGCGAAGGTCGTCGGCCCGGCGGGCGGCGGGTTCTTGAGCAGCTTGGCCTGGTCGGCCGCCGCCTTGCGGAGGGCTACCGCCTGGTCGACGCTCAGCGGTGTGTCGCCGGCGAGGCGGACGCTGATGAACGCCTGGTCCTGGAGCAGGAGCCTCGCCTCGAGCTCGTCGTTCTGGTCGCCCATGTCGGCCCCCGGCGCCAGGATCGCCGTATCGCCGTCGTTGGGCGGCGCCGGCGCCTGGGCAACGCTCGGTCCCGCGCTCCCCACCACCAGCGCGAAGGTGACTACGAACGCGCTCAGCGCGCGCGAACCAAGTTTCCCCATCATCCCTTTCCTCTCAGTTGCGTGCTGACGTGTCGAAGCCACTCGGAGGGAACCCTGGGATCAGGACGACGAAAACCCCCATACCCTTCTCCAGCGGCTGAGCGTTTGAATCGGCGCCCGTGTCGATGGGCGCCTTCGCAGACCGGAATACTGTGAATTAGGACCGGCCAGAAAGTCAAGCAAGCCTTCAGGCCGCCTTAAGGTAGCTCGGGATGACAGAGCGCGATCGAGCAGGCCGAGTGCCGCGAGCCGCCGCTCAGTTGCCGACCCGCCCCGACCACCAGGGATAGTCGCGACTATCCGACCTTCTTCAGGCTGACAGTGCGCGTTAGTCGCGACTATCGCGCGAAGCCGGCCGCTAGTTGATGCGGACTCCGTTCGCCTGACGCCCCGCCCTGACCTTCGTGCCTTCGACCACGAAGTCGACGCGCTGGCCCGCGAAGTGCAGCCCGCTCACCTCGATCCGCTTCCACAACCCCGTCTCGATAGGAGCCACGCGCAGCGTCTTGCGGCGCGGGCCGGCGTCGAGGCCGAGGATCGACGACACGCACGTGAACATCGCGGCTGCCGACCACAGCTGCGGCGTGCACGTGTTCCAGTACTCCTTCGGCGGCTCGCCCGGCGCGCGCTCATCACCGCAGAAGAGCTCGGGCGGCCGGCGCAGCGGGAATTCGACGCACGCCTCGAGCAGTGCCCGCGCCACACGCTCGGCCTCGACCGCGTAGCCGTACTGCCGTAGGCCGGCCACCGCCAGCGCCGTGTCGAACGGCCACACCGAGCCGTTGTGGTAGCTGCACGGGTCATGGTTGACCGCTCGGTCGGAGAGTGTGCGGATGCCCCAGCCCGAGAACATGTCCGGGGCCACGAGGCGCCGCGCGACGTGTGCTGCCTTCGTCTTGTCGAGGATGCGCATCCACAGGCAGTGCCCCGGGTTCGACGTCACGGCCCGCACCTTGTGCTTCGATCCGTCGAGCGCCTGTGCGACGAACCTCTCGTCCGGCATCCAGAAGTCGTGGTTGAACCGCCGCTTCAGCTCGGCGGCGGGCCCGCGCAGCGACGGATTGCGTCGCGACATCCCGACCAGGCCGCGGTGCAGGTACGCCTGCACCTCACACAGCGCCGCCGGACGTGACGCGTCCGTTCCGTCTGTGTTCGTGAGCGAGTCGTCGGAGTCCTTCCATCCCTGGTTGCGCGCTCGCCCGCCGAGGTATTCGACGTAGCCGTCGCCGTCGCAATCGCCGTAATTGAGGCACCACCCCAGCGCCGCCTCGGCCGCGGGCCAGAGCTCGTCCGCGAAGGCGCGGTCGTGCGTCCAGTCCTCGGTCTCGGTGAGGGCGCACAGGAAGAGCGCTGTCGCATCGACCGTCCCGTACAGGATGTGCGGCCACAGGCCGCGGTCGACCGCCTCGCCGTCACGGACCTCGTGCAGGATCTTGCCCGGCTGCTCCTCGCTGCCCTCGTCGACCTTCTTCCCCTGGTGCGCGGCCAGAAAGCGCAGCACGCCGCGCGCAAGCTCGGGGTTGACGTGGAGGAGCAGGATCGAGCTGATCAGCGTGTCGCGGCCGAACGGGACCGCGTACCAGGGCAGTCCGCCGGTGGGGAAGATGCCTGTCGGGTAGCGGTTGCACAGCATGCGGATGTCGGCGATCGCCTGCTCCATGAGCTCATTCAAGGCGGGGTTGTCGGTGCGCACCGAGATGCACTCCGCGGCCCAGCTCGGATACACCGATTTCGCCTCGTCCAGGCCGGAGCCGAAGTCGACGACCGGGCGTCCATCGTCGGGCACGACGTCGAGGCGAAGCGAGAACTCGTCATTCGGCAGCAGGCGGACCTGGTGCTTGAGGCCTTCGGGGAATGCGATCACCCTTGTGCCGCGGCCGCCCGCGACGAACCGCACGCCGTCGACTGTCCTCGTCGCCGGCGCTGCCTCGGGATGTGCGAGCTCCGGGACCGCGCGGCGAATCCCGAGCATGGCCGCGAAGTCGGCCGCGACCTCGACCTCCAGCACGGCGTCGACGAGCGACGGGCCGTAGTTGGCAAGCGTGATCCGCTCGTGCAGCCCCGACTCGACGAAGCGGACGCGGGTGATCTGCAGGCCGCCGCCTTCGGACTCGAACGTGGCCGAGCTGTCGTCGGTGGCGAAGCCCATCGCCTTCGGCTCGATGCCGTTGACCAGCACGCGCAGCCTCGACAGGATTCGCGTGTCGCCGTCCCACAGCCCGTCACCGAGGAACTCCGCTGGGTTGATCGACCCATCGCGCGCGGAGACCGTGAAGAAGCGGTCGCGCTTGAGCATGACGCGCTCGGAGATGAGCTGTCCGCCCGAGATCAAAGCGGCCAGGCAGTATGCGGTATGCCGCCCTAGTTCGCGCCCGTGATAGCGGTTGTTTTTGCCGACCCTTCAAATGCGGGCCGCGACCCGAGCGGATAGGAGGTCCACTCGTCCCGGGCCAGCAGCTCGACCGCCATCGCCTCCAGGTCGCGCACGCGTTGGTTGGCGCGGATCGCCTCGCGGATGGAGAGGATGCCCACGGCCGGGCGTCGTTTCTCGATCACGTGGCGGAGCATGTTCAGGTGCGCGTTGTCCGGCACGCCCGGCTCGCGGATGCGCCGCACCGCCGCGCGCACGGTGGCCTGCGTTCCGTCGATCGCCTCGCCCTTGCCGAAGTCGAACTTGTAGCTCGGGCTGCGCCCGGCGGCGCGCTTCTCTCCGCTGAGCTTGATCCACTTCGCGTTCTCGGCGCCCTTGCCCACGTCGATGACGAGGCGCACCGGCCGCCCCTGGTAGTCGAAGTGGGCGTTCATGCGGGCGTAGCTCTCGCGCTGTCCGGTGAACCCCTCATGGCGTCCGATCAACAGTGGAGATTCGGCGTCGAGCTTGATGCGGTCGATCGGCGTGAGCAGCGAGATGATGGCGAAGGCGTGCGGGATGAGGTCGGCGATGACGCCGATGTCCGCCGCCGCGCCGGCCAGCGGCTGCTCCTCGAGGATCTCGATCCGGATCTCTTCGACGCTGTCGAGGAAGTTGCGCAGGGTGCGCTCCTCGGTCAGGAGCATGGCCAGGAGCCGGACCTCGAGCTTGAAGTAGTAGTGGTCGGCGGCGACGATCTCCACGCCCCCGGGCGCCGTGTCCAGGAACTTGCGGTACTCGTCGGGCGGCGCGCCGAGCGGTTTCTCGATGAGGACGACGTCGCTGAGCTCGTAGTACCGGCCGAGCATAGGCAGGTGCGTCGCCGCCGGCGTGGCGATGTAGGTGATCACGTAGGAGCTCGACTCGAGCTCCCGCTCCAGCTGGTCGCGCGCCGGCGAGCCGTGGCTGTCCCAGTAGAAAGAGTCGCCATGCGTGCGGACCTCTTCCTCCTTGACTCCCAGCCGGTCGCGCGCCCCCGGCGAGTCCTGCTCGACGACGTGAGTGCGGAAGTTGAAGAACTGCTTGAGCGTCAGCAGGTGCTGGTACGCCTTCTGGCCCCACTGGCCGAAGCCGACCAGGACGATGTCCTTCTGCAGGTGCCGCTCTTCCTCGGCGAGCGCGTGCAGGCGCGCGTTCTTGATCGCCACCGCGGCCTGGAGGGCCAGGGCCTGCGCGCGTTGCACCTCTTCGGGCCGGAAGCGGCGCGTACGGTTGCGCTCGGCCAGCACCGCGGCGCCGATCGCCTGGTCGTCCGCCATCAGGGGCAGGGCCATCAGCGAGCGCACGCCGAAGGTACGCACATAGCCCGGGTCGACGTCTCCGCCCGCCGACGTGTCGTCGATGACCACCGGCTCTTCGCGGTCGAGGACGTTGAAGAGGAACGACCCGTCGCCGCGCTCCCCGTGCTGGCGCCGCCACAGGTCTTCGAGGTCGGACGCCGCCGCGCCGTACCAGCCTTCACGGTCTTCCTCGTAAAGGGCGATCTGGCATAGCGAAGCGTCGACCAGGCGCGCCAGGTTGTGGGCCACGAGGGTCAGCGTCTGGTCGAGGTCGATGGAGCTGGCGATCGCCTTGCTCACGTCGGCCACCAGCTCGAGCTGGTCGGCGTGCCGCTGCGCCTCCTCGTACAGGCGCGCCATCTCGACGGCGACCGCGAGCTGGCCCGCCGCGGCGCGTAGCGCCTCGACCTGCCCCCAGTCCGGCCGTCGCTGGTCGGAGCGGTGGTAGCCGACCTCGAGCACGCCGGTCGCGCGCTTGGTCTGGTCGCTCCCGAACGGCACGAAGACGCGGATCAGGTCCTTGTGCCCGCCGCGCTCGAACACATCGCCGGCGAGCGTGAACGGCGCCTCGCCGCCGCCAGGTGATTTCTCGCCGATCAGGCAGGCGAGGACCTGGCCCTTGACCATGCCGTTGCTGTAGACCACGGGAACGTCGGACCAGGTCGACGCGACCGGGATGCCTCCGGACATCACGTCCGCGTGTTCGGTCGAGGGCAGCGGGCCGACGAGCACTGCCTGCCAGGAGCGGGCGACGTACACCAGCACGTCACCGTCCGCAAGCGCGCGGTCTTCCTCCTGCGCCCAGCGCGGGACCCTCTTCCCAGCGGTGTGCGGCGTCGTCCCGGCCTCGATGGTCGCCGTCGTCGCCGCCCCGGCGGCCATTCGCACGAGGGAGCTTCCATCGTCCTTCTCCTCGAGCAGGTAGACGGTGGCGAAATTGAAATCGAACTCGGGCACATGGGAGTCGGTGAGGTGCCCGACCACGGCGTCGATCACGTCGTGACGCGAGGCACCCGGTTTGAGCATCGCCGCCGTCATGTCGCCCAGTGCGCTGAGCAGCCGGTTGCTGTTCTCCAGGCCCGCAATCAGGCGCTGCGACGCGAGCGCGCCGCCGATCAGCTGCGCGCCGGCCTTCAGCATCTCGTCGGTCGAGGGCGCGCGCCGCACCGTGGCGAGCCGGTCGCGGCTGAGCAGGACGAGGTATCCATGCGGGTCGTCTTGCTGGCCGAGCGCGTAGGTCGCGACGGGGTGGAGGTCGGAGTCAACGGTCGCGGCGCCGACGGTCTTGCCTACGGCGTCCTCCCAACGGGTGGATGAGTCAGGCCGGTCGACGCGCGTGGGTGCGGCCGTGCGGAGGTGGGCGGTGACCAGCTCGAGGTGCGAGCGCTGCTGGCCGAACTGGTAGATCGCCGCGCCGTCGAGGTTGCTCGCCATGAGCAGGTCGGCGAGGGCGATCGAGAGCAGCCGGCGGAGCTCCTTGGCGTCGGTCCGCGCGTCGCCCACAGGCGTGGTGAGGAGCGAGGTCAACCGCGACAGCCCGTCGAGGGCGGCGCGCTCCGCAGCCTCGAGCGCGCCCTGGACCAGCGACGCGGCGGTTGTCGCGCGGCGCTCCAGCTCGCGCAACCGGCTGTCGTCGGGGGCCTTCTCGCGGTTGCGGAAGTTGAGGTAGATCAGGCCGAGGAAGCGGTCGCCGGCCAGCAGCGGGAAGCCGAGCGTCGACTGCACCTGGTAACGGCGGATGAACGTCGAGTCGATCTCCGCCGGAGCGTTGCGCGCGACCAGCCGTTCGCGGCGCACCGTCAGCCAGACCGTCGAGCCGTACTGGTGGACGGCCAGCTCGTCCGGCACCTTGCCCTGCTTCTCGTCGGCGAGGTAGCGCGTCAGCTGCTCGTGCATGTCGGTCAGCGAGTCCAGCAGGCTCTCCTGCGGCTGGCCCGTGGCGAACGGGGCGTAGTAGGTGTGGGTCGAGTCCTCGTACAGAAATACCGAGACGATGTCCGCGCCGGCGGCGTGCTGGAAGTCGGCGATGATGCCGCGCAGGACCGCGGCCAGACCGGAGTTCGCTTCGACCGGCGGGCGAATCAAGTTAGAAAGGGATCATCGCTCAAAGCGCGGGCCCTGGCCACGGCGCCCAGCCACGACGCGCTCGGCCGGGGATGGCGCGTGAACGTCTGCCGGTCGACGCCCACCAGCCCGAACGTCGGCGCGTAGCCCAGCGCCCACTCGAAGTTGTCGAGCAGCGACCAGTACAGGTACGAGCGCACCTCGATGCCTTCAGCCATGCAGGCGAGGACCTCCCGCATGGCCTCGTCGATGTACGCGATACGCTTTTCGTCGTTGGCGGTGGCGATGCCGTTCTCGGTGACCAGGATCGGCACCCCGGGGCAGCTGCGGTGCGCACGCCGGACCGCGCCGCCGATGGCGCGCGGGTAGTACTCGTAGCCCATCTGCGTCGTCTGGTCGGTCTCGAACACCTCCCGGCTGAGGTCGCTCCAGTCGTGGCCGGGGCTGCGTGACCCCTCGGGCCCGTAGACGAAGCGCGTGTAGGTCTGGACGCCGATGAAGTCGTCCTGGCGCGCGAGCTGGAAGAACCAGTCGTTGACGCGCGACTCGAGCTCGAGAGAAGACGCGCCCGGCTGCGCGCCCTCCTCGTACTGCAGGTCGGGGAGGGCGAGCGTCACCCCGGTCGGGATGCCCGCGCGGGCCCTGATCGCCGCCGCGCCCCGGCGGTGCGCCTCGAGCAGGTTGTCCACGGCTTTCTGCGCGCCGTCGCGGTCGTCGGTGTGGCCGGGTGGGTTGATGCCGAGCAGCCAGCCGCTCGACCCCAGGCCCTGCGGCTCGTTGATCGTGCACGCATAGGCGATGCGGTCGCCGAGGGCGGCGGCCGTCCGGTCGCAGTACCTCTCGAACAGCGCCGGGAACTCGTCGCACGCCAGGCCGCCCTTCTCGTGCAGCCAGCGGGGGATGGTGAAGTGGTGAAAGGTGACGATCGGTGCCACGCGGTTCTCGTGGCACGCGTCGAGCAGGCGCCGGTAGTGGGCCAGCTCGGCGAACGAGAACTCGCCTTCGGCCGGCTCGACGCGCGCCCACTCGATGCCGAAGCGAAACGCGTTCATGCCGAAGCCCGCGAGCATGGCGACGTCCTCGCGGTAACGGTGGTAGAAGTCGCAAGCGTCGCCTGAAGGTTCGCGGCACGGCGTCGTAGCGATGTGCTCCCACCACCACCAGTCGGTGTTGGTGTTGTTGCCCTCGGTCTGGTAGGCGGAGATCGAGGCGCCGAACAGGAAGCCGTCGGGGAAGCGCAAGGGCTCAGTCACCCGGGGGATGGTAGCCCGCACGACAAGGGTCGAGTTGACAACCTTCCGGGGCTGAACTACGATCCGAACGTTAGCCAAGGCGAACGTTCGCGTTGGCATCTCGTTCCACCCGGGCCTATGCGCCCCGGCATGGTCGTTTTTTGGGAGGAAAGCACAGCATGGCCGAGGTCTTAGCAAGGCTGAGCTCTAGGGCGATAGCACTGGGTCTCGGCACATTACTTCTGGTCGCCGCCTGCTCCAGCGGCGGCGGTGGTGGCGGCGGAGGCGGGGCGTCGACCACCGACGTCACGGTCTGGACCGCCTGGGGTGGCGCGGAGCTGAAGGCGTTCCGCGACGTCCTGGCGCCGTTCACGCAGAAGACCGGCATCAAGGTCCACGTCACGACCAACCGCGACTCGACCAACCAGATCGCCAACGGCATCGCGGCCGGCACCGACCTGCCTGACATCGCGCCTGGTCCGACCGACCCGGTGCAGGTCAAGGACTGGGTCTCGAAGGGCGCCTTGAAGCCGCTTGAGACCGTGCTCGGAGCGAGTTTCCAGTCGTACGTGAGCAACACGTACCCCGCGCTGACGACGGCGCCCGGTGGCGCTTCCGACGACCCATACATCGGGATCATCGGCGGCAAGCACTACGAGATGATGGTCAAGACTCAGGTCAAAGGCCTCATCTGGTACAACAAGAAGGTCTTCACGGGCACCGCGCCGAAGAGCTTCGACGACCTGCTCGCGATCAACCCCAAGCAGTACAACGCCCAGAGCCTGTTCTGCGCGGGGTTCGAGTCCGGCGCCGCGTCGGGCTGGCCGGCGAGCGACCAGATCGACAACATCATCATGCGCCAGTCCGGCGACCAGGTTTACACGAACTGGATCCAGGGCAAGGTGAAGTTCTCATCACCCGAGATCAAGCTCGGCTACGAGACCTTCCTCAAGGAGGTCTCTGACCAGAACGTGTTCGGCGGCCGCAACACGGCGCTGTCCACGAACTTCGGCAAGGCCGGCGACCCGCTCTTCAAGAGCCCGGCCGGGTGTCTCTTCCTGGAGCAGGCGACCTTCATCACCGCCTTCTTCCAGCAGGATTTCCCGAGCCTCAACCTCAAGGCCGGGACCGACTTCGACTTCTTCGCGCACCCGAGCGTCAACTCGCAGTTCGACGGCAACGTCAACGGCTTCTACGACAACTTCGCGATGTACAACGACACGCCGGCGGCCAGGCAGCTGATGCAGTACATGTCCACCGCGGACGCGCAGCAGATCTGGGCCAACGACGGCGGCACGCTGGGCGCGATCAAGTCGCTGAACTACACCGACCCTGTGTTCAAGCGCGCGGCCGACATCGCCGGCAGCGCCAAGAACCTGCTCGTCACGGCGGGCGACTTCATGCCCAACGACATGCAGAAGGCGTTCTGGCAGTCGCTGCTCAACGTGACCCGCGACCCGGGAAGCCTGAACGCGCAGCTGGCGCACCTCGACCAGGTGCAAGCAGCCTCGTACAAGTCGGCCTAGCCCTATGACGTCGCGGCCGGGGCGGATGCTTTCCGCCCCGGCCATCCATACCTTCAGGAGGAGGTAGGCGGGGTGGATCAGATCATCACAGCGGTCGTCGCGGTGGTCGGCGTTCCGCTCGTGCTGCTCGGCTACATCATCCTCGGCGAGCGGATCATCGAGCGGCTGTCCGACCGGATACGGGCCTGGATCCGACCCTACTTCTGGGCCCTGCCGGCGGTCGGCTTCGCCACCGTCTTCATGGTCTACCCGATGCTCCGCACCGTCGTCATCAGCTTCCGCAACAGCGGCGACTCGGAGTGGGTCGGCCTGGCCAATTACATCTACTTCTTCACGTTCCCGGACACGTTGACCGCGCTCCGCAACAGCCTCCTGTGGCTGGTCTTCTACACCGGCTTCGCCGTCCTCCTGGGCCTGATCATCGCCATCCTCGTCGACCGCGTCCGCTACGAGTCGCTGGCCAAGATCGCGATCTTCCTGCCGGTGCCGATCAGCGCCGTCGCGGCGTCGATCATCTGGAAGTTCATGTTCGACTACCAGCCTCCCGGCGCACCCCAGACCGGAACCCTCAACGCGGTCCTCGGCGTGTTCCACCATGACCCGGTGCCGTGGCTGGTCGACTCGACCACGAACAACCCGGCCCTGATCTTTGTCGGCATCTGGACGGCTGTAGGGTTCTGCATGGTCATCATCTCGGCCAGCCTCAAGGCCATCAGCACAGAGGTTCTCGAGGCGGCTCGCATCGACGGCGCCAACGAATTCCAGATCGTGCGCCTGGTCGTGACGCCGCTCCTGTGGCCGACGATCACCGTCGTGGGCACGACGATGCTGATCAACGCCCTCAAGACGTTCGACATCGTCTACGTGATGACGAACGGGGCCTACGACACCGACGTGATCGCCACACGCATGTTCAGCCAGATGCAGAGCGCGCATTACGGCCGCGCCGCTGCAGTGGGTGTCGTCTTGTTCATCGCCATCGTTCCGCTCTTGATCGTCAACATCAGACGCTTCCAGCAACAGGAGGAGCAGCGATGAGCGCTGAGGTCACCACTCGTCGCGAATCCGCGGTCAGCAGGGGCGTCACCTGGGTGGACAACCTGGGCTATCGCCTCCAGCGGCTGCCGCTCCACATCGTGATCATCATCATCTGCGCGGTCTGGATCATCCCGACGGTGGGCATGGTCATCAACTCGTTCCGCTCCATCGGTGACATGAACAGCGCGGGGTGGTGGACGACGCTTTTCCCGCCGCATGGTTTCACGCTCGCCAGCTACCAGCAGGTGCTGGCCATCGAGGAAGTCCCCACGTCGATCCTTTACAGCATCCTCATCACGATCCCGGCGACCGTGATCCAGCTGACCATCGCCACCATGGGCGCCTACGCGTTCGCCTGGATGAGGTTTCCTGGTCGCAACCTCTTCTTCATCGTCATCGTCGGCCTGATGGTGGTGCCGATCCAGATGACGCTGATCCCGGTGCTGCAGATCTTCAAGTTTCTGCACGTCAACGGGACGATCCTTTCCGTCTGGCTCGCCCACTCGGGTTACGGCCTTCCTTTCGAGGTGTTCCTGCTCAGGAACTACCTCGGCGGCCTGCCGCGTGAGATCTTCGAGTCGGCCGAAGTGGACGGCGCCGGCCACTCGGTGCGGTTCCTCCGCATCGCTGTGCCGATGACGGTCCCGGCGATCGCCTCGCTGACGATCTTCGTCTTCCTCGGCATCTGGAACGACCTGCTGGTCGCGCTGGCGTTCCTGGGTGTCAGCGCCTTCCGTCCGTTCACCGTCGTGATCACTGGACTGGTCACGTCGCAGGGCGGTGGCTGGCAGTACCTGACCGCCGCGGCGGTGCTGCAGATGGCGCTGCCCCTTGCGGTTTTCATCTTCCTGCAGCGCTATTTCGTGCGCGGCATCACTAGCGGCTCCGTCAAGGGCTAGCGTCTGAGCGGGTGGCGTCCGACGTCGTCGTCCTGACGACGCACGACATCGGGCGTCACCTCGGCTGCTACGGCCGAGCAGGAGTGACCAGCCCGCACCTGGACCGGCTGGCGGCCCAAGGAGTGAGGTTCGACCAGGCCTTCTGCACCGCGCCCCAGTGCAGCCCGAGCCGGGCCAGCCTCGCCACCGGCCGGTATCCCCACAACCACGGCGTCATGGGCCTCGCGCACCCCGGCTTCGACTGGGAGCTCGACCCCAGCGTGCCGCACATCGCCCGCACCCTTTCCGAGCACGGTTTCGAGGCGCACCTCTTCGGCTGCCAGCATGTCACCTTGCACGACGAACGGCTCGGGTTCGCGGGAATCCACGGCGCGCCGCAAGGCGACGAGGTCGAGTCTCTGTTCCGCAGTGACAAGCGCCTCTACATCGAGATCAACTTCTCCCAGACGCACCGCCCCTACCCGGACGCGCCCGCAGCCGCCCCGGCCGAAGTGCCGCCGTTCGTGCCCGACATCCCGCAGGCGAGGAGTGAGTTCGCCGCCCTCAACGAAGGCATCCGCCTGATGGACGAGGCGGCGGGCCGCGTCCTGGCGGCGCTGGAGCGTTCCGGCCGGGAGGCCATCGTCGTCTTCACCACCGACCACGGCCTGGCGATGCCACGGGCGAAGTGCACCTTGTACGACCCCGGGCTGGAGGTCGCACTGCTCATGCGTTGGCCCGGCGGTCCGGCGGGCCAGGTTCGCGACGACCTGGTGAGCAACATCGACGTCCTGCCGACCGTGCTCGAGGTCGCCGGCGTCCCCATCCCGGCCGGCGTCCAGGGACGGTTCCTCCTTCGCGGCGCCGGCAGGGATTCGATCTTCGCCGAGAAGACGTTTCACAGCTACTACGACCCGATGCGCTGCGTGCGCACGCGGCGGCACAAGCTGATCCGCAACTTCGAGACCGCGTTCGCGGTCGAGGTGCCGGGCGACATCCAGGCCGGTCCGATCTTCCGCGCCGACCCGCCGCGCTATTCGAAGGACCGCCCGAACGTCGTCGAGCTCTACGACCTGGAGATGGACCCGCTCGAGCAGCGGAATCTGTCGGGCAGCAAGGAGGTCGCGGAAATCGAGACGAAGCTCAGCGCCGACCTCTGGCGGTGGATGCGCGAAACCGACGACCCGCTGCTCGAGGGCCCGGTGCCGTCACCGCGATACCGCCTCGCGATGGAGTCCTAGGTCTTCCTGCTGTCCCAGAACAGCAGGAACGCAATGAACCCGACGAATAGCACCCCGAGCGAGGTCCACATCAACCCTTCGGAGAGGTGCAGCCAGTCCTCTACGGTGATCACCGCGATGATCGCCGGCACCCACAAGAAACCGATGCCGACCCTCCACCAGCGGTCGCTTGCGCGGTAGCGCAGGAAAGGCATCATGCCCAGGCCGGCGCGCTCTGCCTTGCCCGCGGGCGCCTTCAGGTCGTCGCCTTCTCCCCAGCCCGCGTAACGGCCGACTCCGTTCGGCTTCTGATCCTTGATCGAGACCAGTATGCGACGGGAGGGCGTCCTGCTTCCGCGGGTCGCGATCGGCGCCATCGCCGGGGCGTTCCTGCTCATGGGCCTCGTCGTCTCGGGTTATGGACCGCTCCTCGAGCACCTGACCAGGCGCTTCGGGGTCAGTCTTCCCGTTGCCGGCTCGACCATCAGCGTGCAGTTCGCCGGCGCGCTGGCAGGCGTGCTTCTCGCGATGCGAGCCTTCGAGCGCCTGGCCGCGCGAGTGACCGTCACGGCCTCGTGCGCGATCGCGGCACTCGGCTTGACCGGCGTCGCGACAGCGTTCACGTGGCCCCTGTTTCTGGGCTCTGTCTTCGTCTTCGGCCTCGGATTCGGCGGCCTCGATCTGGGTCTGAACCAGGTCGTGGCGTATAGCTCGGGACGGCGCCGCGCCGCTCTGCTCAACGCCCTGAACAGCGCCTACCCCGCAGGCGCCGTCATCGGTCCCGTCCTCGTCGCGGCCCTGGCGGCCGCGCATTTCGCCGCGCTCTTCCTCCTCGTGGCGGCGGCCTTCCTGGCCATCGCGCCCGGCATCCTGCGCATCTCCGGCCGGCTTCCCGTTGCCGCAGAGCCGGATCGCCGGCCGGGAGGACTGGTGGTCGTCTTCGTCGTTGCGTTCGTCCTCTACGTCGCCGTCGAAGTCGGTACGGGTGGCTGGATGACGTCGCACCTCGAGTCCACCGGTCTTGCCTCGGGGAACGCGGCGACGCTGACCTCGGCGTTCTGGCTCGCGCTGGTCACCGGCCGCCTGCTCATCACCCTCGTGCCCGCGAAGGTGGGCGAGCCGACGATCGTGCTGGCCGCGTCCGCCGCGGCCACGGTCACGCTCGGCCTGGCCTCGATCGGCGCGGTCGCCCCCATCGCCTACGTGGCCGCCGGGCTGGCCATGGCGCCCATCTTCCCGACGGGCATCGTCTGGCTGGCGAAGATGCAGCCGGGCGACTCACGCGCCACGGCGTGGCTCTACCCGGCGGCGTCGGTCGGCGGTGTGGTCGGGCCTGGCGCGATCGGGATCGTCATCGCCCAGGCCGGCGTCGGTTGGGCGCCCGCCGTGCTGGCCGTCGTCGCCGCGGCGATGTACGGCGCCTTCCTGGCGGCGTCTAGGCGGTGAAGAACCAGTTGCGCCGCCGGTTGCCGGGACGTGCCGCGGGCAGGTCGTTGGGGCGCGCGACGCCGCCGCACCACACCACCGCGTTGGCGATGACGCGCTGCACCTCGGGCTGGCGGTAGACGGGGTACTCCTGGTCGCCGGGGCTGAAGTAGAAGACGCGCCCGGCACCGCGGAAGTAGCAGCAGCCTCCGCGGAAGACCTCACCACCCGCGAAGGAGCTGATGAACACGAGCTCGTCGGGCGGTGGGATGTCGAAGAACTCACCGTACATCTCCTGGTGCGGAATGACGATCGGCTGCGGCACCCCGGCGGCGATCGGGTGGGCCGGGTTCACCGTCCAGACGAGCTCGCGCTCGCCGCCCGGGTCGGATCGCCAGATGAGCGAGCACGAGGTGCCCATCAACCGCTTGAAGATCTTCGAGTAGTGCCCTGAGTGGAGGACGACGATGCCCATGCCGTCGAGCACGCGCGCGTGGACACGCCCCACGACCTCTTCTCTGACCTGGTCGTGCGCGGCATGACCCCACCACGTGAGGACATCGGTTCTCGCGAGCACGTCCGCGGTCAGCCCGTGCTCGGGCTCGTCGAGGGTGGCGACACTTACTTCGATGCCTGCGCCCAGCTCGCGACGCAGGCCGTCGACGATCGGCGCGTGCATGCCCTCGGGATAGATCTTCCTGACCGAGGGGTCGCGTCGCTCGTGGACGTGCTCGTTCCAGACGGTGACGTGGAGGGGGCGCCCGACCAACTTCAGAGGGCCAGGGCTTCGCCGGTCCGGTAGATCGACACGGGTTCGTGCACGGTCGCGGACTCGACCGCCGCGGCGACGAACGCGATCGTGCCGAGGTTGTGCCGGCCCGAGGTCTCGGGCTCGCGCCCGCCGCGCACCGACTCGGCGAATTCGGTGATCGTGGCCCACGGCCCGGTGCGCGCCATCGAGGGCAGCTTCGCCGACCGCGGCCGGCCGCCGCGCGGGCGGATGACGACCCTGTCGTGCGACATGTCGTCGTCGCGGTTCGACCAGAACACCTCACCGCGCTCGAACTCGAGGCTCCAGCGGCCGCCCCAGGGCGTGGGGGGCGCGGAGGCGATCCAGCTGCCGCGGTAGCTGACCACGACGCCGGGGAAGACGATGGACGCCACGGCTGCCGACGGCCCGCTGAACGCGGTCCACCTCGGGTTCCACGCCTCGCAGTAGATGCGCTCCGGCTCGCTGCCGAGGACCAGGCGAAGCAGGTCGAAGTGGTGGATCGACATGTCGACCAGCAGCGGCTGCTCCTCGAGCTGGTGCCGGCCGCGTCCGTTTGGTCCGACCGTCGAGTAGCGGCGGAAGTCGATCGACACCTCATGCAGCTTGCCCAGCGACTCCTCGCGCACGAGTTCCGCGATGGCGCGAGGAGCCGGGAAGTAGCGGTAGTTCTGGCTGACCATGAGAACCAGGCCGGCGCGAGCAGCGACGTCGACAAGCTCCTGCGCGGCGCCGATCGTGGGGGCGAAAGGCTTCTCGACCAGGACGTGGAGCCCGGCCTCGAGCGCCGTCCTCGTCACCGGGACGTGCCCGGGGAGGGCGGTCGTGTTCAGCACTGCTTCCGGCTGCGTCGCGGCGATGGCCTCGCGGAGCGACGCGAACACCATGTCAGAGCGCGGTTTGAGCTCCTCGCGCAGCATGTCGAGCGCGTATGGGTTGGAGTCGACGTAGCCGGCGGCCTCGACCTCGGGGATCTCCGGGAGCACCCGCTTCGCCCAGTTGCGGCCGTGCGCGCCGAGACCGACGTGGAGGATGCGGAGTGCGCTCACGGCGCGAAAATGATGCGGTAGCGCGAAGCGATTTCATCCACGATTACGACGAGAATCACCGCGCTGCGTTTCTTCCGCGGGCGGTCGCCGTCGAAGCCCGCGCGATGATGTGGACGGGCAGGACGACCTTCGCCCCGCCGGCGGACCCGGTGGTCACCATCCTCAGCAGGACCCGCATGGCCTCCGCGCCGATGTCGTAGAACGGCACGCGCACCGTGGTCAGCGGCGGCGTCGTGAACGCCGCGCTGTCGAGGCCGTCGCACCCCACCACCGAGCAGTCGTCCGGGACCCGCTTGCCGAGCGCCCGCAGCGCCGTCAGGGCGCCCACCGCGACCAGGTCGTGGTGGCAGAAAACCGAGGTCACGTCCGGCCGCCGTGCGAGGAGGCTGGAGAACGCGGCCAGGCCTCCGGCCACGTCGGCGCCCGCCTCCTCGGCGAGGTCGTTGGCGCTCTCCACGCCGGCCTCATCGAGGGCTTTGCGGTGACCGCGCTGCCGGCTCTGGGTCAGGCGGCGCCCGCGGATGCCGGTCAGCGCGCCGATGACCCGGTGGCCCTGCTCGAGCAGGTGGCGCGTCGCGAGGTAGCCGGCCTGCTCGTCGTCGGCGGTGACGGTCGCGATCGCGCCGCCGGCGATGTGGTTCAGGCTGACGACGGGCAGCGTCCGGTCGAGGACGTGGCTGAGCGCGCGGTCGTCCTCCATCTGCGGCGCCGCGAGCAGGATGCCGTCGACGCGACGCTCCATCATCGCGGGCAGGGCGTACTCGGTCCCCGACCCCTCCGGCTCGATGCTTGTGAGCATCAGCCCGTAGCCCTGGCGCCGTGCCTCCTGCTCGGCCCCGGCGAGGCAGCGGCTGAGCCCCGGGTCGCTGAAGTCGCCGGCGATCAGGCCGATGGTCCTGGTCCGCTGCATGACCAGGCTACGCGCCTGCAGGTTCGGCACGTAGCCGAGGTCGCTCGCCGCCTGGAGGATGCGCGCCCGCGTCGCGTCGGAGACCGAGCCGCCGCCGTTCAGGACCTTGCTCGTGGTCTGGAAGCTGACGCCCGAGCGCGCGGCGACGTCCTTCACGGAGACGCGCCTCGTGAGCTTGCGCACCCTCACGATCCGGCTATTATGCGCGGGTAAGCGAACGTTCGCCCTATTCGCATTCCGGAGGCTGTCAGTGGGACCCGAGGCAGACCACCCGAGGCCCAACCTCTGGCGGGAGGACTGGGCGAGCCTCGACGGCGAGTGGGAGTTCGGGGCCGGCCCCAAACCCGTCTTCGACCGTCGGATCAACGTCCCGTTCTGCCCCGAGTCCGAGCTCTCCGGCATCGGCAAGCGAGTGGGCGACGTCGTCTGGTACCGGCGCCATTTCGACGCGCCGCAAGCGGAACGCCTGCTGCTTCATTTCGGAGCGGTCGACTACTGGGCGACCGTCTGGGTCAACGAGGTCGAGGTCGCCCGGCACGAGGGCGGCCACTCGCCCTTCAGCGCCGACATCACCGCCGCGGTCCGCGCGCGGGACAACGTCGTCGTCGTCCGGGCAGAAGACTCGCTCGAGGACAGGACGATCCCGCGCGGCAAGCAGTACTGGAAGGAGTCTCCTGAGGGCATCTTCTACACCGCGGCCACCGGCATATGGCAGACCGTATGGCTCGAGCCCGTGCCGGCCCGCTACGTCCGGCGCCTTCGCTTGCGGCCGGACCTGGACTCAGGCTCTGTCGAGGTCGCCGTCGAGGGGGACGGTGACGCCCAGGTCGTGATCCGGCTCGACGGCGTGGTCGTCGGCCGGTTGAGCGATGGCTCCGGGGTGGCCAGGCTGGAGCACGTCGAGCCCTGGTCACCAAGTTCGCCGCGCCTCTACGACGTCGAGGTCACGCTCGGCGCGGACCGGGTCGAAAGCTACTTCGGCCTGCGCGTTGTGGCGGCGCGGGAGGGCCGTTTCTGGCTCAATGGCGAGCCGTTCACCCAGCGACTCGTCCTCGACCAGGGCTACTTCCCGGGCGGGCTGTTGACCGCGCCCGACGCCGGCGTGCTGCGGCGCGACGTCGAGCTCGCCAAAGACTTCGGGTTCAACGGCGCGCGCAAACACCAGAAGGCGGAAGACCCGCGCTGGCTGTACTGGGCCGACCGGCTCGGCTTTCTCGTCTGGGCCGAGATGCCGAGCTTCTACGAGTACACGCCCGAGGCGGACCGCAGGCTCTGCGCGGAATGGAGGGACCTCGTGGTGCGTGACCGCGACCACCCCTGCATCGTCGCCTGGGTGGCCGAGAACGAGAGCTTCGGCCTCGACCAGGTCGAGGCCTCGGTGCGCTCCGAGTTCACGTCCAGGCTGTACCGCACGACCCACGACCTCGATTCGACGCGGCCGGTCGTCTCCAACGACGGCTGGGAGCACTCGGCCAGCGACCTCTGCACGATCCATGACTACTCGCCGCCCGCCGACCTTGCGCGCCGCTATCGAAGCCTGGAGACGGCGCTCGATGGCGCCGCGGCAGGCCACTCGATCTACGACCCTGGCTTCCACCACGGCGGCGGCGAGCCGGTCATCGTGAGCGAGTTCGGCGGCCTGCGCGTCGCGGGCCCGGGCGGGTGGGGCTGGCTCGAGGTTCCGGACGAGAAGGCGTTCGTCGAGTCGTACGGCCACCTGATCGATGCCCTGATGCAGCCCGGGCCGGTGGAGGGCTTCTGCTATACGCAGCTCACCGACGTCCAGCAAGAGCAGAACGGGCTCCTGACGGCGGGGCGGGAGCCGAAGGTCAAGCCGGAGCTGCTCAAGCCTCTCACCGAGATGCCGAAGCGGCGGTGAGAGCCGAAGAGCCCGCCGAAGACTCGCGCTCCGACCTCGACCGGGCGCTGGAGCAGCTGCTCGTGAGCGAGGTCCGGGTCCGGGTCGATCCCACGACCGGCCAGATCGTCTCGAACGACGGCGAAAAATCCCCCTTGACAGATTCCCCGGAGACGCATACGCTCACTTAAACCGCTTTACTAAAGCGGTTTAAGGTTGGGGAGGCGAAAAGGATGCCAGAGGCCATGTCAGGTGTCCAGGGTCACCATCGCTGACGTGGCGAGCGCGGCCGGCGTCTCGAAGACGGCGGTGTCGTTCGCCTTCAACAACCCCGACAGGCTGGCCCAGGCCACGCTCGAGCGCGTGCTCGGGGTCGCCCACGACCTGGGCTACGCGCCGCACCCGGCGGCGCGAGCCCTCTCGACCAGGCGCAGCGGCACCATCGGCGTGCTCATTCCGCAGCGGCTGTCGGCGGTCTTCGCCAATCCGTTCCTGTCCGAGCTGATCCAGGGCATGGGCGAGCTGTGCGAGCGCCACGACCTGACGCTGCTCCTGGTGCCCCCGCTCGACGGCTCGCTCGAGTCGGCGATCCGCAACGCGTCGGTCGACGGCTTCATCAGCCTCGGGCTCGGCCCGGACGACAGCGCCCTCGCCGTGCTCGACGGCCTCGGCATCCCCACGGTGCTCATCGACTCCGAGGACTCGGGCGCGCATCCCGTGGTCAACGTCGACGACCAGGGAGGCGCCGAGGCGGCGGCAAACCACCTCCTGCAGCTGGGACACCGGCGGCTGGCGATCATCGTGCTGCCGCCGGCCCGCTCCCAGAGGACCCACACGCCGACCGCGAACCGCCGGCTCGCCGGCTACCGCGCGGCGATCGACGCGGCCGGAGCGCCGGCGCCGCTGACGGTCACCGCGGGCATCTCCGTCGCCGCCGGCATGCGAGCGTTCGAGTTGCTGCCGTCGGGGCGCCAGAAACCGACAGGCCTCCTCGCCATGAGCGACATGGCCGCGATCGGCGTCATGAACGCCGCGCAAGCCAGGGGGGTCGGCGTGCCCATCGACCTTTCGGTCGTCGGTTTCGACGACCTTCCCGTGTCCGCGTGGACGAACCCGCCCTTGACGACGGTGCGCCAGCCCATCGTGGAGAAGGGTCGCCTCGCGGCGCGAATGTTGATCGAGCGCATGAACGGCAAGGGCGTCGAGTCGCCTTCGCCGCTCAAGACGAACCTGGTGGTGCGTAATTCCACGTCCGAACCGGGAAGTTCGGATTTGCAGATTGGGAGGAGGTAAATAGAATTGTGTTCTGGGGGAATTGAAAAATGGCATCAGTGACCTATGACCACGTAGTCAAGCGCTACACCGCCGACGTCACCGTCGTCAAGGACTTCAACGTCGAGATCAAGGACAAGGAATTCATGGTTCTCGTCGGGCCCTCCGGATGTGGCAAGTCGACCGCGCTGCGGATGCTCGCCGGCCTGGAGCAGATCTCCGAAGGCCGGATCCTGATTGGCGAGCGCGTCGTCAACAACGTCGCGGCCAAAGACCGCGACATCGCCATGGTGTTCCAGTCATACGCGCTCTATCCCCACATGTCCGTCTACGACAACATGGCGTTCCCGCTGCAGATGCAGCACATGAAGAAGCCGGAGATCGACAAGCGCGTGCGCAATGCCTCGCGCATCCTCGGCCTCGACAACTTCCTGAACCGCAAGCCGCGCGCCCTGTCCGGCGGCCAGCGCCAGCGCGTGGCCCTCGGCCGCGCCATCGTCCGCAGCCCGAAGGTGTTCTTGCTCGACGAGCCGCTGTCCAACCTGGACGCCAAGCTCCGCGGCCAGACGCGCGTCGAGCTGCAGAAGCTGCACCGCGACCTGCAGACGACATTCATCTACGTCACCCACGACCAGGTCGAGGCCATGACCATGGGCGACCGGATCGCGATCATGAACGCGGGCATCCTCCAGCAGGTCGGCACGCCCGGCGATATCTACGACCACCCGGCCAACCTCTTCGTCGCGGGCTTCATCGGCACGCCGACGATGAACTTCGTGCCGGCGACCGTGAGCAACGGGTCGGCGAAGGCCTCGGGCTTCGAGGTCAAGCTGCCCAGGCCGGTCCAGGCGCATAAGGGGACGATCGGGTTCCGGCCCGAGTCGGTCACCGACCGCGTCGCCGACGGCGGCGCTTCGCTGGACATGAAGGTCGACGTCGTCGAACGCCTGGGTTCCGACCAGTTCCTGTACGGCATGGTCGGCGGCGACCAGGTGACGGCTCGCGTCGACCCGCGCATGAACGTGTCGCCGGGCGACAGGGTCAAGCTGGGCCTGGACACCCGCGGGCTGCACTTCTTCGACGCCGAGACCGAGAAGTCGCTTCTCTGAGCTGACCGAGTCGGTTCCTAGATGGGCGTAGAGCGCATTCGCGCCCTACAGGATTTCGACGCGGCCCGCGCCCGCGCGTTCCGGCGCAGCCTGCGCACGGTCCTGACGGGCCGGGCGGAGCGCCTCCGTTCGATTGAGCCCATGTTGCGCGCCGCCGGGTTCGAGGGTCGTTCCTTCGGCGGCGAGCACGAGATCCCGGTCGATCGGATCGTGGGCTCGGCCGCACCAGACTTCAAATCCGGCGACTTCGATCCTGGGTTCCTGCCCATCAACCGTCGGATGCGTGAGCGTTGGAGCCGCATTTATCAGGCGATGGTCGAGGGCGGCGAGCTGCCGCCGATCGACGTCTACAAGGTCGACGAAAACTACTACGTGATCGACGGCCACCACCGGGTCTCGGTGGCGAGGAACCTGGGGCGGCCGGCGATCAACGCGCGGGTGATCAACGTCAAGACCCGGGCTCCGCTGTCCGCAGACGTCGACCCGGAGGCCCTGCTGAAAGCGGCCGAGTACGCCGCCTTCTTGCAGGCGACGCAGCTGCACCGCACACGCCCGCAGGCGCGCCTCGAGTGCAGCCGGCTCGGGCGCTACGACATCATCCTCGACCACATCCTGGGCCACGCCTATTTCCTGGCCCAGAAGCAGCACCACCCCGTGCCCCTGCCGGAGGCCGCCGCGAGCTGGTACGACAACGTGTATCACCCGATCGCGGAGGCGATCCGCAAGCACAACGTGCTCGAGCAGCGGCCCGGTTGGACGGAGGCCGACGTCTACGTCGAGGTCACGCGCCGGTGGCTCGAGCTGAGCAAGGAGGGCGAGCCCGCGGGGCCCGACCCGGCGATCGAGGCGCTGCTGGCCGAGCACAGGCGCCGCTGGTGGCGCCGGCGGAGCAAAATCCGCTTGCCCGCATGACCGCGCCCCCAAAACTCGCGTTAGTCGCGACTATCGCGCGTTTTCGCGCGCCAGAAGTGTCGATAGTCGCGACCATCGCGCGTTGTCGCGGGGCAGAAGTGTCGATAGTCGCGACTATCGCGCCATGATCGGGATCATCTTCGGCCCGCCCGGCAGCGGCAAAGGGACGCAGGCGACGCGGCTCGAGCAGGAGCTGCACCTGCACCACATGTCGACGGGCGATATCCTCCGCCGGGAGGTGGCCGAGGGCTCGCCGCTCGGCCAGGAGGTTGGCCGGATCATGGCCGCCGGCGACCTGGTCCCGGACGACCTGATCGTCAACGTCGTGCGGGCGAGGCTGCCCGCGGCCGAGGAGGGGGCCGGCGCCCTCCTCGACGGCTTTCCACGCACCCTGAAGCAGGCGCAGGCGCTCGACTCGATGCTCCACGACGAGGGCCACAAGGTCGATTTCATCATCGCCCTGGACGTGCCGGAGAAGGTCCTGGTCGACCGCCTGCTGCACCGGGCACAGCTCGAGGGCCGCACCGATGACAACCGGGAGACGATCGCCGAGCGCATGCGCGAGTACCACCGGCTGACCGAGGCGGTCCTCGACCATTATCGAAAGCAAGGGGTGCCGATCCACGTCGTGAACGGCACCGGCACGCCGGCCGATGTGTTCGAACGTGTCCGGTCCTCGGTCACCGGCATATCCTCTCGGTAGATAGGGAGATGGCCCGCAAAGCCCGCCCGGCGGACCTTGGTCGCGCGATTCCCACGGCCGTCCACGGCGACGGCCACGCGCCCGGCGCCGACATCGGGCCGCATGTCGCCGAACCGCGCGTCGCGAGCCCGTTCCCGCCGATCGCCGAGTACGCGTTCCTCTCCGACTGCGAGGTCAACTGCTTGATCGCCCCCACGGGCCGGGTGGAGTGGATGTGCCTGCCGCGGCCCGACAGCCCGAGCGTGTTCGCCGCGATGCTCGACCGCGCCGCCGGCAGTTTCCGGTTCGGGCCCACGGTGGAGCAGGTGCCCGCAGGGCGGCGCTACCTGCCCGGCACGCTGGTCCTCGAGACCACGTGGCGGACGCGCACCGGCTGGATGATCGTCCGCGACGCCATGTGCATCGGGCCCTGGTATCACAGCCAGAGGCGTTCCGGCACCTATCGCCGGCCGCCTTCCGATCACGAGGCGGAGCACATCCTCCTCCGCACCGCGCGGTGCGTTGTCGGCCAGGTCGAGCTCAGCCTCGACTGCCAGCCCGTCTTCGACTATGGCAAGACGGACGCGAAGTGGGAATACGCCGGCCAGGGCTACAACGAGGCGATCGCCAGCGGCGGCGAGGACGAGGTTCCGATCAAGCTCGTGACCGACCTGCGCATGGGCTTCGAAGGTCCGGGAGCACACGCGACCAAGGTCCTGCATCAGGGCGAGCGGGCGTACGTCGCGATGGTCTGGCCGCGGTCGCGTCATTCGACCGGCAAGGAGTACTGGGCCGAACATCCCGCCCCCGCCGACGTCGACGAAGCCTTCGCCCGCGTGGAGCGTACGGCCGAGTTCTGGCGCGAGTGGATCAACCGCGGCGAGTTCCCCGAGCACCCGTGGCAGAGCTACCTGCAGCGCAGCGCGCTGACGCTGAAGGGCCTGACCTACAGCCCGAGCGGCGCCCTCCTTGCTGCTTCGACGACGTCTCTGCCGGAGACCATCGGCGGCGAGCGGAACTGGGACTACCGCTACACGTGGATCCGCGACGGCACCTTCATGCTCTGGGGCCTGTACACGCTCGGCTTCGCGCGAGAGGCCAACGACTTCTTCTACTTCATCGCCGACGCGGCCGCCGGGAAGAAAGAGCTGCAGATCATGTACGGGATCGGCGGCGAGCAGCAGCTCGTGGAGAAGACGCTCGACCACCTGAGCGGGTTTGAGAGCTCGCGGCCCGTCCGCATCGGCAACGGGGCTTTCAACCAGAAGCAGCACGACGTGTGGGGCGCGGTCCTCGACTCGGTCTACCTCCACACCAAGTCGCGCGACTACCTGCCCGAGGTCGTATGGCCGATCCTCAAGCGCGCCGTGGAGTGCGCCATCGAAAACTGGAAGACGCCGGACCGCGGCATCTGGGAGGTGCGCGGCGAGCCGCAGCATTTCACTTCTTCGAAGCTGATGTGCTGGGTCGCAATGGACCGCGGTGCGCGGCTGGCGGACATGCACGGCGACATGCAGCTGGCCAGGGAGTGGCAGCGCGTCGCCGACGAGATCAAGTCGGACATCTGCGCCCGCGGTGTCGACGAACGCGGCGTCTTCGTGCAGCGCTATGGGGCGAAGGCGCTCGACGCCTCGGTGCTGCTCATCCCGCTCGTTCGCTTTCTGCCGCCTGACGACCCGCGCGTGCGGGCGACCGTGCTGGCCATCGCCGACGAGCTCACGGTCGACGGCATGGTGCTGCGGTACCGCACCGAGGAGACCGACGACGGGCTGCGCGGCGAAGAGGGGACGTTCACGATCTGCTCGTTCTGGCTCGTCTCGGCGCTGGTCGAGATCGGTGAGCTCGACCGCGCGCGCGAGCTGTGCGAAAAGCTGCTGTCCTACGCGAGCCCGCTGCAGCTCTACGCCGAGGAGATCGACCCTCGGAGCGGGCGCCACCTCGGCAACTTCCCGCAGGCGTTCTCGCACCTGGCGCTGATCAACGCGGTGATGCACGTCATCCACGCCGAGACAGGCATGACGCACAAGTTCAACGCCGGGCCGCCTTCTCCGCAGCCCTAGCGCACTTGCCCCAGGCCGGATTTCTCTTCTCGATCGCGGGCCTCAGCCTGTCTCTCGCCGGCTTCGCCGGTCTCGTCGCGGCGTTCAAGCGCGGGGCGCCGCTGCGGCCGATCGACGCCTTCCGCCTGCGCGAGCTCCCGGAGATGGCGCTGGCGACCACGTTCCTGGCCGTGCTCAGCACTCCGCTCGCCGACGCGATCGGGAGCGCGTCCATCGCCATCCAGGTCGCATCGGGACTTGCCCTCCTGTTCACCATCGGCCACGTGCTCAGGCTTGTGTCGAGGGTGCGGGAGATGGAGATCAACCAGACGGGCGCTCGCAACCTGCTGGTCACGGGGGCCAACTTTCTGGTCTGCGGCGCGGGGGCGATCAGCCTCTCACTCGGTTCGGCTGCGGCCTACGAGTGGCTGCTCCTCTTCATGCTCGCCCGACCGATGCTGGCGTTCGTCCTGGTCCTGACCGAGGTTGCGCCCGGTTAGACGGAGCTGCAGACCACCAGGCCGGCGCATGCGACCTGGACCGGGATCCCGAGCGAAAGCCCCTCCACGCCGTTGCCTACGAGCTTGGCCGACGCCACCGCGACCACGTGGCCCTGGCCGTCGACCACCGGCCCGCCGCTGTTGCCGGGGCTGATCGCCGCCGAGAACTGGACGTAGTCGCTGCCTTCCAGGCTGCGATAGCCGGACACCACGCCGACGGAGATGGTCCCGCTCAGGCCGAGCGGCGAGCCGACGGCCATGACCATCGTGCCGACCTTGGGCCTGGCCGTCACCGTGCTCAGCGCGAGAAGGCGCTGGGTGACATGGATCACCGCCAGGTCGTCGTTGACGTCGACGCGCACGATCGTGCCGGGAAACGAGCCGTCGCCGCGCCGGATCGTGACCCTGGCGACGCCCGACTTCCATGCGTCCTCGACGACGTGGAAGTTCGTGATGAGGTCTGACCCGGAGGCGTCCGTGCGCGCCACCCACGCCGAGCCCAACGCGTTGCCCGCGTCGATGGTGACCACCGACAGCTGGACGTTGGCCGCGGTGCTGCGCCAGTCGACGTCGAGCGCCTGCCGGGCCTCGACCACGGCGAGGCGCTTCTCGAGGTCGGCAGTGGTGCGCTGCTGGGCCGAGGACTGCGCTCGCAGCGAAGCCTCGGCCCGCAAGGTGTAAGCGAGGCCGGCGACGGCGACGGTCGCGATGACCGCCGCCGAAGCCAGCCGGAAAAGAGCGGATCGGCTCACTTCAGCTCGATGCCCAGCGAGGCCTCGGCCTTGTCGACGCTGAGCATCGCCTGGTCGAGCTTCTTGAAGCCGTCCTTGAACTTGCTGATGTTGTCGCTGTCCATGCCCGAGATGATCTCCTCGTCGGCCGCGATGGCCGCGCTCAGCGCGTCGCCCAGGGCGGCGTCGCTGGAGGTGAACGCACCAGGCACGACGATCGCGTTGCGGTCGGCCTGGAACTTCTGCAGGTCTTCGAGCAGCTGCTGCGAGCCTGTGCGGCACGTGCTGAAGCTGTCGCAGAGGCTCAGTGTCTGATAGGCGGCCTGGACGCGGCCCTGATCCGCGACGTACATCGCGACGTAGTCCGCCGTCACCTTCTTGGTCCGCGCGTCGGCCTGGGCCACGGTCAGCTCGGTCTGCGTGGCCGCGAGCGTGGCCGAGGTGCTGACGAGCCGGGCGTGGAGCCCGTCTCGCTGCTGGCTCGCCGCGTAGGCGACGTAGCCGAGCGCGCCCGAAGCGATCAGCGCGACCGCCCCGAGCGATGCGGTGGCCATCCACCGAGGCCTCGGCCTCTTTGGAGTGGCCTCGACCCTGGGTGTCTCGACTGCCGGCGCCTCTTGGGGCGCGATCGGCTCGTCGGGCACCGGAAGGGCCAAGATCCCTTCGACTTCCGGATTGGCTGCCATGGAGATTCCTCCTCCGTGCACGAGTGGCCGGCGACGTGGCCAAGGTTTCCCGGGATTCGGTCTCACCCGCAGTCTCAGCCCGTTTCGAAATTCGTCTCAAAACCGGGATATCGTTTGCGCGGGGTTGGGACGGTGAAGCTCCTCCGCCGCTTTGTCGAGGATCCACGAGCGGTCGACGCGGTCGTGGTCGTGCTTTCAACCTGGTTCGTGCTGGGTGGATACGTGATCGCTTACGCGTACGTCCACGATCCCGGCCACGTCATCGACTGGGCGCGCAGAGCGGGGTTCACCGCGGTCACTGCGGCCTGGTCGCTCCTGACCCTGTTCCTGTTCGCCGCCTTCGCCAACGGCCTGCGCGAGGGCCGGGTGTGGAACCGCGCCCTACCCGACGGCCAGACCGGGACCTTCGCCGCGGCCCTGATCTTCGGCGCCGCCTGGATTATCGACCAGGCCTTCTGGTCGCCGGTGTTCGGCAGCACCTCCGTGGGCCTGGACACGCTGTTCACGCCGCCGCACCTGGTCGAGATGGGGGCGTCGGCCGTCATCGTCAGCGGTCCCTTGCGGGCGGCGGCGAGACGGGGTGAGAGTATCGCGAGCCCGGTGACGCTGGCCTCGACGGCTCTCCTGTTGTCGGTGCTGACCTTCGCCACCCAGTTCATCCATCCCGTGATCGACCCGTGGGCCGCGGGCGACTATGAGTTCCGCGGAGCGGTCGCGAGCGCGCCGTGGCTGGGCGAGAACCTGGGCGTGGCGGCGGTGCTCGCCCAGGCGTTGATCCTCGCAGGGACAGGGCTGCTGCTGAACAGCGGCTTCACGCTGCGGCCGGGCTCGATGACGTTCGTGTTCGCGGTCAACGGCGTGCTGGTGGCGATCACGAAGACGCACTTCCACCTGCTGCCGGTGCCGGTGGTGACCGGACTGGCCGCGGATGCGTGGATCGTGTTGACGTCCCGCCGGCCGGGCAAGCCGTCCGCGTCGCTGTGCGCCGTGATCGGCGGCGCGTTCGCGACCGCCTACCTCGTCGAGGTCACGCTCCTCCCCGCCGGCACGACGTGGAGCCCATCGCTGTGGCTCGGCACGATCATCGCCACGACCATGCTGAGCTGGATGATGGGTCGGCTCCTGCGCGCCGGGCTGCCGGCGGCGGTGATCGCGCCTTACGAGGTGTTCGTCAAGCGGGAACCGGAGCCGGAGCGCTGGACGCTCGACCCTGACAGTGCGGTGCGCGAGCAGATCGTGCGCGCGGCGCTGGACGACCTGGGCACGCCGGAGGCGCTGGGCCGGAGCCCGCTGGCGCGGCTGCCCGGCGTGTCCAGGGGTGGAAGCGCGGCAAGCGAGCTGCGCGAGGTGCTGGTGGACGTCATCACCGAGCTGTCGGCGTCGACCGCGCCGCGCGACGCCGAGTGCGGCCGCGTCCTGCTCGACTACTACGTCAAGCGCGTGGGCAGCCATGAGGTGGTGATGGAGCGCCTCTACCTCACCCGGCCGACTTACTACCGGCGGCTGCACCACGGCTACCAGTTGGTGGCCAACAAGCTCGACGAGCTGAGCCTGGCGCCGGCGTCGCAGTGAGTCGATTCATCGAGGTCTCGCACCCGGTGGTTGCCGGGATGAAGACGTATCCGGGGCTGCCTGAGCCGTCGGTCGAGGTGGTCTTCGATTACGACCAGTCGCGCGAGCGCTACCAGGGGAAGGCCGAGTTTCGCATCGCGTCGCTGCACCTGTGCGGCAACACCGGGACCTACGTCGATTCGCCGGCGCACCGCTACCGCCGGGGGGCCGACCTCGCCGGGCTGCCGTTGGAGCGACTGGCAGACATGGAGACGGTGACTTTCGACTGCAGTGAAGGGGAGCGCCCGATAGGCCCGGAGGCGCTGTCCGGCGCGGAGTTGCGCTACCGAGCAGTGCTGGTCAGGACGGATTTCTCGCGGCACTGGGGCACGCCGGAGTACTTCTCGGAGCCGAATCCTTTTCTCACCGCGGAGGCGTGCGAGCTGCTGGTGCGGGCGGGCGCCCTTTTCGTCGGCATCGACTCGCTCAACATCGATGACACCTCCGACTGGTCGCGACCGGCGCACACGATCCTGCTGGGCGCGGGGATCCCGATCTGCGAGCACATGACAAACCTGGGGTCGGTACCGGAGTCGGGAGGCCGGCTGCACGCGGCGCCGATCGCGTGGGTGGGAGGAGCCTCGTTCCCGGTCCGGGCGTACGTGATCGCCCCTTGATCGGGGTATGCGAGCTAGGTCCCTTCCCCGTCCGGTGACTCGCCCTCTGGTTTGAGGAACAGCGCCGCCAGGGGCGGCAACGTCAGCGTCACGCTGTGCGGGTGCCCGTGCATCGCCACCGGCACCGCATCGACCCCGCCCATGTTCCCCATGCCGCTACCTCCGTACAGCGGCGCGTCCCCGTTAAGCAGCTCCCGCCACCGCCCGCCGGCCGGCACCCCGATCTGATAGTTGTGCCGCGGCACCGGGGTGAAGTTGAACGCGCCCACCAGGACGGCCGACGGCTCGCGTCCGCGCCGCATCAATGCCACCACGCTGTTGTCGGCGTCGTTCACCGAGATCCACTGGAACCCGCCCGGCTCGAAGTCCAGCTCGTGCAGCGCCTTCTCCTCGCGCATGATCCGGTTCAGGTCACCGAGCCACAGCCGCAGTCCGCCATGCATCGGATGGTCTAGCAAGTGCCAGTCCAGCGACGACTCGACGTCCCACTCCCGCCACTGCCCGAACTCCCCGCCCATGAACAGCAGCTTCTTCCCGGGCTGCGCGTACATCCACCCGAACAAGAGGCGCAGGTTGGCGAACTTCTGCCACTCGTCGCCGGGCATCTTCGACAGCAGCGACCCCTTGCCGTGCACCACCTCGTCGTGGGACAGCGGCAGCATGAAGTTCTCTCCCCACGCGTACAGCATTCGGAAGGTCAGGTTCGAGTGGTGGAACTTGCGGTGCACCGGCTCGCGCTCGAAGTAGTAGAGCGCGTCGTGCATCCAGCCCATGTCCCACTTCATGCCGAACCCGAGTCCGCCCACGTACGTCGGCCGTGACACCAGCGGCCACGCCGTCGACTCCTCGGCGATCGTCTGCGCGTCCGGCTGTTCTTTGTAGACCTCGATGTTGAAGCGGCGGAGGAAGTCCACCGCCTCCAGGTTCTCGCGGCCGCCGAACTTGTTCGGGATCCACTCTCCGGCCTTGCGCGAGTAGTCCAGGTAGAGCATCGACGCCACCGCGTCCACGCGCAGGCCGTCGGCGTGGTACCGGTCCAACCAGCACAACGCCGAAGACAGCAGGAAGCCGCGCACCTCGTTCCGGCCGTAGTTGAAGATCGAAGAGCCCCAGTCCGGATGGACGCCGAGGCGCGGGTCCGCGTGCTCGAACAGGTGCGTCCCGTCGAACAGCTGCAGCCCGAACTCGTCGGCCGGGAAGTGCGACGGCACCCAGTCGAGGATCACGCCGATGCCGTTCTGGTGCAGGTAGTCGACGAGGAACATGAAGTCCTGCGGAGTCCCGAACCGCGACGTCGGTGCGAAATAGCCGGTGACCTGGTAGCCCCACGATCCATAGAAGGGATGCTCCATCACCGGCATGAACTCGACGTGGGTGAAGCCCATCCGTGACACGTAGTCGGCGAGCCGCGGCCCGAGCTCGCGGTAGGTGAGCCAGCGGTTGCCCTCCTCGGGGACGCGCATCCACGAGCCCAGGTGGACTTCGTAGACCGCGATGGGCGCGTCGCGGTTGTTGGCTGCGTGGCGATTGCGCAGCCAGCCCTCGTCGCCCCACTCGTAGTCCAGGTCCCAGACGATCGAGGCCTGGCGCGGCGGCTGCTCCGAGTAGGCCGCGAAAGGATCCGCCTTGTCGACGCCGCGGCCCGCCACGCGGGAGTGGATGTGGTACTTGTACAGGGCGCCGTGCCCGACGGTCGGGATGAAGCCTTCCCATATGCCGGAGGATTCGCGCGCAAACAGACCGTTCGCGTTCTTGTCCCAGCCGTTGAAGTCGCCGATCACGCTCACCGAGTCGGCGTTCGGCGCCCACACGGCGAAGTACGTGCCGTGCGGGTCCTTCGAGAGGTGCGCGCCGAGCTTGTCGAACAGGTGGCTGTGCGTACCCTCGTTGAAGAGATGGAGGTCGAACGGGCTCAGCAGCGAGCGAGCCGTTCCCGTCACGGGTGGCCAGTATCCGCGAGATCGTCAGGAGGCCGGAGGCCCGAAGGCTTCAGCGCCGCAGGCGCCCGGCCCGCCTGGGGGCGCGGGATCCTGCCAGGCCTCGCGGTACTGGTCACGAGGGCGTCACCAGGTCAAGGATCCCACGGAGTGGTATTGGCACCCAGTCCGGGCGCAGGTTCAGCTCGTAGCGCAGCTCGTACAGAGCCTTCTCGAGCAGCATCGTCGTCAGCTGCAGCTCCAGGTCGTCGGCGGTCTGGGGCACCCATGGCGCCTTGCCTGCGGTCGTCAGGTAAGTGTTCAAGAAGACGGCCGACACCGAGTCGACCCAGAACCGCGCCCACCCTTGGAGGGCGACCGTCCCCTCGGCTGGCGCCTGCTGCGCGCGCAGGGCGGCCTGGCTCGCGTACGAGAACGAGCGCAGCATGCCCGCCACGTCGCGCATCGCCAGGCGCTTGAGCCGCCGCTCGTAAAGAGAGCGCGTCGGCTCGCCTTCGAAGTCGATGATCACGAAGTCGTGGCCGGTGTACAGCACCTGGCCGAGGTGATAATCGCCGTGGACGCGAATGCGGTTCGTGTTGAGGCGTCGGGCGAGGAACGACTTGAGGATGGCCGCGATGCGCGACTCGAGGTCCAGCACCTTCTGTCCCTCCTCCCGCGCCTCGGCCGGCAGCTTGCGCAGCTGCGTCCGCAGCAGCTCGGTCGCGCGTAGGGAGAGGCCGCTGATCGACTGGTAGATCGAGCGCTGGTCGAGAGGTGTGATCCGCTCCGGCGCAAACGCCGGGTCGGTCGGGTCGGAGGAGAGGGCCGCGTGTAGCTCGGCCGTGCGCCTGCCGAGAAGCCGGGCCGAGTCGAGGTACCCGCCGATCGCCTTGACCGCGAGCTCGTGCGGCGTGAGCCGGCTCGCCTCGACCACGCTGCGGGGCAGGACCGGCGGTGCGACGCCGACGAGGTCGGGCGAGTTGAAGTAGCGCGCAAGCGTGGTCAGGGTGTACTGCCATGCGTCGCCCTGGTTCGGCACGTAGCCCTGGAGGATGGCGATGCTCACGGGCTCGCCCTTGCCGCGGCGGTACTCCAGGCTCCCCGCGAGGGGGGCGATCTGGCTGAAGCTCGTCTTCTCGGTCAGGAACCGGCCCACTTCAAGCTCTGGGTTGACGCCCTCCTCGAGCCGGCGGAACACCTTCAGCATGAGGCGCTCGCCGAAGATCACCGAGTTGTTGCTCTGCTCGGCGACCGACAGCTGCGCCTCCAGCCGCAGCGTCTCGGGCCCGCGCAGGCGCGCGAACGCGCGCGTCGTCGAGCCGATGAGCGTCCCCATGCCGCCCGTGGCCCGGCGGCGTCGCGCGATGGCACCGAGCATCGCCTCAGCGAAGTTCGGCGGGCCGAGCGCGTCGTACAAGAGGCCGCGCGGCTCGCCCGCGATCGAGGGCTGGTTGACCACCCACGCGACGGCCGCCTGCGGCCAGCGCTCGAGGATGTGCGGCGCCTCGGCCGGGTTGGCGTAGGCGATCGGTAGCATGTAAGTGTCGGGGTCACCCTCGGCGTAGCCGATCACCACCGAGGTCAGGTAGGCGAAGGCCTCGGCGCCAGGCACCGAGACCACGTCACTGATCGTCGCCGATTTCACCCGACGTGCTTTGCCCGCGAACCAGCGGCGCTGCGGGATGTAGCGCAGCAGCACGTTCTCGAAGCGTTCCTTCGCGGCCCCCACGAGCGCGGCCTCCCAGCCTCCGGTGACGCGCACCTCAGGCAGCGTCGCCGCGATCGGCTGCGCGCCGTCGCTCGAGATCGTGGGCACGGCGCGCGGCTGCATCGCGAACCAGTAGAAGGCGTGCGGGCCGAGGGTCAGGAAGTAGGGGTTGTCCCCGATCACCGGCATCTCGTTGCTGCTGAACAGCTCCACCGGCACCAGTCCCTTCCACTTCGTCAGGTCGAGCTCGACCGCCTGCAGGAAGCGGGACAGGTTGGCGACGCACAGGATCTGCTCCGATTCGTAGCTGCGGACGTAGGCAAGGACCTTGCGATTCTCGGGTCGCAGCAGCTCGAGCGTGCCGCGGCCGAACGCGCGGTGGCGCTTGCGCAACGCGATGAGGCGCTTGGTCCACGAATAGATCGAGTGCGGGTTGCCCTGCTGCGCCTCGACGTTGACCGTCTCGTAGTGGTACTCGGGGTCGGTGATCACCGGCAGATAGAGGCGCTGCCGGTTGGCGCGCGAGAAACCGGCGTTCCGGTCGGCGCTCCACTGCATCGGCGTGCGCACCCCGTTGCGGTCGCCGAGGAAGATGTTGTCGCCCATCCCGATCTCGTCCCCGTAGTAGAGGACCGGCGTCCCAGGCAGCGAGAAGAGCAGACCGTTCATCAGCTCGATGCGGCGGCGGTCATTGCCGAGAAGGGGCGCCAGCCGCCTCCGGATGCCGAGGTTCAGCCGGGCCATGCGGTCCTGCGTGTACGCGCGGTACATGTAGTCGCGTTCTTCGTCGGTGACCATCTCCAGCGTCAGCTCGTCGTGGTTGCGGAGGAACAGCGCCCACTGGGCCCCCTCGGGGATCGCGGGGGTCTGGGCCAGGATGTCGACGATCGGAAACCGGTCCTCCATGCGGATCGACATGAAAAGGCGGGGCATGAGCGGGAAGTGGAACGACATGTGGCACTCGTCGCCCTGGCCGAAGTAGGCGACCGCGTCCTCCGGCCACTGGTTCGCCTCCGCGAGCAGCATCCGGTTGCGAAACGTCGCGTCCACGTGCTGGCGCAGCTTCTTCAGGAATTGGTGGGTCTCGGGCAGGTTCTCCCCGTTCGTGCCCTCGCGCTCGTAGAGATAGGGGACGGCGTCGAGTCGCGAGCCGTCGACGCCCATCTCCATCCAGAAGTCCAGCGCCTTGAAGACCGCCTCGTGGACCCTCGGGTTGTCGAAGTTCAGGTCGGGCTGACTCGAGTAGAAACGGTGCCAGTAGTACGCGTTGGCGACGTGGTCCCACGTCCAGTTGGAGACCTCGGTGTCCTTGAAGATGATGCGGACGTCCTGGTAGCGCTGGTTGGTCTCGCTCCAGACGTAGAAGTCACGGTGCGGGCTCCCTGGCCTCGTCCTGCGCGCGCGCTGGAACCACGGGTGCTGGTCGGACGTGTGATTGCAGACCAGCTCGTTGATGACGCGGATGCCGCGCCGGTGCGCCTCCTTGATGACTTGGTGCGCGTCGCCGAGCGTGCCGTACATCGGGTTGACGTTGTTGTAGTCGGCGATGTCGTAGCCGTCGTCGCGCATCGGCGACGGGTAGAAAGGAAGCAGCCAGATGGCGCTGACGCCGAGGTCCTGCAGGTAAGGGAGCTTCTCGAGCAGGCCGCGGAAGTCGCCACTGCCGTCGGCGTCGCTGTCCATGAACGCGCGCACGTGCAGCTCGTAGATCAGCGCGTCCTTGTACCAGAGCGGGTCGTCGTCGAGGAGCGAAACCTCGGCCTTCTTGCGCTTGCCCGCGAGCTGGGGGGTGGCGATCACAGGAAGTACTCGAAGTCGTGCTCGGAGCGGACGCGATGGCGGAAGCGGAACACTTGCCCCGCGATCGACTGCGGGTTGACCTCGACGAAGTTGCGCGAACCGCTCCACAGGTAGCGCGCGCCGCTGATCAGCTCGTGCGCCTGGAACGGACGGTCGCGGTCGAGCCCGAGCTCGTCCAGCGGCAGGTTGACCATGCCCCGCTGGACGTGGTGCGGGTCGACGTTGACCACGGTCAGGACCACGTTCGAATTGTCGGGTGTGCTCTTGGAATACGCCAGGAGCTGGTCGTTCTCGGTGTAATGGAAGCGCAGGCCGCGGTCGGTCTGCAGCGCCGGGTTGTCGCGCCGGATGCGGTTGACGATGGCGATCAGCTCCCGCATGCCCGCGTCAGGCCTCCATTCGCGCACCTGGTATTTCTCCGAGTCGAGGTACTCCTCCGAGCCGTGCTCGCGCGCGCGCCCCTCCAGGGCCTCGAACGGCGGACCGTAGATGCCGTAGCTCGCGCCGAGGGTGGCGGCGAGGATGAGTCGTGCCTGGAACGCGGGCCTGCCGCCCGTCTGCAGGTACTCGGTCAGGATGTCCGGCGTGTTGGGCCAGAGGTTGGGCCGGAAAAACTCCCGGATCGGCGGCTGGGCGATCTCGGTGAAGTACTGGTAGAGCTCGTAGGCGGTGTTCCGCCACGCGAAGTACGTGTAGGACTGGCTGAAGCCGAGCTTGGCCAGCCGGTACAGCACCCTGGGCCTGGTGAACGCCTCCGACAGCAGGATCACGTCGGGACGCGCGCGGCGTATCTCGGCGATGGCCCACTCCCAGAAGGCGAAGGGCTTGGTGTGGGGATTGTCGACGCGGAATATGCGCACGCCCTGCTCCAACCAGAAGAGGAAAATCGAAAGCAGCTCCTGCCACAGCTCGCGCCACGCCTCGGTCTCGAAGTCGAAGGGGTAGATGTCCTCGTACTTCTTGGGCGGGTTCTCGGCGTACTGGATCGAGCCGTCGGGCCGGTGCTTGAACCACTCGGGATGCTCGCGCGTATAGGGGTGGTCGGGCGAGCACTGGAAGGCGATGTCGAGGGCGATGTCGATGTTCTGCCGCTGCGCCGCTTTGACCAGGCGCTTGAAGTCGGCGAGCGTGCCGAGCTCGGTGTTGATCGACTTGTGGCCGCCTTCCTCGGAACCGATCGCCCACGGGCTGCCCGGCTCGCCAGGCTTCGCGGGCCGGTTGTTGGCGCCCTTGCGATGCGTGCGACCGATGGGGTGGATGGGCGGGAAGTAGAGGACGTCGAAACCGAGGCGGGCGATTTCGGGCAGCAGGCGCTCGACGTCCGTGAACTTGCCGGCGGTTCGGGGGAAGAGCTCGTACCAGGTGCTGAACCGCGCCTTTACCGGCTCGACCAGGACTTCCAGCTCGCGCTCGTAGGTCGTCGCCACGTCCCGCCGCGCGTAGCGGCGCATCAGCGCGGCGGCCTCGCCGTCGAGACCATCCGCCTTCCCCGCACGCAGGGACCTGGCAATCGCGGTCAGCCGCGCGGCATCTGCCGCGGTTCCGTCGGCTCGGGCCGCGGCCTCGTCCAGCATGCGCGCGCCGACCTCGAGCTCGACCTTGATGTCCTGGCCGGCCTGCAGCCGTTTGCCGAGACGTTTGAGCCAGGTCTCGAAGTCGTCGACCCAGCCCTCGAGCGTGAACCGGTAGCGACCGAGCTCCGTCACCGGGAAGTCTCCGCGCCAGCGGTCGTTGACCAGCGCCGTCATCGGGACCTCGGTCCAGCCCGGCGCCGACTCGTGTCGGTAGCGGAGCGCCGCGGCCAGCGTGTCGTGGCCGTCGGCGAAGATGTCCGCCTCGACCGTCACCGTCTCCCCGGTCACCCGCTTGACGGGGAAGCGGCCGGCGTCGATCTCCGGCGTGACGGCCTCGACCACGACCCGGCGCCGGCCCTCGACGGGCAGGGCCGGCCCGGCCGCTGCCTTCGCGAACGAACGTTCGCCGGTGCGTCGTCGGACGGTCGCTCGGGCCACGAATGAAATCCTGCCATGATTCGCGGGGGTGCTGAGATCCGTCGACCCGGCGACCGGCCGGGAACTGGCTTCCTTCCCCGAGGCCGACTCGGCGGCGGTCGAGGCCGCCATCGCCAAGGCGTGGGAGGCCCGTCACGGCTGGCGCGACGCGGGCGTGGCCATGCGCGCCTCGCTGATGCGTTCCGTCGCCGGCGTCTTGCGCGCGGACAGGTCGCGCTACGCGGCGCTGCTCACCTCGGAGATGGGCAAGCCCATCGTCGAGGCCGAGGCCGAGATCGAGAAGTGCGCCTGGACCGCCAACTGGTTTGCGGAGAACGCCGAGCGGCTGCTAGCCGACGAGCCAATCGAAAGCACAGGCGCCGAGAGCTACGTCCGCTTTCAGCCCCTGGGCGTGATCCTCGCCGTCATGCCGTGGAACTTCCCGTTCTGGCAGGCGTTCCGCGCCGGACTGCCCACGTTGAGCGCCGGCAACGTGATGCTCCTGAAGCACTCATCGAACGTGCCCCAGTCGGCGCTGGCGATCGAGGAGGTCTTCCGCGAGGCCGGCGTTCCGGAGGGTGTGTTCCAGACGCTGCTCATTGGTTCGGCCGCCGTCGAGCGGGTCATCGCCGACCATCGCGTCGCGGGCGTGACCCTCACGGGTTCGGATAAGGCCGGGTCGCTTGTCGCCGAGTCGGCGGGCCGGGCGCTGAAGAAGACGGTGCTGGAGCTTGGCGGCTCCGACCCGTTCATCGTCCTCGCCGACGCAGACCTGGACACCGCCGCCACGGTCGCATGCCGGGCGCGCAACCAGAACAACGGCCAGAGCTGCATCGCGGCCAAGCGCTTCATCGTCGAGGAGGGCGTGGCCGACGAGTTCGAGCGCCGGTTCGTGAGCGCGGTCGCGGCGTTGAAGGTGGGCAACCCGATGGACCGCGCGAACCATGTCGGTCCGCTGGCGCGCCAGGACCTGGTCGAAGACCTGGAGCGTCAGGTCAACGAATCGGTGCGGCTCGGCGCGCGCGTGCTCGTGGGCGGCAGGCGGATCAACGGCTCGGGTTACTACTTCGAGCCGACGGTCTTGGGCGAGGTGCGAGCCGGGATGCCCGTCTATCACGAGGAGACGTTTGGCCCGGTCGCGGCCCTGATCCGGGTCAAGGACGCCGACGACGCGCTGCGGGTGGCCAACGACACCGACTTCGGCCTCGGGTCCAACATCTGGACGGGCGACGTGTCGCGGGCCAAGGACCTGGCCGAGCGTGTAGAGGCGGGCCTCGTCTTCATCAACGGCATGGTCGCGTCGGACGCGCGGCTCCCGTTCGGCGGGATGAAGCGCTCCGGTTACGGACGCGAGCTGTCGGAGTACGGCATCAAGGAGTTCACGAACATCCAGACCGTGTGGGTCGGCCCCGCGAAAGCGGCGGCCGCTACTCCGCCACCGAAGGCGGAGTAACCGCGACCGGAGGCTTCTTGGTCAGCTTCTTGGCCTTGAGGTGCTTGCGCGCCATCACCGAGTAGCTGTCCTTGAGCGCTTGCCCCGGGTCGAGGCCGAGGCTCCGGGCCATCTGCGGCAGCGCGGCGGCCGGGCCTTCGAGCTCCACGAACCAGCCGAAGTCCAGGACGTCGAGCGTGACCGCGACCCCGTCGAGCGTCCAGAGGGAACGGCGCTTCGGGTAGGTCCAGCCGACGCGGAACCCGAGCTGCTCCAGCATGTCGAGCGTCGCGTGGACGTCGCGCACTTCGATCTCGGTCTCCTGGCGTGTCTTCACGCCGCCGTCGAAATGCGCAGGCCCTTTTGCGGTGAGGATGCCGTGCGGGCCGCCGTTGAGGACGCGAAGGCGCAACGTCGTGTTGCGCGTCGACTTGCCGGGCCCGTTGAAGCGGTAGTTCTCCTCGCGGTAGCTCGCGCTTTTGTGCGCGCCGCGCTGGCGGAGCAGCGCCCTGAGCTTCTCGTGGTCCTTGGGCCCGGTGAGACGGAACTTGAGCTCCGACTCGATCGTCCGGTCCCTCTTCGAACGCTCTCGCGCGCGCGCCACGGGTGGAGGTTAGCGGTTGGTCTCGCGGCGGACGAAGAGAGCGGTGCCGGCGACCATGAACAAGGCGAACAGCAAGACCAGCACCGCCGCGTTGGTGACCGGGCTCAGCAGCACGACGCGGCCGTAGTCGGCCGAGCCGGCGAACACCACCCCGCGCGCCAGGTCGATGACGTAGCGCATCGGCGAGACCAGGGAGAGGGCCTCGAGGTACCACGGGAGGATGTTGATGGGGCTGATCAGGCCCGCGAGGAAGTACTGGGGGAGGAAGACGAAGTTGAAGATCTGGTTGGAGGCTCGTGAGTCGCTCATGGTGTTGAGGAGGACCAGGCCGAACGCTCCGCCCATGAAGCACGAGAGCAGCGCCACCGGAACGAGGAGGAGGAGCGCGGTCGAGGTCAGCGGGACGCGGAGCACGGCGGCAAAGATGACCATCGGCAGCACCTGGGCGATGGCCACCAGCGTCTCGCCCGCGATCTTGCCGAAGACTATCGAGTAGCGAGACACCGGCGACACGAAGATCTCCTGCGCGAAATCGTTCTGCCGGTCGTCGATCAGGGAGGTGATGCCCTGGGCCGTGGACTGGAAAAGCGTCATCCCGAGGAACCCGGTGAACGTGAAGCTGATGAAGTTGAAGCCCACCGCGCGTCCGAGGTTCAGCTGCAGAGTGCCGCCGAGCAGAAAGATCATCACGAACGGAAAGATCACCGCGGACACGAGTCGCCCCGGGTCACGTGCGAACTTGAGCACGTCCCGGCCGGCGATGGCCATGACGACGTTCAGCTCACGCATCGCCCGCGGCCAGGATGCGGAGGTAGGCGTCCTCCAGGCTCGGTGCCTCGGTGCGCAGAACCGTCAGCGGCTGGCCGATGCCCTGCACGACCTCGTAGGCGGTGCGACCGTCCAGCTGGACCACGAAATGGTCTTCCTCGGCGAAGGCGAGGTTCATCTCGGACAGTCGCCGCCGCAGCGCGGCCCGGTCCGCGGCGTCGACCAGAAGGCGCTCGTGCACCAGCTGCGCCTTGACCTCACGCGGTGACCCCAAGGCGACCACATGACCGTGGTCCAGGATGCAGATCCGGTCCGCGTCCTCGGCCTCGTTCAACTGGTGCGTGGTCAGGAAGATGGTGATATCGTGGCGGCGCCGGAGTTCGCCGATGTACTGCCAGAGGTTGCGCCGGCTGGCGACGTCGAGCCCGCTCGTCGGCTCGTCGAGGAACAGTAGTCGGGGTCTGTGCATGAGGCCGCGGATGATCTCGAGCTTGCGGCGCATGCCCCCGGAGAGCTTCTTCACCGGTTTGCTGATCTCGCCGCCGAGCCCGACGACGTCGGCGAGCTCGGCGACCTGGCGGCGGTAGGCGGCGGGCATGAGGCGGAGCATCGGGCGGTACGGGTACAGGCCGTACAGGACGCTGTGGAAGCGGACGTTCTCCTCGCCGGTCAGGTTCATGTCGAGCGACGGGTTCTGGAAGATGATCCCGACCTCCTTGCGGACGGACGCCGGCTCGCTGACGATGTCGTGACCGCAGATGCGGACGCGCCCCGACGTCGGGGAAAGGGTGGTGGTCAGGATCGAGATCGTGGTCGTCTTGCCCGCGCCGTTCGGCCCAAGTAGAGCGAAGAACTCGCCCGCTTGGACGTCGAAGCTGACGCCGTCGACCGCGTTGACGCTCGTCCTGCGGTACCTCTTGACGAGGTCGTCCACCTCGACGACCGGGCTTTCCGGGGTCACGGCACGAGGGTAGCGTGCCCTCTAAGCGGCGCTTCCTTTGCTGAGCCGGTAGAGGGAGGCGATCACGCCGGTGCACTCGTCCTCGACGTAGTCCATGCCGGCCGCCTCGGCGATGCGACGCGCCTCGTCGGAGCGGATGTCCAGCTGCAGCCACAGCGCCTTTGCGCCAATCGCCGCGGCCTCGCGCGCGATGGCGGGCGCGTCCGCGGCAGGGCGGAAGACGTCGACGATGTCGACCTTCCCCGGCACGTCGAGCAGCGAGCGGTAGACACGCTCGCCGAAGAGTCTTTCGGCGTAGGGGTTGATGGGGATGATACGAAAGCCGCGGCGCTGGAGTCCGACCGGGACGGAGCCGCCGGCCTTGCGCGGGTCGCGCGAGGCCCCGACCACCGCGATGGTGCGGGCGTTGGCGAGGATCTCGTGCGAGCTTCGGTTGCTCACGGAAAGGTCAAAGGTTGCTGCTGCCTCGGATATTCCGCGGTTGCCGCGAGCGCCGGCAGACGCGCCCTTCAACGCAAGCAATAGCCCGCGAGCGCCGGCCCTCGCGGGGTCAGGCGACCTCGAACTTCGGCTTGGCCTGCGGCTCGAACGCGAACTTCAGCACGTCGTCCACCCGCTCCGCCAGGTGGAACTGCATCGACTCGCGGACGCTCTGCGGCACGTCGTCGATGTCCTTCTCGTTTCGCTTCGGGAGGATGACCTCCTTGAGCCCCATGCGGTGAGCCGCGAGCACTTTCTGCTTGACGCCGCCGATGGGCAGCACCAGGCCCTGCAGCGTGACCTCTCCGGTCATGCCCACCGTGTTGCGCACGGGCCGCCCCGTCAGCAAAGACACGATCGCCGTCGTCATCGTGACACCCGCCGACGGCCCGTCCTTCGGCACGGCGCCTTCCGGCACGTGGATGTGGAACGACTTGTTGATCTCCTCCGATGAGATGCCCAGCTCCTCGGCGTGCGACCGCACGTAGGACAGGGCGATCTGCGCCGACTCCTTCATCACGTCGCCAAGCTGGCCGGTCAACACGAGCGCGCCGCCGTGCCCATTCGAAGCCTCGGTCGCCGTCGCCTCGACGAACAGCACATCGCCGCCGATGCCGGTGACGGCCAGACCGGTGGCCACGCCAGGCACCGCCGTCCGGGCCGCGACCTCGTTGTCGAACTTCGCCTTGCCCAGGAACTCGCGCACGCGCTCGGGCGTGATCGCCACCGGCGGCGTGAGCTGGCCGGTCGCGATCTTCGTCGCCACCTTGCGAGTGATCTTGCCCAGCTCGCGCTCCAGGTTCCGCACGCCCGCCTCGCGGGTGTGGTCGGTGATGACCTTCAGAATCGCCGCGTCGTCGACCGAGACCTCGTCCGGCGTCAGGCCCGCCTGCTGGACCTGCCGCTTGAGCAGGTGGTCGCGGGCGATCGCGGTCTTCTCCTCTTCGGTGTAGCCGTCGAGGCGAATCAGTTCCATGCGGTCGAGCAGGGGAGCGGGGATCGTCTCCGAGACGTTCGCGGTCGGGATGAACAGCACCTCGGACAGGTCGAGGTCGACCTCGAGGTAGTGGTCCCGGAACGTGTGGTTCTGCGCCGGGTCGAGGACCTCGAGCAGCGCCGCCGACGGGTCGCCTCGCCAGTCGCTGCCGACCTTGTCGATCTCGTCGAGCATGATCACGGGGTTCTTCGTGCCGGCGTCTTTCAAGGCGCGGACGATGCGGCCCGGCAGCGCGCCGACGTAGGTGCGGCGGTGGCCGCGGATGTCCGCCTCGTCGCGGATGCCGCCCAGCGACACGCGTGTGAACTTGCGTCCGAGCGCCCGCGCCACCGACTCGCCCAGCGACGTCTTGCCGACCCCGGGAGGGCCGACCAGGGTGATGATCGCGCCGGAGCCGCGGCCGCCCAGGACCTCGAGCCCACGCTCCTGGCGTAGCTTGCGCACGGCCAGGAACTCGATGATTCGGTCCTTGACGTCAGACAGCCCGGTGTGGTCCTCGTCCAGGATCTGGCGCGCCTTCTTGAGGTCGTAGTTGTCCTCCGAGCGCACGTTCCAGGGGATGTCGAGCATCCAGTCGAGGTAGGTGCGGATCCAGCCGTACTCGGGGTTCTGTTCGCTCGTCCGCTCGAGGCGGTCGAGCTCGCGGTTGACCTCCGTCAGCACGGCCTCCGGCATTCCCGCCCCGGCAATGCGCTCACGGTACGTCGAGACCACGTCCGTCTGGCCCTCGTTGAGCTGCTTCTTGATCGCCTCCATTTGCTGGCGCAGGAGGAACTCGCGCTGGGTCTTCTCCATGCCCTCGGCGACCTCGCTGCGGATCTTCTCCTTCAGCGACGCCTCGGCCAGGATGGCCTTCGTCCACGCGATCAGCGTCTCCAGGCGCTTCTCGAGGTCGGGCTCCTCCAGGACCTGGAGCTTCTGCTCGGTCGTGAGGTCGGGCGAGTAGCCGGCGAGGTCGGCCAGGTGGCCTGGCGTCCGCGCCGCGCGCAGGAACTGCACGACCTGCGGCACGCCGCGCGACTCGACCAGGTTCTCGAGCAGGGCGCGGTACTCGCGCGCCAGCTGCTGCGACCGCTCGGTCGGGGGCTCTGGGTCGAGGATGGGGTCGGCCTTCACCCACAGCGCGCCGCCGATGTCGGCCTGGCCGCTGCCCAGCCGGGCGCGGTACTCGCCGCGGATCATGAAGGCCTCGGCGCCGGTCGGAAGCTCGGCCGACTCGCCCAGGCGGGCGGCGGTGCCGATGGCCCCGAACTTGCCCTCGACCCGGGGGACCAGCAAGATCAGACGGTTGCCCTGGCGGGCGGCCTCGATCGCAGCCTTCTGGTCGCTGCCCTCGACGGCGAGGGTGACGGACATGTGCGGCAGGACGACGACGTCGTCCATGGGAAGGACGGGCAGAAGCTCGGACTTGGGGGTGTTTGCCATCTGTTCGAAAGAACGTTTACCCCGATCGGGCCATTCCCTAACGCCGCGATAGTCGCGACTAACGCCCCGTCCGCGGCCTCGTGAAACGTCGATAGTCGCGACTATCGCGCAAGGCTGAGAGCCAGCCTCGACCTAGATCCGGGTCACGCTCCCCGAGGCGGCGCCCCGGCGCGAGACCGAGTCGATCGTGACCGCGGCCAGCAGGACCAGGCCGGTGACGATGAACTGGTCCTGCACCGGCAGGCCCTGCAGGTACATGCCGTTGTAGATGGCGCCGATGACCAGCCCGCCGAGCACGCCGTGCAGCGGCTTGCCCCGGCCGCCGAAAAGGCTCGTTCCGCCGATGACCGCCGCCGCCACCGCGTAAAGGACCTGGGAGCCGCCGTTCACGTTGTTCGACATGCCTCCGAGGTAAGAGGCGAACAGCAGCATGCCGATGCCGGCCGTGAACGCGCAGAGCGCGAACGCGGTGGTCCGGATGACGGCGAGGTTGATGCCGGCGCGCCGCGCGGCCTCGGGATTGCCGCCGATCGCGTAGACGTAGCGGCCGTAACGCGTGCGGGTCAGGAGGATGGTCCATGCGGCGAAGACGACGAGGACGATGGCGATGACGTACGGCACGCCTTCCACCACGCCGAGCGCGGCGCGGTTGGTGTTGCAGATGGCGACGACGATGAGCGTCACGACCGCGACCAGTCCGATCTTGATCAAGGTCAGGCTCACCGGCGGCGCCACGAGCCCGCTGCGCCTGCGCCGGTGGTCGCTGAACCAGAACCAGCCGCCGAGCGCCACGACCATCACGCCGGCGCCGATCCACGAGAAGACGGGGTCGAACTGGCCCCACATCAGGTTGTAGATCGCGAGCAGGTTGGGGTCCGAGCCGGCAAGGCTCGGGAAGCCCGAGAACGGGCCGAGCAGGAGCAGGATCAGCATGATGCCGTTGCCGATCAGGAAGCCCGCCAGGGTGACGATGAAGGAAGGCAGACGCAGCCTGGTGATCAATGTGCCCTGGATGGCGCCGAACGCGGCGCAGAAGAGAAGACCGGCGACGATCGCGGCCCACCACGGCCACTTCGTCGTCACCGGTTGCACGAGCTGGACCGTGATCGCCGCTCCGCACGCCCCCACGTAGCCGACCGAGAGGTCGATCTCGCCGAGGATCAAGGCGAATCCCTCGGCCATCGCGAGCACCATGAACACGGCGCTCTGCTGGAACAGGTTGACCAGGTTGCCGGCGGAGAGGAAGACGTGGTTGGGGCTGATCGCCTGGAACACGACCATGATCACGAGCAGGCCGACGATCACCGGCAAGACGCCGCTCTCGCCGCTCCTTATGCGCAGCAGCCACGCGCGCGCGTACTCGGCGAAAGACTGGGCGACTACCTCCGGCGGTAGCTCCGCCGCGGCCGCCTCGGGCGCGACCGTCAGGTCGGCGGCGGCATCCGGGGCGTCAGCTCTCCTTGGTGCGCGCGCCATCGCTGCGGCTCAGCCCTCCCGTGGTCATGTACTCGACGACGCCCTGGCGGTCGAACGCGGCGGCGTCGTCCTGGACGACGAGCCGTCCGAGGTACAGGACGGCGATACGGTCGGCGACCTCGAAGACGTCGTTCAGGTTGTGCGAGATGACCATCACCGCCAGCCCGTGGTCGCGCAGACGGCGGATCAGGTCGAGCACCATGCGCGTCTGCACGACGCCGAGAGCGGCCGTGGGCTCGTCCATGATCACGAGCTTGGAGTTCCACATCACGGCCTTGGCCACCGCCACGGACTGCCGCTGACCGCCGGACAGCGACGCCACCGGCTGGCGGATGGAGCGGACAGTGGTCACACGAAGACCGGCGAGCGTTTCCTTGGCGGCGCGCTCCATGCTGTCCTCGTCGAGGAGGACGTTGCTGGTCCGCTCGCGGCCCAGGAACATGTTCTGCACGATGTCGAGGTTGTCGGCGAGAGCCAGGTCCTGGTAGACGGTCTCGATCCCGAGTCGCGCCGCGTCGCGAGCGTTGCGGATGTGGACCGGCTGGCCTTGCCAGAAGATCTGGCCGTGGTCGGGCTGATAGATGCCGGCGATGTGCTTGGTCAGCACCGTCTTGCCGGCGCCGTTGTCGCCGCACAGCGCGGTCACCTTGCCCGCGGGCAGGTCGAGGTTGACGTGAAAGAGCGCCTGCACAGGCCCGAAGTGCTTATCGAGCTCGCGGACCTTGAGGAGCGGCTCGCCATTGGCTCGGGACTCGGCGGTGGCGGCCGTCATGTCGACTGAAATTATCTCCCGCAAGAAAAGATGACGCCGCCGCGATGAGCGGCGGCGTCGGAAATCACTGTCGCTGGTGCTTTACGAAATGCCGGCCGATGCGCAGACGGCCGCCGTCACCTTCGCGCACAACGCCGCCTTGTCGACGAAGTTGTCCTTGATGACGGTGTCCTTCATGTTGGTCTTGTCGACCCAGATCGGGGTCAGCAGCAACGCGGGCTGCTGGTTGCCCGAGACGCCCTTCGGGGGCGACGTGGTCCCGTTGACCAGAGCCGACGGCGGGGTCTGCCCCGCGCGAAGCACGGTCGCGAGCGCGACCGCCGCCTGCGCCTCGAGGTAGACGGCCTTGTAGACCGAGCCGCACTGGTAGCCGGTGAGGACGTTGGCCATGCCGTCAGGCGTGGCGTCCTGGCCGGTGGTCGGGATCTTGTTCGCCCCGACGCCCTTGTTCTTGAGCACCTGGATCACCGCGTTGGCGAGCCCGTCGTTGGCCTCGACCGTGGCGTTGATGTTCGGGTGCGCGGTGAACTGCTGCTGGAAGATGTTGCCGCCCTTGGTGTTGTCCCAGCCCGGGGCGATCTGGTCGCCGACCAGCGTGAAGCCCTGGCCGTTGGTCTTGCCCGCCTCGAGCGGCGTGTCCGTGGTCCCCCAGATCACCGAGTTGTAGCCCTGGGCGAACGAGACGGCGTTCGGGTCCGAGTCCTCACCGCCGTTGAGCTGGAAGACCTTGGGGCTGTTGACCTTCCATGCCGTGATGCAGTCGGTGAAGCCCTTGCCGATCAGCTTGCCGACCTGGACGTTGTCGAAGCTCACGTAGTAGGTGTTGGTCCCGACGAACGTGGCCCGGTCGTAGCTGATGAGCTTGACGCCCTTCTGAGCCGCGAGGGCCTGAATCTGCGAGCCGACCGTGCTGTTGAGCGGGTCCATGATCAGGACCTTGGCGCCCTGCGTGATGTCGGCCTGCGCGAGGGCGATCTCGGTCTGGTCATTGCCCTGCGCGTTGTCGATCTTGTACTGGCTCGACGTGTAGCCGGCGGCGTCGAACGCCTTCTTCAGGTAGGGCGCGTCGAAGTTCACGTAGCGTGTCGAGGACGTCGTGTCAGGAAGGATGACGCCGACCAGCCCGCTGCCCGCCTTCGCCAGGTCACTGAGCTTGGGCATGTAGGTGAAGTTGGCGTCGAACGAGTTGACAGTCAGGTCCGACGGCACGGTCGCGGTGGTCGTCCCGCCGCCGCCACCGCCTCCACACGCCGTGGCCACCAGACCCGCGGCGGCGATCACCGGCAACAACCGGGCTAGCTTCATGGGCGCTACCTCTCAATCCAACACGCTTCCTGCTGCCTTCTTCCCGGCGGAGCGGGGCGAGAGTGCGCCGGCAGACAGGTCCACTCAGCAGCTGGGGTCCAGCGCCAGCATTGCGCAGGCCCAGGAGTTTGTCAAGAGAGCGTTCACTTCGCGTCAGCTTTTTGTTTGCAGTCTTGACAAACCGTGCGGCGCGCCCATGATGACGGCCAGATGGCGTCGACCAAGAATGCGGACGGCACGCTGGCCTGGCTCCGCGACCGCAACCGCAGGCGCGTGCTCGAGATCCTGCGCACGCAAGGCGGCACTACCCAGGCGGACATCGCGCGGGCGACCGGCCTTTCACGGACGACGGTGTCGACCCTGATCGCGGAGCTCAAGGACGCCGGTCTCGTCATACACATCGACGCCAAGCCGGGCCCGGCGCGCGGCGGACGCCCCGGCGTCCAGGTCGCGCTCCGCGACCCCGGCCAGGTGGTGGTCGGGATCGACTTCGGGCACAGCCACGTCGGGGTCGCGGTGGCCGACCTCGGCCACACGGTGCTCTCCGAGCGTCGCGAGGAGCTGGACGTCAATCGCCAGGCGGTCGAGGCGCTCGACCGCGCGGCCGGGATGTTCGACGAGGTGCTGGCGCGGGCGGGCGTCGACAGCAAGAGGGTGATCGGCGCGGGGATCGGGATCCCGGGTCCGGTCGACCGGGCACACGGCACCGCGGGCTCGGCGACCATCCTTCCCGGCTGGGTCGGCCTGCGCATCGCCTCGGAGATGGAGCAGCGGCTCGGCGTTCCGGTCCAGATCGAGAACGACGCCAACCTCGGCGCCCTGGCCGAGTTGACGTGGGGCGCGGGCCGCGACTGCTCGAACTTCGCTTACATCAAGGCGGCGACGGGCATCGGCGCCGGGATCGTGATCGACGGGCGCCTGCTGCGCGGAGCGACCGGCACCGCGGGAGAGATCGGCCACACCACCCTCGACGAGCGCGGCATCCTCTGCTACTGCGGCAACCGGGGATGCCTCGAGACCGTGGCCTCGGGACCCGCCATCGTCAAGCTCGTCGGCCCGGTGAACGGCGCGGCGCTACCCCTGGCCCGGATCGTCGCGCTGGCCGCGGAGGGCGACGTCCGCTGCCGGAGGGCCGTCGCCGACGCGGGCCGCGAGATCGGCGTCGCGGTGGCAGGGTTGTGCAACCTGGTCAACCCCGAGCGGGTGATCGTCGGCGGGTTGCTCAGCCAGGCCGGCGAGGTGCTGCTCCGCCCGCTGCGGGAATCGATCCGGCGCCACGCCGTGCAGGCGGCGGCGGAGACGGTCGACGTGCGCGCCGCCGTCTTCGTCGAGCGGGCCGAGCTGCTGGGCGCGGTCGCCCTGCCGCTGCTCGGCTTTCGCGACCGCGTCGCCGCAGGCGCCTAAGATCGAGCCCGTGACCGGCAGACGGTTCGGGGCGGTGCTCGGCGCAGGCCTGGCTGCCGCCCAGGCGGGCCACCTGATGGCCTACCAGCTGCGCTTCGGCGCCGCCGCGCAGCAGCTGCAGAGCACCGGCGCCCACGCCTATTTCCCGGCCTTCGTCCGCACGGCCCTCGGCCTCGCCGCGGCGGGGACGCTCGCCGCGATGCTGATCGTCGGCGTGGCGCGCGTGGCCGCGGGCCGCCGGACCCTGGCGTCGGCGCCCTACTTCTGGCGCCTGCTCTCGATCCTCTACACCGTCCAGCTCGCCTGCTTCGCGGCCCAGGAGACCGCCGAAGCGCTGCTCGGCGGCGGTCACGCCAGCTCGGCTCCGCTGCTCCTCATGTGGGGCGCCGCCGGCCAGCTGCCCGTCGCCATGCTCGCGGCGGTGGCGCTGCGCTGGCTGCTGGCCAGGCTGGAGCCTGCGCTCGAAGTGCTGCGGCCGCTGCCCGCGCCGCGACTGCTCACCCACGCCGTCGCCGTGGGGCCTCGGCCGGTCGCGGTCGAGGTCGCGCTTTCCGTCCCGGTCTTGGATACCTCCTACCGGCGAGGACCGCCCTCCTTCTAGCGACCCGACTTCGTCGCGTCCGCATAGATAAAAGAAGGAGGAACCACGCGTGAGCAGAACTCGCGCTCTCATCGTCGTCGCGCTTCTCATCGTCTTCGTCATCGCCGGTGGCGTCCTCATCTACGCCAACACCCACAAGGGCGGCCAGAACCTGACCTTCAACCTCACCGTGACGGGGGCTAAAGCCATGTCACCCAGCGACCTCAAGGCCCATCAGAACGACACCCTCACCATCAACGTCACCAGCGACCAGGAAGGCGAGGTCCATCTCCACGAGTACGACATCGCGTTCGAGGTCAAGCCGGGCCAGACGGCCGCCCACACGTTCAAGGCCGACCGGACGTGCACGTGCGAGCTCGAGTGGGAGGAGACGAGCACGCACCTGGGCACGCTGACGGTCAGCCCATGATCCTGCTCCACGGGTTCGGCCAGCGCTTCGACCTGCAGGTCCCCCTTTACCTCTACCTGTTCGCGGCCGGCGGCGTGGTTTTCCTGTCGTTCGTCCTGGTCGTGCTCTTCGCGGGCGACCAGGTAGGCGACAGGGCGATCGCGTACCCGCGCCGGGAGGCGCGGTGGCTCCTGCCCATCGCGCGCTCGCCGTGGCCTCGCATCGTCGGAGGCGTGGTTGGCGTGGTCGCGCTGCTCGCGACCTTCATCACCGGCTTCTTCGGCTCCTCGACCGCCTTCGTCAACCCGGCCGAGTACATTGTGTGGATCTTCTTGTGGGCGATCACGGTGATCGTCTCGGGCATCGCCGGGAACGTCTGGTACCTGGTCAACCCGTGGGCGGCGCTCCACGACGTGGCGAGGCGCATCGTGCCCGCGCAGCCCCGGTGGACGCTCCCCCGGGTCGGCGTGTGGCCGGCGATGGCGGCCTACTTCTGTTTTGCCTGCCTCGAGCTCACCAGCGGCATGGCGAACCGGCCTGCGATCGTCGCCCTGGCGGCGCTCGTCTACTCCCTCGTCACGCTTGCGGGCATGTTCCTCTTCGGTCGCGACCAGTGGCTCACCCACTGCGAGGCGTTCACCGTGCTGTTCGACATCGTCGGCCGTTTCGGCCCGGTGGAGGCGGAGCGCGACGACCACGGCCGGGTTGTCGCCGTGTACGTGCGGCCTTGGGGCGTCGGCCTCCTGAAACCCATGCCTGCCGGGTGGGACCGAGTCGGCTTCATCATCCTGATGCTCAGCACGCTCGCCTTCGACGGCATCTCGGCGACGCCCGCGTGGCAGGACTTCACGGTCGCGCTCGAGCCGGTCTGGCTGCCGATGCGCTCATTCGGCTTCTTCTTCGTGCGCACGCTGGGCCTGGTGCTGCTCACGGTCACGTTCTGGCTCGTTTTCGTCGCGTTCATGGAGGCGGTCGTCTACTTCGGCCGACGCCAGGTGGACATGAGGGCCACGGTGACGGCGTTCGCGCTCACGCTCGTGCCGATCGCGCTCGTCTACAACCTCGCCCACAACTACAGCTACGTCATGGTCCAGTCGCAGTACTTCATCCCGCTGCTCAACGACCCGCTTGGCAAGGGTTGGCACCTTCTGCCTTCGCTCGCGGGCTACAAGCCGAGCTTCGCGCTCGCGCAGGCGTCGACAGTGTGGTACGCCCAGATCGTGCTGATCGTCCTCGGCCATGTGGTCGCGGTCTACCTGTCGCACCTGCGGGCGGGGGAGCGGTTCCGCTCCGCCCAGCGCGCCCTCCTCAGCCAGTACCCCATGCTGTTGCTGATGGTCATGTACACCATGACGAGCCTGTGGATCCTGGCGCAGCCCATCACGGTGGAAAGAGCATGAGCGCGAGGCGTGCCGCGGTGCGCAAGCCCGCGCGCAAGCCGGTCAGGGGCACGCCGCGGTGGGTCCTCCCCGCGGCGGTGCTCGCGGGGATCGGGCTTGTCGTGGCCGCCTTCTTCCTCTACCGCTGGTACGTGACGCCGCAGCAGCCCAGGCACGCGAGCCCGGACGCGACGCAGGTCGTGATCACGCAGATCACGAGCATCCCGACCTCGGAGTTCGAGACGGTCGGCCAGGGAACCGCCAACAACCTGCTCAAGCCGGTGTCGGGCGCGCCGCTGACCGGCGCGACCGGCAAGCCGCAGGTGCTCTACATAGGCGCCGAGTACTGCCCCTACTGCGCCGCCCAGCGCTGGGCGCTCATCATCGCCCTGTCGCGCTTCGGCACCTTCTCCGGTCTGCACACCACGACGTCATCGTCGTCGGACGTCTTCCCGAACACGCCGACGTTCACGTTCCACGGCGCTACGTACACCAGCGACTACGTCGACTTTCGAGCCGTGGAGGAGTCCGACCGCGACCAGAAGCCGCTTGAGACGCCTTCGGCGTCGGACCAAGAGGTCTACGGCAAGTACGGCACGGGCAGCATCCCCTTCATCGACTTCGGCAACCGCTACGTGCTCAACGCCGCGATGTACTTGCCCGACCTGCTCGGCGGGCAGAGCTGGCAGCCGATCGCCGACGAGTTGCGTGACCCGAGCACGGCGCAGGCGAAGGCAATCGTCGGCTCCGCCAACCTGCTCACGGCGGCCATCTGCAAGATGACCTCGGACAGGCCGGCCTCCGTGTGCTCGACTCCCGGCATCCAGGCGCTGGAAAAGAAGCTGGGGTAGGCACCGTGGCTCGCGTCCAGGCGGCCGCGATCGCGCTCAGCGTCGCCGGGATTGCGGTCTCGATATACCTCACCGCGCTGCACTACGCGGGCGTGACGCCGGCCTGCGTCACGTCCGGGTCGATCAACTGCGAGGCGGTGCTGTCGAGCTCCTACGCCGTGATCGCGGGCAGCTCGGTGCCGACGTCCGCGCTCGGCATCGTCTGGTTCGCGGTCAGCGCCGCCGTCTGGACGCGTCCCGCGGGATGGACCCAAGTCGCGTGGTCCGCGATGGGGCTCGTGACGGTGCTGTATCTAGTCTTCATCGAGGTGGTCCGGCTCAACGCCATATGCCTGTGGTGCACCGTCGCGCACATCCTTGTGGTGGCGCTGCTGCTCATCGCGGTGACCGCTCGCGAGCGATGATCAAAATCTCCGCGAAATCGGAGGCTTCGCCGTGATTTCGCGGGGGCCCCTGATTACGTGGCCTTTCGACCCGACCGTCTACGCGGGTCTCCTGACCCTCTACTTCGGCCACGCGCTGCTCGCCCGGAGCGCCAGCGACGCCCAGCGCAAGCACACCCTGTTCTTCCTGTTCGGCCTCTTCGTCCTCTGGCTCGCGCTCGAGACGCCCATCGACACCGTCAGCGACTACTACCTCGACAGCGTCCACATGCTGCAGCACGTCCTGCTCGCCTTTGTCGCCCCGCCCCTGCTCCTGCTCGGCCTATCGCCCGACATGGTGCGTACGGTGCTGCGCGTGCCAGGCCTGCGGGCGGCGACGGAGCCGGTGCCGGCCCAGGTCGTCGCCGCGGTGATCATGGTCGCCTGGCACCTGCCGCCGCTCTACGACGCCACGCTCCACAACGAGGAGCTGCACATCCTCGAGCATCTGATGTTCATCGCGAGCGGCGTGGTGCTCTACTGGCCGATCCTGGAGGCGACCTCGGAGCCGGCGCGCTGGAGGATGTCGTCTGGCGCCAAGCTCGTCTACATCCTGCTGGCGACGCTGCCGCAGGACGGCGTGTCCCTCGTCTTGACCTTCTCCCGGGTGCCGTTCTACGAGTTCTACGTCCACGCCCCCCGCCTGGTCGCCGGCTTCACGGCCCTGATCGACCAGACGATTGCCGGCGCGGTCCTGATGGTCTTCGGCAAGGTCACGCTCGGCGTCGCGGCGGGCGTGATCTTCTTCCGCTGGTTCGGCGCCGAGCACCGCGAGGACCGGGAGATAAACTTGCCGATGAGGGTGCGTTGAAGTTTTCCGAAAGCATTCTCGACCTGGTCGGGAACACCCCGTTGGTGCGACTCCACAAGGTCACCGCGGGCCTCAAGCCCACGGTCCTCGCCAAGCTCGAGGAGCTGAACCCCGGCGGCAGCGTCAAGGACCGCATCGGGCTGACCATGGTCGAGGAGGCGGAGCGCACCGGCCAGCTGCGCCCGGGCGGGACCATCATCGAGCCGACCTCGGGCAACACCGGCCACGGACTCGCCATGGTGGCCGCGATCAAGGGCTACAAGATGGTCTTCGTCATGCCCGACAAGATGTCGGCGGAGAAGATCAGCCTGCTCAAGGCCTACGGCGCCGACGTCGTCATATGCCCGACCAACGTCGAACGCGAGTCGCCGCAGTCCTACTACTCGGTGGCCGACCGGCTCGCGCGCGAGATCCCCGGCGCCTTCCAGCCGAACCAGTACTTCAACCCGCGCAATCCGGAGGCCCATTACCGCACGACCGGCCCCGAGCTATGGGAGCAGACCGACGGCGGGATCGACGTGTTCGTCGCCGGCATGGGCACCGGCGGCACGATCAGCGGCGTCGCCAGGTACCTCAAAGAGAAAAAGCCGTCGGTGCGCATTGTCGGCGCCGACCCCGAGGGCTCGCTCTACTCCGGGCCCATCGCGCCGTACAAGGTCGAGGGCGTCGGCGAGGACTTCATCCCCGGGACGATGAACCTTCAGATCGTCGACCAGATCGTGCAGGTCTCCGACAAGGAGTCCTTCATGGCCGCGCGCCGGCTCGCACGCGAGGAGGGGATCCTGGTCGGCGGATCGTCAGGGCTAGCGCTCCACGCCGCGCTGACGGTCGCGCGCGACCGCGGCCCGGACGAGGTCATCGTCGTCCTCTTCCCGGACACCGGGCGAAACTACCTGAGCAAGTTCTTCAACGACGAGTGGATGCGCCAGAACGGCTATCTCGCGCGCCTCGGCGCGATCCGCATCCGCGAGGTCCTGGCGATGCACTCCAAGGACCTGCCGCCGCTGGTCACGGTCGAGGCCGGTAAGTCCGTCGGCGAGGCCATCGACCTGATGCAGCGCTACGGCATCTCGCAGCTGCCGGTGGTCGAGGAGTCGAACGGGCAGGGCGTCGTCGGCACGCTCCAGGAGCGCACGCTGCTCGACCGCGTGTACCGCGACCCGGCCGTCGTCACGACGGCCGTCTCGGCCGCGATGGACGCGCCGCTCAGCCAGGTCCCCGTCGATTCCTCCCTGGACGACGCCTTCGAGCCGCTCCTCCGCGGTGAGCAGGCGGTGCTCGTCACCGAGGCGGACAAGCCCGTCGCCGTGATCACACGGGCGGACCTTCTCGAGTTCGTGGCGCATCGCGGACGTGGCTGACGACCCAGGCGACTGGGGATTCTCGACCCGAGCTCTTCACATCGGCCAGGGGCCTGACCCGACGACGGGCGCGGTCGTGCAGCCGATCCACATGGCGACGACGTTCGCCCAGCAGGGCGTGGGCAAGCACAGGGGCTTTGAGTACTCGCGCACCGGCAACCCGACCCGCAACGCCCTCGAGCAGTGCCTGGCCGCGCTCGAAGACGCGAGGCACTGCCTCGCGTTCGCCTCCGGGCTCGGCGCGGAGACGACGCTGATGCTCCTGCTCGAGCCCGGCGACCACGTCGTCTACATGGAGGACGTGTACGGCGGCACGTTCCGGCTCTTCGACAAGGTCCTCAAGCGCTACGGCCTCGAGTTCAGCGCGGTCGACGCGTCCGACCTCGACACGGTGGAGCGCTCGATGACGCCGCGGACGAGGATGCTCTGGCTCGAGTCGCCCACGAACCCGCTGCTGCGCGTGGTCGACATCGACGCGGTGAGCGAGATCGCGCACAGCCACGGCGCCATCGTCTGTGTCGACAACACCTTCGCCACGCCGTACCTGCAGCAGCCGCTCCATCTCGGCGCGGACGTCGTCGTGCACAGCGCCACGAAGTACCTCGGCGGCCACAGCGACGTCGTCGGCGGGGCGCTGATGACCAGCAACGACGAGGTCGAGCGCAAGCTCCGCTTCCACCAAAACGCGGTCGGCGCGGTGCCGTCGCCGTTCGACTGCTGGTTGCTGCTGCGCGGGGTCAAGACTCTTGCCTTACGCGTGGAGCGCCAATGCGAGAACGCTGTGGAGATCGCAAAGGCGCTGTCGCGCCACAAAGCCGTGAAACGGGTCTACTACCCGGGCCTCGACGAGAACCCGCAGCGGCCGGTGGCAGCGAAGCAGATGCGGCGGTTCGGAGGCATGGTGACCTTCGAGGTGGCCGACGAGGCGGCGGCCTTCCGGGTTCTCGAGCGGCTGAAGATCTTCGCCCTCGCCGAGTCGCTGGGCGCGGTCGAGTCGCTGGCCGAGCACCCGGCGCGGATGACGCACGCCTCCATCCCGGCTGCGGAGCGGGCGCGCGCGGGCGTGGGAGACGGCCTCATCCGGCTGTCGGTGGGCGTCGAGGACGTGGCCGACCTGGTCGCCGACCTGGAGCAGGCTCTCGCCTAGCGGCGGGACAGGACCATGAGCCCGACGCCGGCGATGACGACCAGGACGATCAGCGCGCCGCCGAGGTAGCCGAGCAGCGACGGGTCGCTCGGCTTGCTCGCGGCCAGCGTCACCGCGGACGGGGAGGAGACGGGCGACGGGCTCTGGCTCGGCGACGGCGACGGGCTCGGCGCTGGCGATGGGCTGGGCGTCGGCGATGGGCTGGCCGCGGGCGTAGCGCTCACGGTGTAGCTCATCGACGCGCTGCCGATGCAGGTGGCCGTGCTCGTCTGCCAGTAGTACCTGACCGTGTGGGTGCCGGCGGCCAGAGTCGAGATCGAGTAAGTCTCGGTGCCGCTCTGACCGCTCGTCACGAGCTGGCCGAAGTACTTCTGGCCGTCGATGGTGAAGTAGTGCGGCTTGAAGGTGCCCGCACACGACGATATGAAGGTGGCGGTGAACGTGACCGTCTGGCCGAGGGCAGAGCTCGCCGGAGAGGCCTGGATGGAGGTGGTGCTCGCTTCTGCGGAGGTCGCCAGGGCCAGCGCGAGGCCGGCAGGCACGGCGATTGCCGCGATCCACTTGCTCATGGTTGGGGGCCCGATTATGTTCGAGCGGCCCCGGCTTCGCACCGCCTTTCAGGCCTTCGAGCGATTGCAACGGCTGCTCGAGGCGCCTTACTTCGGTGCGCCGGCGCGGGTTTCGGAGATGCCGATCGCGATGTAGGCGGCGCCGGCGCGCCTCACCGCGGCTTCATCGATCGTCCCGCGTCCGTCGAGAACGGCCTTCAGCCCCTTGAAGCGGGCCCAGTCGAGGCCGTGGAAGTCACGGTGCCACGCCTGGACGACGACCGCGTCGACACCTTGCGCGTCCACACTGTCGATGTTCTCGACGACGTCGGCCTCCAGCGCGCGGAGGTCGTCGGGGTGGAACAGCGGATCGTGCAGGAGGACCTGAGCTCCCGCTGCGTGCAGCAGTTCGACCACCGGGAACACCGTCGAGAAGGCGAGCTCCTTCACGTCTTCGCGATACGCCGCGCCGAGCACGAGCACGCGGCGAGAGCGGAGACCGCCGAGAGCAGCCTCGAGCTGCCCCAGGCCGACGTTCGCCATATGGTCGTTCGTCGAACGGCCGTCGCGGACCAGGCTGAGCTCACCGTTGCTGACGTCACCGAGCAGGAAATGCGGATAGACCGGGATGCAGTGGCCCCCGACGCCGATGCTCGGCCGGTGGATGTGCGAGTAAGGCTGCGAGTTGGCGGCCCGGAACGCCTCGGTGACGTTGACGTCGCGGCTCGCGCCGTACAGGGCGAGCTGGTTGGCGAGCGCGATGTTGACGTCGCGGTAC
>DATEGB010000069.1:0-10914 GCA_035280365.1 Candidatus Dormiibacterota bacterium | reverse complement strand
GGCCTCGTCGTAGCCGCGGCGGCCGAGCTTCCGCCTCAGCTCGGCGCGGGAATGCGCTCGCCGGGCCAGGAGCCGGACCCCGGCGTCATATGCGGAAGTGCGCCCTGCGCGCGCCCGGCCTGCGGAAGTGCGCCCTGCGCGCGCCCGGCCTGCGGAAGTGCGCCCCCGGCCGGCCGAACCTGGCGGAGGCTTAGAACTCCTCCGCGGCACCGGTCGGAGTCCGCGCCGGGGCGCCCAGTTTCAGCGGCGCGGTCCCCGCCGCGGCCTTCTCGCGCACCCTAGCCTCGATCTCCGCCGCCAGGCTCGGATTCTCACGCAGGTAGTTGCGTACGTTCTCCCTGCCCTGGCCCAGTCGCTGCTCGCCATAGGACATCCACGTCCCGCTCTTCTCGAAGATCCCGTGCTCGACGGCCGCGTCGATCAGCGAGCCCTCGCGCGAGATGCCCTCGTTGAAGAGGATGTCGAACTCGGCCGAGCGGAACGGCGGCGCGACTTTGTTCTTCACGACCTTGACCTTGACCCGCGCGCCGACCGAGTCGAGGCCGTTCTTGATCACCTCGACCTTGCGGATGTCGAGCCGGACCGACGAGTAGAACTTGAGGGCTCGGCCTCCTGGCTGCGTTTCCGGGTTGCCGAACATGATCCCGACCTTCTCGCGCAGCTGGTTGAGGAAGATGACGGCGCAGTTGGACTTGGAGATGGCGGCGGTGAGCTTGCGCAGCGCCTGCGACATGAGCCGCGCCTGGAGTCCGACGTGGGCCTCCCCCATCTCGCCCTCGATCTCCGCCTTGGGCACGAGGGCCGCCACGGAGTCGATGACGATCACGTCCACGGCGTTGGAGCGGACCAGGACCTCGACGATCTCCAGCGCCTGCTCGCCCGTGTCGGGCTGGCTGATCAGCAGGTCGTCGATCTTGACGCCGATGCGCGAGGCGTAGATCGGGTCGAGGGCGTGCTCCGCGTCGACGAACGCCGCCACGCCGCCGGCCTTCTGCGCCTCGGCGATGACGTGTAGGGCGAGCGTGGTCTTGCCGGCGGATTCGGGACCGTAGAGCTCAGTCACGCGGCCGCGCGGGATGCCGCCCACGCCCAGCGCCAGGTCGAGCGGCAATGCGCCCGTCGAGATCACGGTCACCTCGCCTCGCTGGGCGACGTGCTCGCCAAGGCGCATGATCGCGCCCTTGCCATATGCCTTCGTGATCTGGCCGACGGCCGAGTCGAGTGCTTTGTCTTTTTCCAATTTCTTGCTAGTTGCCTCCTGAGACGGAATCCCCGCGAAATCTGAGGCTCCGCCGTGATTTCGCGGGTGCCCCTGGGGTTCGGCAAGTGTGGCTGGACTTTTTCTCTGTGCCAATGCAGGCTGTTAAGGTAATCGAACAAGCGTTCGCTGTCAAGCCGTCTTCACCGACCCCGCTTGGGTGATCCTCCGCACCTCGGCCACGAGCATACGCAGCGCCTCTGTGGCCGCCTGGCGGCGAATCGAGGAGCGGTCGCCCGCGAAGCTGAACTCGCGCGAGGCCACGTGCGCCTCCGAGGCGACGGCGATATAGGTCAGCCCGACCGGCTTGCCGGTCCCCTCGGCGGCCGGCCCGGCGATGCCGGTGACGGCGACGCCCAGGCTGGTCCGCAAGCGGCTCCGGACGCCGCGCGCCATCGCCTCCCCCACCTCGCGGCTGACCGCACCGACGGTCTCGAACAGCAAAGCCGGGACGTCCAGCAGCTCGCGCTTGACCTCGTTCGAGTAGGCGATCACGCCTCCCGCGAAGTAGGCGGAGCTGCCGGGTTGCTCGGTGATCAGCGAGCCGATCATGCCCCCGGTGATCGACTCGGCCACGGCGACGGTCATGCCGGTGCCGGCCAGCACCTCCGCGACCTCCGCCGGCGAGGCCTCGGGTGCGCCGCCGGCAGGGCCAGTGCGCAGGCGCGCCGTGTCGAACGGCCCTAGCAGGTGACGGAACCTCCACAGGTAGTCGAGCCCGCTCCAGAGCGTGAACACGACCGCGACCGCGACCGCGATGCCGGCGAGCGGGACAAGGGCGGGATATGGCCGCTGCAGGATCAAGAGCGTCACCGCGCTCATCTGCGTCACGGTCTTCGTCTTGCCGAGCGGCGCCGCGGCGATGATGCGGCCCTGGCCCGCTCCCACCGACCTGAGGATCGTGATGATCAGCTCCCTGGAGAAGATCACCACCACGACCCAGGCGGCGACCAGGCCTGCCTGGACGAGCACGATCAGGACCGCCAGGACGAAGAGCTTGTCGGCGAGCGGGTCGAGGAACTTGCCGAGGTCGCTGACCTGGCCGGTGCGCCGCGCCAGCTCGCCGTCGAGCGTGTCGGTCAGCGAGAACACGATGAAGAGCGCCGCCGCGATCTGGTCGTGCCACGGAAAGCTGATCAGCAGGAGGGCCATCAGGATCGGGATGGCGACCAGGCGGCTGACGGTGAGCGCGGTGGGGAGGTTCATCCGAGGAAGAGTTTGCGCGCGTGTAGGGGATTACTCGATGCCGAGTCGCTCCAACAGCTCGTCCACGTCGGGCAGGGTCATCAGCACCTCGCGCGACTTCGAACCCTGGTAGCCGCCGATGACGCGGTGATCGGCGAGCTGGTCGACGATGCGTCCCGCGCGCGAGTAGCCGACGTTGAACTTCCGCTGCACGAGCGAGACCGACGCGGCGCCCTCCGCCGCGACGGCGCGGGCCGAACGGGCGAACAGCGGGTCGAGCTTGCGCTCCTCGCGCCGCTCGCCGTCCCATTCGGAGACCGCGCCCTCCTCGAGGATCTCCTCCATGTACCGCGGTCCGCCCTGCGACTTCCAGAAGTTGACGACCCCCTCGACCTCCTGGTCGCTGACGAACGCGCCCTGGATGCGCGTCGGCTTGCCGGCGTCGACTGGCTGGTACAGCATGTCGCCGCGTCCGAGCAGTTTCTCGGCGCCACCCGCGTCGAGGATGACGCGGCTGTCCACCTGGGAGCCCACCGCGAACGCGATGCGGGACGGGATGTTGGCCTTGATCAGGCCGGTGATGATGTCCGTCGACGGCCGCTGCGTGGCGATGATCAGGTGGATGCCGACCGCCCGCGCGAGCTGCGCGATGCGGCAGATCAGCTCCTCCATCTCGCCGGCGGCGACCATCATCAGGTCCGCGAGCTCGTCGATGACGATGACGACATAGGGCAACGGGCGGGCCAGCTTTTGCGCGGCCCTGTCGTTGTAGCCCGCGATGTTGCGCACGCCCTCGCTCGAGAAGAGCTTGTAGCGGCGGTCCATCTCCGCCACCGCCCACCGCAGCGCCGCCGCCGCCTGGTGTGACTCCACCAGCACCGGCAACGCCAGGTGCGGCAGCCCGTTGTATCCGGTCAGCTCGACGCGCTTGGGGTCGATCAGCAGCATGCGCAGGTGGTCGGGCGTCGCCTGGAAGAGGAGGCTTGTGATGAGGGCGTTGATGCATACGCTCTTGCCCTGGCCGGTGGCGCCGGCGATGAGGAGGTGCGGCATGCGCGTGAGGTCGGCGACGATCGACTGGCCCGAGACGTCGTTGCCGAGTCCGAGGGCGAGCTTGTTGCTTCCCTCGCGGAAGGCGGCTGTCTCGATGACCTCGCGGATGGTGACCAGGCTGGCGGACTTGTTCGGCACCTCGATTCCCACCGCGGACTTGCCCGGGATCGGCGCCTCGATGCGCAGCGGCGCGGCGGCGAGCGCCAGCGACAGGTCGTTCTGCAGGGCGGTGATGCGCTTGACCTGCACGCCCGGCCCGGGCTGCACCTCGTACTGGGTCACGGCCGGGCCTGGGTTGACGCCGATGATCTTGGCCTCGACGCCGAACTGCTCCAGCGTGCTCTCGATGACCTTGACGTTGCGCTTGATCTCGTCGGCCATGCGCTCGCGCCGGGCCGTGACAGTGTCCAGGAGGGCGATCGCGGGGAGCTTCCAGTCGATCTCGGGCAGTTCGTCCTCGGGCTCGGCGACGACACGCATGACGGGCGTGTGCGCGGGCGAAACCGGTTCAGCCGTTTCCTCGACCCGCCTTGGTTCCTCCGCCGGCTCCGGCTCGGGTTCGTCGACCTCCCACTCACGCGGCTGCACTTTCGGAGCCGGCGCGGTGGCGAAGCTCGCGGCGGAGCGCGTGAGCACGTCGGCCGTGGCGGGCAGAGGCTTTGGTGTCTTCGGCTTTTCGGTCGCCGTGCCGGCGACCAGCTCGCGCATCCGGGCGCCCTCCGCGTTGGCGGCGCGCAGCGCCCCGACAGCAGACACCAGCAGCGCGCCCGGACTGAAATGGACGGTGACGATGAGGCCGATCACAAGCCCCGCGATGAGCAGCCCCCACGCACCGACCTGGGTGAACGGCGTCGCGAGCGCGTCGTCGATGTTCCGGCCGACGACGCCGCCCGCGTGCGCCGCGAGCCCGAACAGGCCGACGAGCGAGGCGACCGCGACCACGCCGGCCAGCACGTCGATGGTCCTGGGCCGCGGCGCCTTGGGCCACAGCAAGTAGGCGCCGAGAGCGACCGCGGCGCCAACCGGCACGAACCACGCGACGCCGAAGGCCGCAAGCATGCCGTCGCGGATCGTGCCGAGGATGGAATCGGCGTGGCTCAGGATGCCGAGCAGGCCCAGCAGGGCCGCGAGCAGGAAGAGGACGCCGAGGATCTCGCGGACCTGGAGCGAGCTGAGGCGTGGCCGTGCGGCGCGCTTGCTCCGTTTGGAGCGCGACGCGGAGGCGCGGCGACCGCCTGACCGAGATGAGCTTCGAGATGTGGTGCGACGCATGCTGCGGGCCGCCCGCATCGAGGGGGCGGCGATTGGATTCTACCTTGTCGTGAACGCCATACTCTGCGGAGTGTCGCGCACCCGACTTCCGACGCAGATTCGCGCCATGGCGGCCGGAGGCAAGGAAAGGGTGGCGCGCCGAGGAGCGCATCTTGATGCGTGACAAGGCGGCGCCGGGCCCCTTGACGCAGCCTTCGGCGGAGCCAGGCCGCTCAGGGAGCGAAGATGCGAGGAACGCCGGGGGCGCGACACTCTAGTGGCTGTCGATCCGTTCGCCGAAGCGGAGATCCGCTACAAGGACCTGGTCGAAGAACGGCGCACCGGAAGCCTGCAGCCGCGAGCTTTCAGGGTCGCGGTGCGCGACCTCGCTGTGCTCGACAACGAAGGCCGGCGATGGATGCTAGGGCCGGAGGACGGGATCTGGTACCGGCGTGAGAACGAGCGCTGGCTGCAGGCCGACCCGCCGCGAAGGCTGGTGTGTCCCTCATGCGGTCACCACAACCTGGGCCGGCACAGTTTCTGTGTGGAGTGCGGCCACCGGCTGAACCGCTGACTGCGGCAGCCGCTAGTGATGCACCTGCGCCTGGATGATCCCGTAGGCGAGGCCTAGCGCCGCCGGCAGCAGCAGGACCAGGAACCAGAGCCTCCACCACATGGGCCGGCGCTCGCCGTGCACCATCTCGTAGCCGCAAAAGCCGCAGTAGCGGTCGAAGGGGCCCGCGACACCTCGGCAGCGCGCGCACTGGTGCAGCTGCAGCCCGCAGTGCGCGCAGCGCACCTCCTCGCCCGAGTGGTTCATCACCATCGCGGGCTGGTCGCAGCGCGGGCACAGGCTGGGCGCGACAAGCGCCAGCGGCGGGAGTTTCACGCCGTCATATCTCCGTGATCACCGGGATCACCATAGGGCGGCGCCGGGTCTGCCTGTACACGGTCTTCGAAACCGCGTCGTGCACGGTCTCCTGGAGCAGCGACAGCTCCGGGCGTGAGTCCGCGAACTGCTTGACGCTGTCCAGCACCGCGTTGCGGGCGTTGGCCATGAGTCGCGTCGACAACTCCGGCTCGATGACACCGCGCGAAACCAGGTCGGGGCCCACCCGCACGATGCCGGTGTCGCGGTCGAGCGTCAGCGTGACGACCAGGATCCCGTCTTCGGCGAGGTGGCGGCGGTCACGCAGCACGACCTGCTCCACGTCGCCGACGCCGAGGCCGTCGACGTAGACGAGCCCCGTCCCGACCTTCTCTCCGCGCGTCATCGTCGACGCCTCGAACTCGACGGTCTCTCCGTCCTCGACGACGGCGATGCGCTCCGAGCCGATGCCCATCTCGCGCGCCAGCTCGGCGTGAAGGATCAGCTGCCGGTACTCGCCGTGCACCGGGATGAAGAACTTCGGCCGGATCGCCTCGAGCATCTCTCGGAGCTCGTCGCGCTGTGCGTGGCCGGTGACGTGGACGTTGCCGACCTCGGAGTAGAAGACCCGGGCGCCGTGGCGGTAGAGGTTGTTCACGGTCTTGTGCACCATCCGCTCGTTGCCGGGGATCGGTCGCGCCGAGATGACCACCCAGTCGTCCTTGCGCACGTTCAGGAACGGGTGCTTCTGGGCGGCAAACCGTGTCAACGCCGACATCGGCTCGCCCTGGCTACCGGCCGTCAGCAGCAACAGCTTCGCCGCCGGGACTTTCTCGACCTCGGCGAGCGGGATAACGACCCCGTCCGGCACGCTGAGAAAGCCCAGCTCACGCGCCGTCCTGAAGTTCTCGCGCAGGCTCCGGCCGACGATCGCGACGCGCCGGCCGAACTGGGACGCGACGCGGACCAGGTGCTGCATGCGGTGGATGTTCGAGGCGAAGTTGGCCACGACGATCCGCCCGGGCGCCTGGCTGAAGATTCGCTCGAACGCCGTGTGCAGGTCGCGCTCCGACCCGGACCGGCCTTCGCGCTCGGCGTTGGTGGAGTCGCTGAGCAGCAGCAGGACGCCGCTGTCGCCGACGCGGCGGAAGCGGTCCATGTCGGTGGGCAAGCCGTCCGGCGGCGACGGGTCGAGCTTGAAATCGCTGGTGTAGACGACGCGTCCAACAGGCGTCTCGATGCTCAATCCCACCGCGTCCGGGATCGAGTGGCAGACCGCGATGGTCTCGAGGCGGAAGGGACCGAGCTGGATCGCATCGCCCACCCTCACCTCGCGCAGGTCCGACTCGCGCAGTATGCGGTGCTCCTTGAGCTTCGGCTTCAGGAGACCGAGCGTCAGCCGCGTGCCGTAAACCGGCACCTTGAGCTTCTTCAGCGCGTACGGCAGGCCGCCGATGTGATCCTCGTGGCCGTGCGTCAGCACGACGCCCAGGACCTCCACCTCGCGCTGCAGGAGGTAGGAGATGTCGGGCAGGACCAGGTCGACGCCCGGCATGTCCTCCTGCGGGAACATCAGCCCCGCGTCGACGACGATGACCTTGCCCTGCCACTCGAGCGCCCACATGTTGATGCCGACCTCGCCGAGGCCGCCGAGCGGGAGGTACCGGAGGCGGTTGCGCAGGGGCCCCCGCGAACTCACTCCGAAGGCTCTGAGTTCGTGGGGACTCTCACAAAAGACGCAGCTGCTCTGACTCCGGCTTCGGAGCGGCGACGGGAACGGGAGGCGGAGGCGGGGCCAGCAGCTGATCGAGGTAGCGCTTCAGGGCGTCGAAGTCTCGCTCCAGGTCGGCCACCAGCGACCCGTTGTGCAGCGCCGCCGCGGGGTGGTACAGCGGGACGTAGGCGATGTCACCGCGGCGGATCAGGCTCCCGTGAATGCGCGAGATCGACCCCTGGCCCGGCATCAACCTCTCCAGCGCGTGCCGGCCGAGGATCAGCACCACCTTGGGCTTAACGAGCGCCAGCTGCTCTTTCAGGTATGGCGAGCACGCCTCGACCTCGTTCGGCATCGGGTCGCGGTTCATGGGCGGCCGGCACTTGAGCACGTTGGTGATGTAGACGTCGGCGCGGCTCAGGCCGATGCGCGCCAGCAGCGTGTCCAGCAGCTGGCCGGCCGCGCCGACGAACGGCTCGCCCTGGCGGTCCTCGTTGAAGCCCGGCGCCTCGCCCACGATCATCACGTCCGCCGGGCACGGCCCTATCCCCGGCACGGCCTGCGTGCGCGTGGCGTGCAGGCCGCAGTTCTTGCACGACCTGATGGTCTCGTGGAGCTGGAGCAGCTCCACACGTGCGTTAAGCGACTTTGACTCCGGGCTTAAGCCCACCGGTTCAGAGGCTTCGCCTTGAACCCGCGGTGACCCCGTAGCCGAAGGTGATGAACTCGCCGGCGTCGCGGATCGTCTTCATCACCGACTTCAGCTGGTCGTCCGTGAGCGGGACCAACGGAAGCCGGAACGGCCCCGCGGGGAATCCCATCTCGTTCAAGGCCGACTTTATAGGCACCGGGTTGGCCGCCGTCGTCATCAGCGCCTTGATCACAGGCAGGAGTCCGTGGTGCACGTCCTGCGCGATCTCGTTGTCGCCTCGCGTGTACGCGTCGATCAGCTTCTTCATGGATCGGCCGGCGATGTGCGAGACGACGCAGATCACGCCGTAGCCGCCGACCGCGAGGATGGGCAGCGTCCAGCTGTCGTCGCCGCTCCACACCTTGAAGTCCTCCGGCTTGCCCGCGCAGACCAGGCCGATCTGGTCCAGGTCGCCGCTCGCTTCCTTGACGCCGATGACGCCGGGCAGCTCGGCGCAGCGCAGCGTCGTCGCGGCGGTCATGTTGATCGCCGTCCGGCCCTGGATGTTGTACATGATCGTGGGGCCGACCTCGGAGATCGCCTTGAAGTGCTGGTACATGCCCTCCTGTGGTGGCTTGTTGTAGTAGGGGACGACGGCGAGGAGCGCGTCGGCGCCCGCCTTCATCGCCAGCTTCGAGAGCTCGACCGAATGGTGCGTGTCGTTGCTGCCGGTGCCGGCGACCACGTTCTTGCCTGGGATCGCGTCCTTGACCACCCGCAGCAGCTCGATCTTCTCGGCGTCGCTCAGGCTCGGCGACTCGCCCGTCGTGCCCGACACGACGACGCCGTCCGAGCCGTCGGCGACCAGCAACCGTGCCAGTGCCGCCGCGCCCCTGTAGTCGACCGAGCCGTCCTCCTTGAACGGGGTGACCATCGCCGTCAGCAGCCGACCTATCTCTTTGGCCATGTCGCCTACCTTTACCGCGCGAAAATCGCGGTGTTAGGGTGCGGATTTTCGGGCAAAGGCCCGCGCCGCCCGATGGCATGGGTTTCCCAGGCCATCACAAACGATGATGCAATCGGCGCCCGCCCAGTCACTCGACCACGGGGGAGGGCAGGCTTCGGGGCGGCGCCGGCCTCCCTCATGCCTTCACAGCTCCCAGTGCTCCCAATTCGATGGCCTGCTCGGCGATCTGCACAGCGTTGAGAGCCGCGCCTTTGCGCAGGTTGTCCGAGACGATCCACAGCAAAAGACCGCGCCTTGTCGACGAGTCCTCGCGGATCCGGCCGACGTAGACCTCGTCCTTGCCCGCGACGTCGTGAGGCGTCGGGTAGATCTTCGCCGGGGCGTCGTCGTGGACGATGACTCCGGGCGCTTCACCAAGCAGCATGCGGGCTTCGTCGACCGTGATCTTCTCTCTGGTCTCGATGAAGACCGACTCGCCGTGTCCGACGGGCACCGGCACTCGCACGCACGTGGCGGCGATCCGCAGCTCCGGGTCGTGGAGGATCTTGCGCGTCTCGTTGACGATCTTGACCTCCTCCTCGTTGTAGCCGCCGGCGTCGGGGTGCCAGCCGCCCGGCACCACGTTGTAGGCGAGCTGGTACGGGTACGCGGCCACCGGCGGCTCATTGCCTTCGGCGATCGCTCTGGTCTGCTCCTCGAGCTCGTCGACGAGCTGCCGGCCGGCTCCGGACGCAGACTGGTAGGTCGATACCAGGACCCGCTCGAGGCCGGCCTTCTTGCGCAACGGGTTGAGGACCATCGTGAGTGGGATGGCGCAGCAGTTGGGGTTGGCGATGATGCCTTCGTTGGTGCGGATGTCCTCGGCGTTGACCTCCGGCACGACCAGCGGCACGTTGTCCTTCATCCGCCACGCCGAGCTGTTGTCGATCACGAGCGCCCCGGCCTCGGCCGCGAACGGTCCATACATCAGCGCGATGTCGCCGCTCGCCGCGAACAGAGCCACGTCGACGCCTTTGAAGGCCGACTCGTTGATCTCCTGGACCTCGAGGGTCCGGTTGTCATAGGGAACCGTCAGGCCCTTCGAACGCTCGGACGCGAGGGCGACGACGCGCTCGCTCGGAAAGCTGCGCTGCGCCAGCACGTGGAGCATCTCGTTGCCGACCATGCCGGTCGCGCCGACGACAGCAACGTTTAATCGCTTGGAGGTGGGCACGTGGGTCAGTTTACTTCGAAGAGTGCGGCTTCGCCATAGCGTGCTAGCGCGGAGTCTGCGCCGCGCGCGCTTGCTGGTGCTGCTGCACGGCCGCCACGAACGCTGGATGAACATTGCTCAGCTCGATAAGGCGTTGGTGGTAGCCCGGCTGCGGATCGAGAAGCCTTCCCCTCGGCCCCATCGCCCCGCGACCGACCAGCATTCCGATCACGCCGGCGAACATCGCGCCAAGCCCCGCCAGGAAGAGAAGTCCCCACGCCGGGCCGGTCGAGTTGGCCGCCACGACGAAGCTGACGACCCACAGGACGAAGCCCAGGGCGAGCAGGCCCGCGAAGATCCAGCGGACCATGTTCACCTTCTGGGCGCTCGCATGGGTGAGCGGCAGATAGCCGGTCGCACGCTCAGCGAGGGCGGCCGAGAGGAGCACGCCGCCAACCAGGAACGCCCATGGCGGCGTCTTCGTGAAAGTGAACTTCCGCCACATCTCCGCGGGCTGCCCCGTCATCGCGCAGACGGGAGGAAAGTCGTTGGCCGTCAGCTGCGCCTGCCAGACCTGGACGCTAGCCAACGTGCAAACCCAACAGCTCGTCCAGGCCGCGATAGAAGCGTGGCTCAGACGTCACGCGCCGGATGGCGAGCAGCACACCCGGCACGTACGCCTCGCGGCTCGTAGTCCGATGCGCGATGGTCAGCGTCTGGCCGGGCAGGCCGAAGATGACCTCCTGGTCGGCGACGAAACCAGGCAGACGGACGCTGTGCACGGCCACGTTCCCC
>DATEGB010000068.1:0-6469 GCA_035280365.1 Candidatus Dormiibacterota bacterium | reverse complement strand
CGAGCTCTCGTCCTGGTTCAGCTGGCCGATTCCTCCGGGCACCATCGACAGGCTGCTCCGCGCGGGACGGCTGGCGCGGCCCGAGCCGGGATTGCTGGCCTAGAGGCGCTCGATCTCCACCGACGCGGTTGCGCCGACCCCCAGGCCGGCAGCGTCCAGCATCTTCTTGCTGACGCTCAGGGCGAGGACTCCGCCTCCCGCCGGCATCGTGTTCGACGTGAACTCGACGCCATTGAGGCGTCCTTTGACGCGCATCTGCTTGAGCCCGCCGAGCCTTTTCGCGACCGCGGCCGGGACGTCGATCACCGCGAGGCCCGAGGCCTTCTCCGGCCGGAAGTAGCGCATGGTGCCGCGGAAACGGTCAGGCATCGCCACATACTGTGCATCCACCATGCCCGATCGTGCCGTCCTCGGAGCCGGCCTCCGCGCCCCGAGCCCGCACAACGCCCAGCCGTGGCGGTTCCGCAAGCTCGGTGACGGCGCCTACGACCTTCCGTACTGGCACGAGGACAAGCTGTTGTGCGACCCCGACGACCGAGCCGGTCTGCTTCAGCGCAAAAGGAAGGGAGCGCCCGGAACCACGCTGTTGGACGGCAGGGACTGAGGCCCCCTTCCCACCCTGTTGGTCGCGCTCACGTAGAACGTGTACGAAGCGCCGTCGGCCAGGGCCGTGACTATGACCGTCTCTGGGGCCGGGAAGCCGCTGAACTTCACCTCCTGGGCCTGGATGGACCCGGTGTACACAGTCACGGTGTACGTCGTGACTGCTGCACCTCCATCCCAGGCCGGAGCCGACCAGCCGAGGGTGACAAGGCCCGGACCGGAAACTGCCGTGACCGCCGTGGGCGCGTCTGGAACCTCGGGCGGGATTGGCCCTGTCCCGCCAATCACGCTCATATACGGCGCCGCTTGACCGGTGGCGGTTCTGAGGCTGTTCCAGCTGCCCGAGCTGGAGAGGCTTCCGTCGGCGCCATCTTCCGACAGGACACCCGTGAACTGCAGCTGCGGGAGGCCGGCACTCAGGGCGTATCGGTTCAGGCTCTGCCACTCGCCTGCATTCGGGGTGCGGTAAATCTCTGGCATTGGGCAGGCCGGCGCAGCTTGCCAGGAGACGTGGTAGACCGCGGCGGGCGACCAACCCGGTTCATTGGGGACGTAGTCGCCGTAGTCGACCATCAGGGCGCTCCGGGTCGGCACGCACGGCTTGGAAGCGCCTGACGCCGCTGCGTAGGCGTCAACCCAGGCGGTCGTCGTGGGGCCGTCGTACCAGTTGCCATCGCTTGATTCCTCGATGTCGTCGCCGGCCCAGATGGTCACGGGGGACGGAAGGCTTTGGGCAACGGCAGCAATCGGACTGATGACCGACGTGAACCACGTCTGGCCATGCAACGCCATCTCCGCAGGAGTCAGGGCATTGCCGGGCACCGCTGCCGTCAGGCTGTTGCTCGTTCCCAGCGCCAGCACGTAACTCGGCGAGACGGACCGATTGGGGTTGCTCTCATAGCCGCGCAGCCATGCCTGGGCCAGGATCACGAGCGAGGTGTCCGGCGTGCAGCCTTGGCTGTTGAAGAGTTGCGTGCCCCAGGCCAGTGTTGCCGGCTCGAAACACGGCGCACCAAAGTCGAGAATCGTCATGCCGCCCGCCGCTGGGACTGCTTCAACTGCCGCATCGCCGTAAAGAGGACATTCCGTGGTCGCGCTAAGACCGCAGACGTCGATGAATGAGCCATAAACGTAAAAGGAGGATGTGGTCGGTGGAACGGCCGCCGCTTCTCGTGGAAGCTCGAGGCCAGTCAGAGTGCCCATCTGCGGTTGAATCACGCGCTCGGAGACGCCGGGCGAACCGCCGCCCGAAGGCATCATGGCGAGCGCGGTGACCACGGCGGTGAGCACCACGCGTCGGGTTAGCGAGGGGCGATCGCTCGTGGGCAACCGCCCGAATTTTGCCGCAACTGCCCACATACGAGCCACTTCCCACGCAGACCGCCGGAAACCATCTGGCGGAGAGGGAGAGATTCGAACTCTCGATGGGCCAGTGACCCATAACGGTTTTCGAGACCGCCGCCTTCAACCACTCGGCCACCTCTCCGTCTCGAGCCCGCGCGGCCCCGCCGCGCGGTGGGAGCCTGCTGGCGGTCCCGACCGGATTCGAACCGGCGTTCTCGGCCTTGACAGGGCCGCGTGTTTGGCCAGGCTACACCACGGGACCGGCAGCGGCTAAGTCTACCAACGGCCCGAAAGGCGTCCGGAACTCGACCTGAACCGCCAGACCCCATACCTATAATTCCCACGGCGTGAGCGACAACGAAGGCAGCCAGACCTCGGGGTCCCCCGACGAGCTGCGGCGCCGATTCCAGATCCTGGAGCGGGTGGCGATCTTCTTCACGCTCCCGGACAACATCCTCCACGCCCTCGCGCGCCGCCTGGCGCCCGCGTCCGCGGCCCGCGGGTCGGTCATCGTCCACCAGGGCGACCCCGGCGACACGATGTTCATCGTCGAGTCGGGCCGGTGCGAGGTCTACGTCGAGGAGTCGCCCGGCCACACGATCACGATCGCCCTCATGGGGCCGGACGACTTCTTCGGCGAGATGGCCCTCATCTCCGAGGAGACTCGCACGGCCAGCGTGCGCGCCCTCGAAGACTGCCGGCTCCTAACGCTGGACAGGAAGACTCTCTACGAGACCGTACCGGCGGAGTCAGACGCCCTCATCGAGCTCACCAAGCTCGTCGAGCAGCGCAAGGACACGCTGCCCAACCTGATCGCCCGCGCGCGCATGGTCGCGCCGGAGCAGGCGGCGTCGACGGTCGCGATCTACTCGCCGAAGGGCGGCTCCGGCCGGACGACGATGGCGGTCAACCTGGCCGCGTCACTGGCCCGGCGCTTCCCCGGCGAGGTCCTGCTCGTCGACCTGGCGTTGCCTTACAACCACGCCGCGCTCATCTCCTACCTGACGCCGACCGGCTGCCTCGCCGCGGCAAGCCAGGTGCCGCCGCAGAACTTCGAGGAAGCGGTGCTCGGCGCGATCCTTCACCACCCCGGCGGCATGATGCTCCTGCCCGGCGTGCTCCGGGCCGAGCAGGCGGACCTGATCACCGTCGACCTCGTCAATCGGGCGATGGGCATCCTGGTCAACGCCTTCCGGTACATCGTCTTCGACCTGGGCGTGGCGTTCACCGACATCGTGATCAGCGTCCTCGACCACTCGCAGCGTGTGCTCGTGCTGGTCACCCCCGAGCTGTCGTCGCTCAAGGACGTCGGCGAGCTGCTGAACATCTTCACCAACGTGCTGAACATCGTCCCCGGCCGCGTCATCCTGGCCCTCAACAACAAGGTCCCGAAGTCGGTCGTGAGTCGAGAGGACGTCGTCAGAACCCTGAAGCAGGACCTGGCGATCGAGATCGGCTTCGACGGCACCAAGCCGGACGAGGCGGCGGTCAAGGGCGAGATCCTGGTCCTGACCGACCCGAAGAGCGAGATCGCCCGCGGCGTCGAGCAGCTGGCTCAGCTCATCGCCGGCGCGACGGCCGGCGAGCAGAAGGAAAAGAAAGGCTTCAAGCTCGGCCGGCGCTGAGACCTCTGGTAGCATCTAGCCCGTGATCGAACAAGCTGTCGTCTCCCTAACCACCGAAGCGTCGACGCGCCTGAAGGAGCTGCTCGCCAAGGAAGACAACCCACAGCTCGCCCTCCGCATCTTCGTCAGCGGCGGCGGCTGCTCAGGCATGCAGTACGGCATGGCCTTCGACGACCAGAGGCGCGCTGACGACGTGGTGATCCAGCACGACGGCGTGCAGATCCTGGTCGACGACTTCAGCGTCGCGTACATCCAGGGCTCCGAGATCGATTACGTCGACAGCCTGATGGGCGCCGGCTTCACGGTCCACAACCCGAACGCCGTGCACTCCTGCTCCTGCGGCCATTCGTTCGACACGGGCGACGACGCTGGCGGCGCGCAGGCTTGCGGCTGCGGCCACTAGCCGAAGACTCAGGGAGCTCGTACTTCTAGCCCTGGGCGTCATCACGCCCATCGGCATCCTCGCGGTCAACGCGTCCGCGTTCGTCATGGTCCACCTCACTGCGTTTCGCGTCGGGATCGCCGCGTGCGCGCTCATCAGCGGCCTGGTCCTGAACGGGCTGACCGCGTGGTGGCTGCTGCGGATGGCGAGCCGCAACGCGCCTCCGCTCTACCGCGAGTACCGGATGTGGGCGATCGGCGCGGCAACGCTGATCGTGCTGCTCACCGCCGCAGGCGGGGGCTACCTCACCTACCTGGGCCTGGGTGACCCGCGGCGCCTCCCGGACGCGCTGTCGGTGATCGTCGCCATGTTCATGCTTGGCCTGCCGTTCGCGGTCTCGATCGCCGCCCGGCGGATGGCGGGGATCGGCGGCATCATCCCCGTCGACGAGCCCGCCGGAAAAGAAAGGACCCCCCGCCACGGCAGGGGGTCCGTCAAAGCTCGCAGCTAGTTCGCGGGGGGATCCTGATCCCCCCGCGCCTTTTACATCATGTCGGGCGACATGCCCGGCATCGCGTTCTTCTTCTCCTCGGGCACCTCGGTGACCATCGCCTCGGTCGTCAGCACCATGGCCGCGATCGACGCTGCGTTCTGCAGCGCGGACCGGGTGACCTTGGCCGGGTCGACGATGCCCGCCTCGAACATGTTCACAAACTTGTCGTTGAGGGCGTCGTAGCCCTCGCCCGCCTTGGCCTTGCGGACCTGCTCGACGATGAGCGAGCCCTCCTTGCCGGCGTTGAAGGCGATCTGCTTGATCGGCTCCTCGAGCGCCTTACGGACGATGTTGACGCCCGTCGCCTGGTCGCCCTCGAGCGCGAGACCGCCGTCGAGCTTCTTCTGCGCGTTCAGCAGCACGGTGCCGCCGCCCGCGACGATGCCCTCTTCCACCGCGGCCTTGGTCGCGCTCAGCGCGTCCTCGATCCGGTGCTTCTTCTCCTTCTGCTCGACCTCGGTGGCCGCGCCGACCTTGATCACCGCGACGCCGCCGGCGAGCTTCGCCAGCCGCTCCTGCAGCTTCTCCTTGTCGAAGTCGGAGGTGGTCTCCTCGATCTGAGCCTTGATCGCCTTGATCCGGCCCTGGATCGCCGCCATTCGCTTCGCGTCGTTCTCGGCGTCGACGACGATGGTGGTGTCGTCCTTGTTGACGGTCACCTTGCGCGCCTTGCCGAGCTGCTCGATCTTGGTCTGGTCGAGCTTCAGGCCGAGGTCCTCGGAGATGACCGTGCCGCCGGTCAGGATCGCCATGTCCTCGAGCATCGCCTTGCGGCGGTCCCCGAAGCCGGGCGCCTTGACCGCCACGGCGGTGAACGTGCCGCGCAGCTTGTTGACGATCAGGGTGGCCAGCGCCTCGCCCTCGACGTCCTCGGCCACGATCAGCAGCGGCTTGCCCATCTGGACGACCTTCTCAAGCACGGGAAGCAGGTCCTGGATGGACGAGATCTTACGGTCGCTGATGAGCACGAACGGCTCCTCAAGAACCGCCTCCATACGGTCGGGGTTCGTGACCATGTAGGCCGCGATGTAGCCCCGGTCGAACTGCATGCCCTCGACCACCTCGAGCTCGGTGGCGATGGCCTGGTTGTCCTCGACGGTGATGACTCCGTCCTTGCCGACCTTGTCCATGGCGTCGGCGATCAGGGTGCCGATCTGATCGGACTGGCTCGAGATCGCCGCCACGTGAGCGACGTCCTCGTGGCCCTTCACGGGCACCGCGAGCTTCTTGATCTCGTCGACGACCGCCTCGACGGCCTTCTCGATGCCGACTTTGAGCTGCATCGGGTTGGCGCCGGAGGTGACGTTGCGGAAGCCCTCGTTGATCATGGTCTGCGCCAGGAGTGTCGCCGTGGTCGTGCCGTCACCGGCCACGTCGTTGGTCTTGGTCGCGACCTCGCGGAGCAACTGCGCACCCGTGTTCTCCATCGGGTCCTTGAGGTCGATCTCGCGCACGATCGTCACGCCGTCGTTGGTGACGGTCGGGGCGCCGAACTTCTTCTCGAGCACCACGTTGCGGCCCTTCGGACCGAGCGTGATGCGTACGGACTGGGCAACGGTGTCGATGCCCTTCTTGAGGTGCTGTCGCGCCTCAACGTCGAATGTGACTGTTTTCGCCATATGCGTTCCCCTCTTCTCGAATTACTTCTTGCCGTTCGAAGCGACGACCGCGAGCACGTCCTTCTCGGAGACGATCAGGTACTCGATGTCGTCGAGCTTGAACTCGTTGCCGGCGTACTTCGCGTAGAGCACCTTGTCGCCGACCTTGAGCTCCATCGGCACCTTGGTGCCGTTGTCCAGGATCCTTCCGGTGCCCACGGCCTCGACGATCCCCTCCTGGGGCTTCTCCTTGGCGGTGTCCGGAAGGACGATCCCGCTCTTGGTCTTCTCTTCTCGCTCGACCGGCTTGACCACCACGCGGTCGCCCAACGGTCTCAGGTTCATTTGCAGCCCTCCTCAGCTG
>DATEGB010000067.1:0-21762 GCA_035280365.1 Candidatus Dormiibacterota bacterium | reverse complement strand
GCCGCCAGGCGCGCCCGCCAGGCGGTCGGGGTGGCCTACGCGGCGCTCGCGCTGGCGCTGCTGGCCGGAGGCGCGGCAGGGTTGCCGCCTGCGCCGTCTGTTGGGGCCCGCGTCCCGCCGGCGAATGCCGTGACGTCGATCGTCAACGCCACCTCCAGTCTCGGCGGGGTGACGATCACGATCGACCAGGTCGCCTTCGACCACCGCGCCGGAGCAACCTGGCTCCACGCCACGCTCGTTAATTCGACGACGGATGAGATCGAGTGGACCGTGCCGCCGGTGGTCTCGACGGACGGCGCGTCGGCCAACGGTGAGTACCGGCGCTCGACCCAGCTTCCGGGCGACGTGGACGCGGGGCAGCGCGTGAGCGGCTGGCTTTTCGTTCCGCTCGACCCGGCCTCGGTGCGGCCTGGTGGCGTTCTCCACGTGCGCTTCGTCGACGTCGCGATGGCCGGCTACCGCACCGTCGGCGACGTGAACGTCGAGGTGAAGGTGGCGGCGGTATGACGGCCCTGGTCACGGGCGGCGCCGGTTTCATCGGCCGGGCTCTCGTCGCGAGGCTGGCCGACCAGGGGGAGCGGGTCGTGGTCCTCGACAACCTGCTGCAGTTCCGCGACCGGCAGCCGCCCGAGCTTCCGGCCGAGTTGGTGGTCGGCGACGTGCGCGATCGTGCCTTCGTGCTTTCGCTCCTGGAGCGGGTGAGGCCGGAGGCGGTCTATCACCTCGCCGCCATCCACTTCATCCCGGCGTGCGAGGCCGACCCGGGCGAATGCATCTCCGTCAACACGGCCGGCGCCGCCGCCGTGCTCGAGGCGTGCTCGAAATTGGCGCCGAGCCCCGCGTGCGTGCTGGCTTCGACGGGCGCCGTCTACGCCCCGGCGCAGCATGCGCACCGCGAGGAGGAGACGCCCGGACCGGTCGATGTCTACGGCCTGAGCAAGCTGTGGATGGAGCAGATCGGCGAGCTGTTCGCGAAGCGGGACGGCCTCCGCGTCGCCGTGGCCCGCCTCTTCAACACCTACGGGCCCGGCGAGACTAATCCACACCTCATACCGGCCGTGATCGACCAGGTCATGGCCGGCGGACGGCTTCGGGTCGGCAACATCGACACGCGCCGGGATTACGTCCACGTCGACGACGTGGCGCAGGCGCTGGCCGCCATGGCGGGGCGCACCGAGACCTTGAACGTCGGCAGCGGTCGCGCGATCTCCGGCCACGAGGTCATCGCGGCCGTCGGCCGCGCGGTAGGTCGTCCGCTCGAAGTCGAGACCGACGCCTCGCGGCTGCGCAAGGTCGACCGCCCGCTCCTGCTGAGCGACCCCTCGCGAGCGGCCGACGTCCTCGGCTGGCGCGCCGAGATGGCGTTCGACCAGGGCATCGCCGACCTGGTGTCGGGAGTGCGCGTGTGAGCGAACCGCTCCGGGTCGCGGTGCTCACCGACCACTTCTCGCCGCAGTCGTCCGGCGGCGTTGAGCACGTGGTGTGGGAGGCCTATCGCCGGCTCGCCGCGGAGGGCGTGCGCGTGCTCGTGCTGACAGCGCTGGAGCGCGGCAAGGCACCGTTCGAGGGCCTGGAGACGGAGTCGGTCCGGATCTGGGACCTATCCCGGGTCGCCGGGGCCCAGGTCGGCTTCGCCCCCGGCCTGTTCCGCTCGGTGGCGAAGGCGGTGGCGGCGTTCCGTCCGGACGTGCTCCACGCGAACGGCCTCCACTTTCAGACCACGCTCGCGGCTGCCGTCGCGAACCGCGACCACTCCTTGCCGATGGTGCTGACGAGCCACGTCGCCAACCTCGAGGCGCTGCAGCAGCCGACGCGGGCCCTGACGCGCGCCTACGAGGCCTCGCTCGGGCGCTTCGTCCTCGCCCGCTGCACGCGCGTGATCTCGATCAGCCCGTCGGTGCGTGCGCACATGCTCCACCTGGGCGTCGCTCCGGAACTGATCGACGACGTGCCGAACGGCGTCGACCACGCCCGCTTCCACGAAGGCCAGCCGCGGGCGTCGGGCACGCCGCTGCTCATGTTCATCGGCCGTCACATGCCGAACAAGGGGCCGCAGGTCTTCGTCGAGGCGCTGGGGCGGCTGCGCGACGAGGGTGTTGGATTCCGGGCCGAGATCCTGAGCTCCGGACCGATGCGCGCGCGGCTGCAGACGAGGACGCGTGAGCTGGGACTGGACGGGCTCGTCATTTTCCGCGGCCACGTCGCCGACGTCGCGGCCGAGATGCGGCGCGCCGACGTGATCGTCCGTCCGTCGTTCAGCGAGGGCATGCCGCTCAGCCTGCTCGAGGCGATGGCGACGCGTGTCAGCCTCGTGGTCAGCGACATCGCCGGCAACAACGACCTGATCCGCGACGGTGAGAACGGCCTCACCTTTCCCGCCGGAAATGTGACCGGCCTCGTCGAGCAGGTGAAGCGACTCGCCGCCTCGCCGGAGCTGCGGCGAAAGCTGGCGGAGAACGCGTGGCGAGACGCCCAGCAGTACACCTGGGAACGGACCGCGGCCGGCACGCTCGAGTCATTGCGCAAGGCGATCGCGAAGAAACAGCTGGTGGCGGTATGAAGGCGGCGCACCAGCCCTCCTACGACGAGCTGTGGAAGGGCTACTGGGGAGACATGCAGCGCCTCGGCCCTGTCCACCGCCACATCCGCGAGGACATCGTCAGGCGCGTCGGTGCGCTCGACGTGCGCTCGATCCTCGATGTCGGATGCGGCTCCGGCGAGAATCTGGCCGCCCTCGCCGCGCTCGGACGCTACGAGCTGTCGGGCGTCGACGTGTCGAGCGAGGGCATCGAGCTGGCGCGTCGCCGTGTGCCGAATGCGCATCTCCTCCAGGTGCTCGACGTCGAGCAGCGCGCGCTGCCCGAGAGGTTCGACCTCGTGATGTCGATCCAGGTCATGGAGCACATCACCGACGACGTGGCCGCTCTGCGCAACGTTGCGGCGATGGCGAACAGGTACGTGTTCATCTCCACGCTGAGCGGCAGGATGCGGGCGTCGGAGACGCTGACTGGCCACGTCCGCAACTACTCCGCGGTCGAGCTCAAGCGGAAGCTCGAGGTCGTCGGCCTGCGTGTCGTCGACGTCAGCGGCTGGGGCTTTCCCTTCTACTCGCCCCTGTATCGCTCGCTCATCGAGGTGCTGCCCGGCGGACCGCCGGCGGGCCCCACCGGGCGCGCGAGCCGCGCCGTCGCCCGGGGGCTGTACCACCTGTACCGCCTCAACTGGCCCCGTCGCGGCGACGTGCTGAGCGCGCTGGCGGAGGTGCCGCGCTGAACCAGAATCTGCTGTTTCGATTCCTGACCGACTACCCGTTCCAGCCCGCGACGGCGTTGTGGCGGGCGGTCGAGGTCGATCGGCTCGTCGCCCACGGGCTGCCCCGGGGCCGCGGGCTGGACCTGGGCTGCGGCGACGGCCTGCTGACCCAGATCGTGCTCGACGAGGTGGGGCCTCGGACGCTCGTCGGCATCGACCCCGACCCCGCGGAGGCCGAGCAGGCGCGTCGCCTCGGCATCTACGAGAAGGTCCACGTCGCCGGCGGCGACGCGGTGCCGGAGCCGGATTCGAGCTTCGACTTCGTGCTCTCCAACTCGGTGCTGGAGCACATCCCCGAGATCGAGCCGGTGCTCGGGGAAGTCGGGCGCGTCCTCAAGCCGGGCGGGTCGTTTGTCTTCACCGTTCCCAGCACCGGATTCCACGTAAGCCTGCGTGGGCCGCTCCTCCCATGGGCGTCGCGGGCCGGCTACCTGGACCGGCTCGACCGCAGGCTGGCCCACCGCCGCTACTGGGGCGCCGAGGAGTGGCGGGCGGCGCTGGCCCGGAATGGGCTGCGGCTCGTCAGCGCGGACGGCTACATGGACGCCGCGCAGGTCCGCCGCTGGGAGTCGATCTCCCGCTTCACCGCCGGCGTCCTGTACACCCTGGCGGCGAGGCGGCGACTGCCCATCGACATTCAGCGCGGTCTGGGCCTGCGCAAGGCGGGACGGCGGATGCCCCGCGCGGTCTCGCGTCGGCTCGGCACCGTGCTCGGCGCCGGCCTCAACGGATCGCACGCCGGCGCGGCGTGCCTGCTGGTCGAAGCCCTGAAGGACTAGGTCGCGAGGGCGAAGTTCTGTGTGCCCCAGCCGGGGAAGCCGAAGGAGCTCGGCCCGGACCATTCCTCGGTCGCCCAGACGACGCCAGGGTTGAGCGGGTCGGGCGAAGCACCCCCGTAGTCGCCCCAGCGGCACGGAGGGCCGTAGGGCGCATAGCAGCTGAAGTCGGTGTCGACACCAGTGCTGACGGCCAGGATCGTCTCGCCGCTGTCGAGCGCGCCCAGCGCGGCGCTGCTGCTATGGCCCTGGCCGGCGACCACAGGTGATTCGGAAGCGCCGCCGCGGTCATAGACGACTACAGCGTCGCTGCCCGCAATCGACGGTGAGACGGCGCCGTTGAACACGTAATCGGTTGCGTGGGCGACCTGGCCCTGCTGGCGCACCATGCGGGTCGCGGGCAGGAGCTCGTACCAGCGGACGACCGAGCGTCCGCCAGGCCCGTTGATCGTGTGCTGCGTCCACACCGCCTCCGCGCCGCCGGCCTTCGGGTCGGCGTGGGCCACGGCCTGGGTGAGACGCGCGTCGAGCGAGTCGATGAGCGGCGCGCCGCCGGGCTGGGGCACGCCGGCCGGGACGTCGAAACTGCTCACGGTCGTATCGCCGTCGGCATTCAGCGCCGGGTTGCCGGACGGCTGGCGGGTGACGTGCCAGGCCATGATCTTCGTCTGCGGCCCCAGCGGCGCCAGGGTCGGCGAATGGGCGGCGACGATGAAGCCTCCCTGCGACGCGTCAGACGTGTTCGCCGGCACCGGTGTGAACGCCAGCGTGCCGTCGCTGTTTTTCAGCACGTGCTTGGAGTCGGCGAATGCGTAGACGGTCGGCGCCGCGCAGCCCGTGTCACCGGCCGCGGGCTTGGTGATGGCGTAGATCTGGGCCGTGACGAAGGGCTGCGACGACCGGCTCATGTCGTAGAAGTTCGAACCCACCAGGATGAAGTTGTCGTCGTGGCCGAGCTTGTCGTAGTCGGGCAGCATCGACCCGCTCGGGGCCGAGAAGCGGCACCAGCCGTTGACGAGGTCGGTCGGGCTCGAGGTCTTCGACCAGCCGAAGAGGACCTCGGTGGTCGTGAAGTTGCTGTTGAAGCCAACCAGGGAGTAGAGCCACCGTCCCGAACGCGGGTCGTACTGCATCTGCGGGTCGCTCACGTTCAACCCGCCGGCGTTCGAGAACGACGCCAGGTCGCTCGACGCGACGAGGTTGAGGTTGCGGTCGTAGACGGCGACGGTGGTGTTGATGATCTCGATGTAGTTGGCCGGGCCGATGGATCCGGTCGTGTCGGGTGGGACGCAGCAGAACGTCTCGTCGGCAGCCGACACACCGGGCGCGTTGGTGCCGTTCCAGCCCGAAGCGACGCGGTAGCTCGGGTTCGGCGAGATGTGCGCTTCGTACGAGGCCGTCGAGCCGCTCTGCCTGACGTAGACGTCCAGCAGGTACGTGCCCGGCGCCCCCGACGTGTTCCAGGTCCACGTGTTGGCCGCGCTGTAGTCCTGGACCACTGTCCAGGAACCGCCGGGCGGCAGGAGCCAGAACTTGTAGGTCGGGTTTGGACAGCCGGACGCGGTGGCGGTGAAGGTGACCGTCACCCCGGGCGCCTGCGGCGAGGGCGGGTTGGCCGACTCGGTCACAGCCGTGCAGGACGGCGGCGCGGGCGACTGGAGGACGTAGGTCGGGTTGGGTGAGATGTGGGCGTCGTACGTCGCGCTCGAGCTTGCATCACGCGTGTAGACGTCGAAGGTATATGTGCCGGAGGCGAGCCCAGTGGTGCTCCACGTCCACGTCCGGTTGGTGCTGTAGGCCTGGACGACGGTCCACGAACTGCCCGGCGCCAGGAGCCAGAACTGGTAGTTGGGGTTCGGGCAGCCGGTGGCCGTCGCGGTGAAGGTGACGCTCGTGCCTGGCGCCTGCGGCGAGGCGGGGCTGGCGGTCTCGCTCACCGAGGCGCACGGCGTGACCGGCGCCTGGAGCGCGTAGGTCGGGTTCGGCGAGATGTGCGCCTCGTACGCGGCGCTCGAGCTCGCGTCGCGCGCGTAGACGTCCAGCGTGTACGTCCCCGCGGAAAGCCCCGTCGTGTTCCACGTCCAGGTGCTGCTCGCGCTGAAGTCCTGCACGACCGTCCACGCGCCGCCAGGCGCGAGCAACCAGAACTTGTAGTTGGAGTTGGCGCAGCCGGTCGCCGTGGCGGTGAAGGTCACGCTCGCGCCGGGGGCCTGCGGCGAGGCCGGGCTGGCGCTCTCCGTCACCGACGTGCAGGGCGAGCTTGCGGGAGCCTGCAGGGTGTAGGTCGGGTTGGGCGAGACGTGCGCTTCGTACGAGGCGGTCGAGCCCGCGTTGCGCGCGTAGACGTCCAGCGTGTACGCGCCCGCGGCCAGGCCTGTGGTGTTCCAGGTCCAGGTGTTGCTCGCGCTGTAGTCCTGCACGACCGTCCATGCGCCGCCCGGCGCGAGCAACCAGAACTTGTAGTTGGGGTTGGCGCACCCGGTGGCCGTGGCGGTGAAGGTCACGCTCGCGCCGGGGGCCTGCGGCGAGGCCGGGCTGGCGCTCTCCGTCACCGACGTGCATGGCGAGCTTGCGGGAGCCTGCAGCGTGTAGGTCGGGTTGGGCGAGATGTGGGTGTCATACGCGGCTGTGGACGTTGCGTCGCGCGCGTAGACGTCCAGGGTGTAGGTCCCAGTCGCAAGCCCGGTCGTGTTCCAGGTCCACGTGTTCGTGGCGCTGAAGTCCTGGACCACGGTCCAGGAACCGCCTGGCGCCAGCAGCCAGAACTTGTAGTTCGGGTTCGGGCAGCCGCTCGCGGCAGCGGTGAACGTCACTGAGGTTCCGGGTGCCTGGGGCGAGGCCGGGCTTGCGCTCTCCGTCACCGACGCGCACGTGGGCGTCTGCAGGGTGTAGGTCGGCGCCGGCGCCAGGTACGTGTCGTAGGCGGCCGTCGAGCTTGCGTCGCGCGCGTAGACGTCCTCGGTGTAATTGCCGGCTATGAGGCCGGTGGTGTTCCACGTCCAGCTCGCGCTCGGGCTGTAGTCCTGGGTCACCGTCCACGACCCGCTCGGCGGCTGGATCCAGAACTTGAACACCGGGCTGGCGCAGCCGCTTGCCGAGGCGGTGAAGGTGACGGCGGCGCCGGGCGCCTGCGGCGAGGCGGGGCTGACCGTCTGTATGACCGATGTGCACGGTGAGCCGGCGGCCAGGAAACCGGAACCGGCGCCGGACTTAGGGTGTTCGACTCGATACTTGGCCGCCGTCAGGGCGCCCCGGTCGGACGGTCGCGCCGGCAGCACGGCCTGGCGGCCGGGGTGCGCGCGGGGTGGAGTGGAGCCGTGGTTGAGGTCAATGGCGCGGTAGTGGCTCACCGGCGGCGTCTGGCCTTGCGCGGACGTGGGGAGCGGCGCCAGGGCGAGCGGGAGTGAAGCCAGAAGCGCCGTCATCGACGCGAGGATTCGCCGGCGGGCCATGACCCTCACCTTCCTTGCCACCCACGCAGGCGGCGGGGTAATCATCCAACGCACGACCGCGTTTGAGTGATCCCTTAGAACGGAATCAGGTCAGTAAACCGGCGTCTCCAGAGAAACGGCCTCCAGCCACTTCCGGCAGGCGGTCAGGAAGCGCGCCGCCTGCAGCCCGTCGAGCACGCGGTGGTCGAACGAGAAGCACAGGTACATCATCGGCTTGATCCCGATCATCCCTTGCGCCGCTACCGGCCGCTCGACGATCGCCTCCATGGTCAGGATGCCGGCCTGACCCGGGTTGATCACCGAGTAGCTGAACAGCGTGCCGAACGTGCCGGAGTTGTTGACCGTGAAGGTGGCCCCGACCAGCTCGTCGGCCTTCAGCTGTTTGCCGCGGGCGCGGGTGGCGAGATCGTTGACGGCCCGGGCCAGGCCCGCGATCGAGAGACTGTCGGCCTTGCGCACCACCGGCACGAGCAGCGTGTCCTCCATGCCGACCGAGACGCCAAGGTTGATGTCCTTGTGGACCAGCAGCTCGGTCTCGTTGAAGGTGGCGTTGACGTGCGGGTTCTCGCGCAGGGCCGAGATCGCCGCGGCCATGACGTACGGCAGGTATGTGAGGGAGAAGCCTTCCTGCTTCTGGAACCCCGCCTTGTTGGCGTTGCGGTTGGCGACCACGCCCGACATGTCGACCTCCTGGGTCTGCCAGGCGTGGGGGATGGTCTGCTTGGCGCGGGTCATGTTCTCGGCGATCAGGCGGCGGACCCGCGTGAGCTGCACGACCTCGTCGCCTTCGGTCTTCTGCACCGGCTCGACAGGCGCGGGCGCGGCGGACGGCTGGGGGCCGGCCTTCGCCCTGGCGGCGTAGCCCTCGACGTCCTTGCGCGTCACCCGGCCGCCGAGGCCGGTGCCGGTCACCTGGGAGAGGTCGACCTTGAGCTCAGAGGCGGCCATCTGCACGCCCGGGGAGTAGCGATGTTCTCTTTCCCGACCCTCACCCCGGCCCTCTTCCGCCGGCGCGGGAGAGGGACGAGCCTCTTGCACCGTTGTGGGTTCAGTCTTCGCTGCTGGGGCCGGGGCTTCGGGGGTCGCGGTCACCTTCCCGTCACCGCCGACCTCCACCACCGCGATCTCGGCCCCGGCCTGCACCGTCTGCCCTTCTTTGGCCAGGATCTCCTTCAGGATCCCCGACACCGGCGCCGGCACCTCGGCGTTGACCTTGTCCGTGTCGACCTCGAGCATCGGCTCGAACTCGACCACCTTGTCGCCCGGCTTGACCAGCCAGCGCGAGATCGTGCCCTCGTGCACCGACTCCCCGAGCTGGGGCATCACGACGCGTGTCGTCTTACCCATGTCTTTCGTTGCCGGCCATCAGTACTTCGCCAGCTCCCGAAGGACCTTCGTGATCTTGTCCGGCGTCGGCATGAAGTACTCCTCCATCGGCGCCGCGTACGGCATCGAGGGCACGTCGAGCCCGCCGAACCGCTTCACCGGCGCGTCGAGCCACTTCCACGCCTCGTCGGCGATGAGCGCCGCGACCTCGGAGCCGACCGAGACGCTGAAGTTGTCCTCGTAGAGCACGAGGCACTTGCCCGTCTTCCTCGCCGAGGCGATGATCGCTTTCCTGTCGAGCGGGTAGACCGTGCGCAGGTCGACGATCTCCACGCTCACGCCGTCGGCCTCGAGCGCCTTCGCGGCCTCCGTCGCGTAGTGGACCATCAGCCCGTAGCAGAAGACCGACAGGTCGCTGCCCTCGCGGGCGATGCGCGCCTTCTGCAGCGGGATGAGGTACTCGCCCTTCGGCACCGGCTCCTTGAACATGCGGTAGAGCCGCTTGTGCTCGAAGAAGAGGACGGGGTCGGGGTCGCGGATGGCGGCCAGCAGGAGCCCCTTCGCCTCGTATGGCGTGGAGGGGATGACGATCTTCAGCCCCGGCGTCGCGAACCGCGCCTCGATCGATTGCGAGTGGTAGAGCGCGCCGTGCGCATGGCCGCCCATCGGCGCGCGCACGACCATCGGCACGGTCCAGTCGCCGTCGCTGCGATAGCGGTACTTTGCCGCCTCGTTCGTGACCGAGTTGAACGCCATGTGCGCGAAGTCGGTGAACTGGATCTCGGCCACGGGCCGCTTGCCGGCGACCGCCAGCCCAAGGGCGACACCGACGATCGAGGACTCGGCGAGCGGCGTGTCGATCACGCGGTCCTCGCCGAACTTCGCCCGCAGGCCGTCGGTGACCAGGAACACGCCTCCCTTCTTGCCCACGTCCTCGCCCATGACCATCACGCGGCCGTCGCGCTCCATCTCCTCGAGGAGGCTCGAGCGCAGGGCCTGGACCATGTTCATCTCCTCGGTCTCGAGGCCGGTCGCGGGGTCGATGGCCTTCGGCACGTCGACGCCGTAGACGTTGGTGAGGGCGTCCTCCGGCTTTGGGTCGTCCGCCTCCATGCCCTTCCTGGTGGCGGCGGTGACCTCTTCCTTGACCTGCTCCTCGTACTCGGCGACCTGCTTGGCCGCGAGCACGCCCTCGTCTACGAGCCGCTTCTTGAAGCGCTCGAGGCAATCGTTCTGGGTGAGAAGGTCGATCTCCTCCTGGGAGCGGTAGCGACGCTGGTCGTCCTCGGACGAGTGCGCGCCGAGGCGGTCGACCAGGCACTCGATCAGCGTCGGTCCTTCGCCGGCGCGGGCCCGCGCGACCGCCTCCTTGGAGACCGCGTAGCACGTGACCGGGTCGCGGCCGTCGACCGTGACGCCGGGAAACCCGTAACCCGCCGCACGCTGGGCCACGTGCTGGATCGCGTACTCCTTGCTGAACGGCGTCGAGATGGCGAAACCGTTGTTCTCGCAGACGAAGACCTCGGGCAGCTTGTAGATGGCGGCGAAGTTGAAGGCCTCGTGCGCATCGCCTTCGGCGCCGGCGCCCTCGCCATAGCAGGTGAGCAGCACCTTGTCGGTCTTGTCCATCTTGAGCGCGTAGGCGACGCCCGCCCCGCGCACCATCTGCGTCGCCACCGGCGAGCCGCCGGAGGTGATGTTCAGGCGCGAGTCGGAGAAGTGGCCGGGCGTCTGCTTGCCACCGGACGCGGGGTCGGCGGCCTTCGCGAGCACCGAAAGCATCAGGTCGAGCGGTGTCATGCCCATGCGCATGCACAGCACGACGTCGCGGTAGTACGGCGCGAGCCAGTCGTACTTCGGCTTCAGCGGCCAGCCGACGCCGATCTGCGCGGCCTCGTGGCCGGCGCACGAGATGATGAACGGCGCCCGGCCCTGCCGGTTCAGGACCTGGAAGCGATAGTCGATCTGCCGGCCGAGCAGCATGTAGCGGAACCACTCGGTGAGGACGTTCTCGTCGAGGTCGGTGTCTCGCCACGCGACGGGCTCCTGGAAGCGCCACTCGGGCGTGAAGGAGGGCTCGCGCGTCTTCGTCGTCTGGGCCATGGCCGGTTAGAAATGGATGGCGTGGCCGTCGACGGCCATCGCCGCCTCCATCACGGCCTCGCTCAACGTCGGGTGAGGATGGATGTTGCGGCCCATCTCCCAGGCGTCGCCCTGGAAGAGCTGCGTCAGCGCCGGCTCGGCGATGAGCTCGGTCGCGCTGTCGCCGACGATGTGGGTGCCCAGCACCTGCCCGGTCTTGGCGTCGGCGACGATCTTGACGAAGCCGCCGGTCTCGCCGTGAATCTGCGCCCGGCCGATGGCGGAGAAGGGGAATTTGGCCGTCTTCACCTCGCGGCCGTTCTCACGGGCCTGCTTCTCCGTGAGGCCGACCGACGCGACCTGCGGGTGGGAGTAGGTGCACCTCGTGACGAGGTTCTGCTCCATCGGCGCCACGCGCTGGCCGGCGATGTCCTCGACTGCGGTCATGCCCTCGTGCGCCGCCGCGTGGGCGAGCAGGAAACCGCCGACGACGTCGCCGATGGCATGGACTCCGTCCGCCGTCGTGCGCATCCACTCGTCGACCTTGATGAAGCCGTTCGGGTGGGTCTCCACCCCGAGCTGGTCGAGGCCGAGGTCCTTGGACACCGCGGCGCGGCCGACCGCAACCAGCAGCTGGTGCGCCCACACCTCGCCCTGATCGGTCTCGACGCTGACGCCGCCGCGCGCCTTTCTGGCGCCGCTCACCTTGACGCCCAGGCGGCAATCGATGCCCGCCTTCTTGAACGCGGAGAGCAGTTCCTTGGAGACGTCCTCGTCCTCGAGCGGGACGAGCCTGTCCAGGGCCTCGAGCAAGGTGACCTTGACACCGAGCTGGTTGTAGAGGGTCGCGAACTCGACGCCCACCGCGCCGGCGCCGATGATGCAGATCGACTCGGGCACCGTCCTGGCGACGACCGCGTTGTCCGACGAGACGATGGACTGGCCGTCGAGCTCGATGCCGGGCAACGCCTTGACCACCGACCCGGTGGCGACGACCAAGTTCTTCGCCTTGACGAGCCTGCCATCCGCCTCGATGGTGTTGCAGTCGCGCAGGCGGCCCTTAGCCGCGACCACCTCGATCTTGTTCTTCTTCATCAAGTACTGGACGCCCTTGTACAGCTGGTTGACCACGGCGTCCCGGCGCTCGGCGATCTTCGGATAGTCGTAGCCGACGACCTCGGCCTTGAGGCCGAACTCGGCGCCCCGGGCGGCCACGCGGTGGTAGAGCTCCGAGGACTCGAGGAGGGCCTTGGTGGGGATGCAGCCGATATGGAGGCAGGTGCCGCCGAGCTTGCCGGCCTCTACCAGGGCGACCTTGAGGCCCAGCTGAGAAGCGCGGATCGCGGCGGGGTAACCGCCCATCCCACCACCCAGGATCGCGACGTCGAAATCGAATTCAGGCACCGCTTTCAAGTGTAGGTGCCATCAGCAGTTCGCCTTCCTCAGACGGGCCAATCCGGCGTCGTAGGAGGCATGGTCGACGAGCGGCGTGCCGGCGATCGGGTCGCCGTACGCGTCGACCGCCCGGTAGTAGGCGGCGGGATCCGTCTCCACCGGCATGACCAGCAGGTCGACCGCACCGACCGGGTCCAGGCATGTGTCGTGGCGCAGCGCCGCCAGGGCGTAGTAGTCGGCCACCTGGCGCTCCATGACGACGTTCCTGGCCACCGCGAAGCTGACGAGCAAGGCGGCGCTGTTGAAGCAGGCGAGAAACACGCACGCGACCGCGGCCGGGCGCCAGGTGCCGCGCCAGGGGACCCGCCCCGCCGCGCCGGCCAGCAGGACGATCCAGAGCGCTGAACCGACGTAGACGTAGCGGGAAGAGCCAGATTGCTGCCAGCCCAGCTGGGCCCGGGTCATTCCCGTAACCACGTAGAACCCGACCAGCGACAGGGCGACGGCCACCGTCAAACGGTCTGCTCCGCCGCGCCACCACGTCCAGCCGATGACGGCGAGCGCCGCGACCAGCACCACCCACGCGCCGCCTCCGCCGATCCCGATCACGCCTCCGGCGCTCTGCGACAGGCCCCACGAAACATATGCGGGGAGGAGGAAGACGTTCGCCGCCGTCGGCGGCGGGTTGGGATGGTTGCCGGTGTAGCCGAAGAAGGCGTACCAGCCGATCGCGAGGAGAGCGACCGGCATAAGCCAGACCATGTAGGCGCGGTCGCGTGGGCTGATGACGAGCAGAATGGCGGCCGCGATGGCGAAGACAGCCCCGATCCCGGAGAAGGCGAGCGAACCGCCCAGCAGTGCCGCCGCGACCGCGACGCGGCGGTGCGTGAGCGGTCCGTGGAACGCGATCAGGACGCCGAGACCAAGAGCGGTCGAAGCCAGCCAGGCCATCTGGAACGCCCACAGCATGTCTTCCCAGCCGGCGCCGAGGACCAGGAGGAGCGCCGCGGCGGTCAGGCCGACGAGGTCGCCGGCCCGGCGGCGGACCAGCTCGAAGAGCAGGAGCACGTTAGCCGTGTGGAGAGACAGCAGGACGGCCATGTACGGCACGTACGAGCGCAGCCCGGCGGTGTTGAGCAGGGCCGCGTAGACCACGCGGAAGAGAACCGCGGGGTGCTCGTTGTGTGGCTGGAAGAACCACGACAAGGTCGAGACTGGCGCGGTGGTGATGAACGACCACTCGTCGAAGTAGAAGGTGTAGGCGCGGGAGAGCCACAGGAGCGCGCCGCAGACGACGACGGCGGCCGCAAGCACGATGAGGCGCGCGCGCGGCACGCGCACGTCGCCGGCGGTCACGCGGGACGCGGCACGGCGACTTTCGGTGGCGCGGCGAGGACGATGAACCAGGCCGCGACGCAGGCGAGGATCGGCAGGGGCGTCAGCGGCCAGGCGAACTCGGCGGCCACCGCGACGACGAGGAGCAGCCATCGCTGGGCCGCCGGCGGTGATTCGCGCCAGAAGAGCCAGGCCGCAAGGACCAGGACCGTGTAGTCCTGCAGATGCCAGTAGGTCGTGCCCAGCGCGGTCGCCACGATGCCGAGCGCGAAGATGCGGCCGTGACTCGCGCGGCGGTTGAGGTAGGCGCCGAGGACCGCGGCGGCGACCACCACCCCCTGGGCGATGGAGGCGAGAGCGCCGGGTCCGAGCAGGAAGGCGAGGGTGAAGTAGCGGTTGTTCGTCACGTGCTGCGCCTCGTTGAGCAGTGCGAGGTAATCGCTCCGGCCCTGGCCGCCGATGACGGCGAGGGAAAGCACCGCCAGCAGCGCGCCCGTCGTCGCCCAGGCGGCGACGATCTGCCACCGTCCTGAAGCCACGAGCACGACCGGCAGCAAGAGCAAGAGCTGGGGCTTGATCAGTGAGAGGCCGAGCACGACGCCGGCCGCGTAGGGCCTGTTCGCCTCGGCCAGACGCCAGGCGACCGCGGCCAGGAAGACGATGGCGAGGTCCGGCTGGGCAAGGCTAAGCCCGTAGAGGACCGGGTACCACGCCAGGGCGCCGAGCAGCCAGAGGCCGCGGACGGGCCAGCCCTGGGGGGCCGCGACCCACCACGCGGCGACGAGCGCGGCGATCGCCAGCCCGAGCCAGACGTAGGTCGCGCCGCCCGCTCCGAGAGGTACGAGCGGCAGGACGAGCCAGGCGAACGGGGGCGGGGAGACGAACCGCTCGCCGTCGTTGAACACCGCGTGCGGCCGCAGCTGCGTGAACAGCTCGTGCTGCAGCGAGAGCGAGTACACGTGGCTCCATCCGTGCTCGAGCCCGATCCGGGCGCCGATGTAGACGAGGGTCAGGTCGTTGTCGAGGATGTCCGCGCGCAGGGGAACCACGACCACGAAGTAACCGGTGAGGGCGAGGGCGATGAGCAGGAACCAGGCGAGACCGGCGTAACCGAGGTTGCGGAGCGCGCGGCCGTCCAGCGCGCAGACGGTCAGCCCCGCTCGGCTAGGGGAACTGGCTTCCGCGGCTCCGGTCCGATGTATTCCGATTGCGGCCGGATTATGCGGTTGTGGGCCGCCTGTTCGAGCACGTGAGCGCTCCACCCGGCCACCCGGGCGCAGGCAAACGTCGGCGTGAAGAACTCTTTGGGCAGACCGATCGCCTGCAGCACGCCCGCGGAATAGAACTCGACGTTCGTCGACTGCGGGCGCTCGGGATGCTCCTCATGGAGGATGCGCAGGGCGATCTCTTCCACCCGCACGGCGAGCTCGTAGAACGTCGGGTTCATGCGCTCGCACATTGCCTTCAGGATCTTGGCTCTCGGGTCGTACACGCGGTAGACGCGGTGGCCGAAACCCATGAACTTCTCTTTGCGCTTGCGCATGTCGCGCATGTGGGTCTCGGCGTCGGTCGCGTCGCCGATGACCTCGAGCTGCTCCAGCACGGCCGAAGGTGCGCCGCCGTGAGCGGGGCCCTTGAGGGCGCCGATCGCTCCCACGAGCGCCGACGTCAGGTCTGACTCGGTGGAAGCGATCACGCGCGCGGTGAAGGTCGACGCGTTCATTCCGTGGTCGGCGAGGAGCACGAGATACGTGTTGAGCGCGCGCACGGCCTCCGTGCTCGCCTCCTTGCCGGTCATCATCCAGAGGTAGTCGGCGGCGTGGCCCAGCTCGCGCCGCGGCTCCACCGACTCGAGTCCGAGCCGGCGGCGGTAGAACATCGCGAGGATCGTCGGAAAGGACGCCGTCGCGTGAACAGCGAGCGCGGGTGTCGGTTTGGCCAGCCGGTGCTCCACGCCCTGCACCGAGACGACGCTGCGCAGGACGTCCATCGGGTCGGTGTCGACGGGTAAAGCGTCGAGGGCGATCTTCGCGGCCTGCGTCAGCTCGCGGTGGGCGGCGAGCTCCGTCGCCTGCGCGTCGAGCTCCGCCCTGGTCGGAAGGTGACCCTTCCACAGCAGGAACGCGACCTCCTCGAAGGACATGTCCTCCGCGAGGTCGGCGATGACGTAGCCCTGGTAGATGAGGCGGCCGTTGCCCCCGTCGACGTGGGAGATCGCCGTCTGCGCCCCGATGATCCCCTCGAGACCGGGGACGTAGGTGCTGTTGTTGGTGCTCATCGCTTGGTGAGCTGCAGCGGTTTTCGCCCCGGCTCCGGGCCGACCCACTTCGAGGCCGGGCGGATCAGGCGCAGGTCGGAGAGCGACTCGAGCACGTGCGCGGTCCAGCCCGCGACCCTCGAGGTGGCGAAGATGGTCGTGAACAGCTCTTTGGGGATCCCGGCGCCCGTGAGCACCACCGACGCCCAGAAGTCGACGTTGGTCGCGTTCGGGCGGTCCGGGTGGGCGTCGTGCAGGATCTTGAGCGCGACCTCCTCGGTGCGTGTCGCCGTGCGGTGCAGGTCGGGGGCGGCCTCTTTGGCCATCTCGCGAAGGATCTTGGCCCGCGGGTCGTAGGTCCGATAGACGCGGTGGCCGAAGCCGCTGAAGCGCTCGTGCCGGGCGTGCGCCCCGGTGAGCCACTGCTCGGCGTTGTCCGCCGAGCCGATCTTGTCGAGCATGGTGCGCGCCGCGAGCGTGGCACCGCCATGCGCCGGGCCTTTGAGAGCCGCGATAGCGCCGACGACGCAGGACGCGAGGTCGCTGCCCGTGGACGCGACGACGCGCGCCGCGAAGGTCGATGCGTTCAGGCCGTGGTCTGCCAGCAGGACGAGGTAGGTGTCGACCCAGTGCGCGTGGCGCGTGTCTGGCTCCTTGCCCTCGAGGCACCACAGCAGGTTGGCGGCGTGGCCGAGGTCCTCGCGGGGCTCGACGGGCTCCTTGCCCTGGCGGCGCCGGTGGATGGCGCCGACGACGGTCGGGAAAACGGCCGTCAACGCCACCGCCTCCTCGAGGTTGGGCTTGGTGAGGGTCTGGCTCGCGCCCTGCGCGGAGATGACCGTGCGCAGCACGTCCATCGGGTCGATCTTCGCGTCCATGGCCGACAGCGTCTTGCGCGCGGAATCCTTGAGCCGGCGGGCCGCGGACATCTGTTGACGCAGGGCGTCAAGCTCCTTCTCGTTCGGCAACTCGCCATGCCAGAGCAGGTATGCGGCCTCTTCGTAGCTCGTGACGGGGACGAGGTCTTCGATGAGGTACCCGCCGCGATAGATGAGACGGCCGTTCGCGCCGTCGACTTCGCTGACGGCGGTTTCAGCGGCCACCACACCTTCCAGCCCGGGGCTGAACTCCGCCACTTCGAGATTAAGTGTAGGTGGAGCCGGTTTGCGGCCGGTCTACAGTTCGCGCTGATGGAACGGCGATTGGTGCTGTGGCTCTCGATCATCGCATTCGCGATCGTTCTGGCCGTCGACGTGCTCTACATCGCCCTCATCAACTCGCAGGGGCGCTCCGACATGCCGTACATCCCGCGCTTCGTCGGCGGCTACCTGGCGGTGATGGCGGCGATGATCGCGGTATCGCTGCTTCCACGGCCGGAGGTCGCCTCGATTCGCGTGCTGCTGCGCGCCGCGGCCGCGGCCGGCCTGTTCGTGCTCGGGTTCCTGGCCGCGTTGTCGATCGGCCCGCCGCTGGTGCTGGCGGGGTTCCTGGTCACGTTGGCGCTGACGAGGACCGCCCGCGAACCGCGAAAGGGGGTCGCCCGGCTCTCGGGGCTCGTGGCGGCCGCGATCTCGGTCGCGGTTCTGCTCGTGGGCCTCGAGGTGACGCAACGATTGATCGTCTGCCCCGAGGCCGGGACCAGCGGCGGCGGGGGGTCAGGGTTCCTGACCGGCCCCTATCAGTACGAGTGCGACAACGGCGTGCTGCGCTACCACTCGGGCTGAGGCCCACCGATAACGCCGACCGCCGGCGAACGCGCCAAATTCTCAAGCCCGAATGGTGCTTTCGCCGGCGATCGGCAGAAACCGGGCGGTTAGACCATCCCCAGCTCCCAGCGCGCCTCTTCGGACATGCGCTCGGGAGTCCACACGGGTTCGTAGACGATGTCGACGCCGGCGTCCTGGATGCCCGGCAGGGTCAGCAGGTGGTCGCGCACGTCCGCCATCACGTCGCCCGCCATCGGGCAGCCCAGCGCCGTCAGCGTCATCTTCACGTCCACGCGTTCGGGCTTGATCGCCACGTCGTAGACGAGGCCGAGGTCGACGATGTTGACCGGGATCTCCGGGTCATAGCACTGGCGCAGGACGTCGATCACGTCTTCGGGCTTGACCGTCGCGCCCGGCGCGACCTCGGTCGTGACCTGCGGAGTCTCGCTCACGGAGTCTCCAGCGGCAGCCCCGCGTCCTTCCACGCCTTGGTGCCGCCGCGGAAGTTGACGACGTCTTTCACGCCCAGCGCCACCGCCATCTCGGAAGCGACCGCGGAGCGCTCGCCCACCTGGCAGACGAAGATCGTCCCGTCCTTGAACTTCTGCGCCATGGGGTTGGCCAGGATCGAGCTCAGGACCACGTGCCTCGCCCCGGGCACGTGCCCCTTGTTCCACTCCCAGTCCTCGCGGACGTCGACGACCTCGCGGCCGCCGTCGTCGATGAGCTTCTTGATCTCGTCGACCTTCAGGTCGCGGAACGGCGTCTGCTGCTGCTGTTGGCTCATACCTTCTCTATTACTCCTCGTCGACGTCGGCCAATCCATAAGCGCCCACCTTCAGGACCTTCAGCGAGAGCAGGGCGCACTTGATGCGCGCCGGAGAGATCTCGATGCCCAACTCGCCGATCACGTCGTCCTTGTGGATCTTCTTGGCCTCGTCGAGCGACATCCCCTTCAAGCGCTCGGTCAGCAGGGACGCCGACGCCTGGGAGATGGCGCAGCCGCGGCCGTGGAAGCGGATGTCCTCGATCATGCCGTCATGGACGCGGAAGTCCATCCCCACTACGTCCCCGCACAGTGGGTTGTCCTCCTCGTGGCTGATGTCCGGGTACTCGAGGCGGCCGTAGTTCCGCGGGTTCTTGTAGTGGTCGAGGATGTAGTCCCGGTAGAACTGGTCGTCGGCGGCGGCCATCACGCGAAGATCCTCTGGGCTTCCTTGATCGAGCCCACCAGCCGGTCCACCTCTTCCCTCTGGGTGTACACGTAGAACGAGGCCCGCGCGGTGGCCGCGACCCCGAGGCGGGTCATGAGCGGCATCGCGCAGTGGTGTCCCGCGCGCAGGCAGACCTGGTCGCGGTCGGCGATCGTGGCAAGGTCGTGCGGATGAATGCCGGCGAGCGAGAACGAGATGACGCCCGCACGCCGTGAGGGCGGAGGCCCGTAGAGCGTCAGGCCGTCGACCTCGCTCAGCGCCTCGTAGGCATACTCGGTGACGTCCAGCTCGTGCGCCCGGACGGCGTGCATGCCGAGCCCGTTCAGGTAGTCGACGGCGGCGCCCAGGCCGATAACCTCGGCGATCGCCTGCGTCCCCGCCTCGAACTTCCAGGGCAGGTCGTGATACGTCGTGCCTTCGATGCGGACTGTCTTGATCATGTCGCCCCCGCCCATGAAGGGGTCCATGGCCTCGAGCAGCTCGCGCCGGCCGTAAAGGATCCCGGCGCCGGTCGGGCCCAGCATCTTGTGGCCGCTGAACGCGTAGAAGTCGCAGCCCAGCGCCCGCACGTCAACGGGCTGGTGAGGCGTCGACTGAGCACCATCGAGCAGCACCGTCGCCCCCGCTTTCTTCGCGGCGGCGATCATCTCCCGCGCCGGGTTGATGGTGCCGAGCGCGTTGCTCACGAGGTTGAAGGCAACGAGCCTCGGACCGCGCGCCAGAAGCTCGGTGTACTGGTCCTGCCGCAGCTCGCCCTTCTCGTCGATGTCGACGTACTCGATCGTGGCTTGCTTCTCGGCGGCCAGGATCTGCCAGGGGACGATGTTGGAGTGGTGGTCGAGGATCGTGAGCACGATCAGGTCGCCCCTGGCGATGTTCTTGCGTCCCCATGCGTAAGCGACGAGGTTGATGGCCTCGGTCGTCCCGCGCACGTAAACGATCTCCTTGGTCGAGGCGGCGTTTATGAACGCGCGCACATTCTCTCGCGTCGCCTCGTAGCGCACCGTCGCCTCCTCCGCGATGCGGTACGCGGCGCGGTGGATGTTGGAGTTGAACTTGGTGAAGTAGTCGAGCATCGCGTCCGTCACCTGCCGCGGCCGCTGCGAGGTGTTGGCCGAGTCGAGGTAGGCGATGCCGGTCTCGAAGATCGGGAAGTCGCGCCTCACGGCGGCGACGTCATACGTCAACGTAGACATCGCCGTCCTCCACCGTCACCGGGTAGGTCCGCGCGGGGATGACCGCGGGCAGGCCCGTCACTTTGCCGGTCTGCAGGTTGAAGCGCGACCCGTGCTGCGGGCACTCGACGTCCATTCCCCATAGCTCGCCGTCGGAGAGGGAGAACTCCTCGTGCGTGCAGATGTCGTTGAGGGCGTAGAAGTTGCCGTCCTCGGCGTGGGCGAGGCACAGCGGGGTGCCGGCCACCTCGACGCGCTTCATGGACTCCGCCGGGAGGTCGTCCACGGCCGCGACGCGCTGCTTAGCCAATGCGCGACTCCAGCTCGGCCTCGACCAGCCTGCGCGCGTGCTCGAACGGGATCCGATCCAACACGTCGCCGAAGAATCCCTGGATCAGCATCCGTTTGGCGGTCGCCTCTGGGATGCCGCGCGAGCGCAGGTAGAAGAGGTGCTCGGGGTCGACCGGTCCGACGGTCGCGCCGTGCGTGCATCGCACGTCGTTGTTGTCGATCTCGAGCATCGGGATCGAGGTGGCCTTCGCCTTGTCGCTAAGGACGAGGTTGCGGTTGGCCTGGTAGGCATCCGAGCGCGCGGCGTGCTTCTCGATCCGGATCATGCCCGCGTAGACGGTGCGCGCCACGTCCGACAGCGCTCCCTTGAACAGTAGGTCGGACCGCGTGTTCCCGACGCGGTGGTCCTGCAACGTGTGGAAGTCGAAGAACTGCTCGCCGGAGGCGAAATAGATCGCCTTCAGCTCCGCGTCCGCGCCCTGGCCGGCGAGCGAAGCTTCGACGCGGGTCTTGGAGAACCTGCCGCCGAGGGTCACGTTGAAGAGTCGCAGCGTCGCGTCCTTCTGCAGCTCCGCGCGCTGGTCGGAGAAGTGCCAGACGTTGCGGCCCCACTTCTGGACCGCGACGTAGCCGACGGTCGCGCCGTCGCCGAGGAAGATCTCGGTCGAGCCGCTGCGGTAGCCGCTCTCTTCGTCGTTCTCGGCGATGTACTCGTCCAGATAGTCGAACTTCGCGCCGTTGCCGGCGACGACGAGCGTGTGTGGCAGCACGCTCGTGTTTGGTTCGTGGGAGAAATGCTGACCGATGATCGGCTGGTCGACGACCACGCCGTCGGGTACGTACAAGAAGGTGCCGCCGGTGAAGAACGCCGCGTGCAGAGCGGTGAAGCGGTCGCGGTCCGCATGCACGAGGGAGAAGAGGCGCGGCTCCACGAGGTCACGATGCTTCAGCGCCGCGACGCGCAGCGGCTCGAGGATCACTCCGGCAGGCAGCGCCTCCGGCAGGGTGAGCTTCTGGCCGTCGAGGTGCTCGAGCTTCGAGTACCGGTTGGGATCGAGCCGGCTGACGTCGGTGCGGCGCCACTCTTCGTCGGTCTTGCTCGGCGCGGGCAGGCGGTCGTAGGCGTCCAGCGCCTTCCGGCGGACGTCCCGCAGCCAGCCCGGCTCGCCCTGGAGCTGGTCCAGGGTTTCGCTTGTGATGGCCACAGCTACCCGACCGAGCCCTCCATCTCGAGCTGGATCAGGCGGTTGAGCTCGACCGCGTACTCGAGGGGAAGCTCCTTGGTGAACGGCTCGATGAAGCCGTTGACGATCATCGTCTCGGCCTCGGCGCGTGGGATGCCGCGGCTCATCAGGTAGAAGAGCTGTTCGTCGCTGACCTTGCTCACCGTGGCCTCGTGGCCCAGGGTCACGTTCTCGGCGTCGACGTCGTTGTACGGGTA
>DATEGB010000066.1:0-2954 GCA_035280365.1 Candidatus Dormiibacterota bacterium | reverse complement strand
GTCTACAACCGCTTCGGCACGGTGATCTCAGGCATGGACAAGGTCCAGCTGCTGACCTCGAACGACACCATCACTTCGGTCACGATCAAGGTCTACTGAGAGCCGAGGCCTATAATCGGCTCGAAGTGTTCGGAGTCCACTGGGCCTGGATCGTCCTTCTGCTCGTGGTGGTGCTGATCATCTTCGGGCCCGGCCGCCTGCCCGAGCTCGGCGGCGCCGTCGGCAAGGCGATGAGGGAGTTCCGCAAGGCGACGAACGAGATCACGAACGAGGTGACCAACGCCGCCAAGCCCGACGCCCAAAGACCCGCGGAGACATCCGCCGCCAAGGGCTCGTCGGCGTCCGAGGCTGACTCGACCAAGAGCTAGTGGCCCTACTCGGTAGGGTCCTTCAGCGCGCTCCGCGAGCGAAGGTGCCCGCCGAAGAGGAGCGCATGTCGGTCATCGAGCACCTCGAGGCGCTGCGCCGGGTGCTCATCGTCTCGCTGATCGCATGGGCCGCTGCCACAGTCTTTGCGTTTTTCATCTCCTCGCGCGTGATCGACCTCCTGATCACGAGGGCCGGGCTGCACAACGCGGTCTACCTCCAGCCGGCCGGCGGCATCCTCAACGAGCTCAAGGTCGCGATGTACATCGGCGTGATCATCGCCGGGCCGGTCGTCATTCAGCAGATCTGGTGGTTCATCAGCCCGGGGCTGCATCCCAACGAGCGGCGGTTCGTGCTGCCGCTGGTCGTCGCCACGGTGTTCTTCTTCCTGGTCGGCGTCGCGGTCGCGATCTTTGCGCTGCCTCTCTACCTCCGGGTTCTGAACAGCTTCGCGCCGCCGGACGTGCACTACCTGCCCGACCTGAGCCAGTTCTTGAGCTTCGTCCTGCTCATGGTCATCGGGTTCGGGATCGTCTTCGAGCTGCCGGTGGTGCTGTTCGTGCTCGGCATGCTCCGGATCGTCAACACCAGGTGGCTCTACAAGCGGCGGCCGTACTTCTTCCTCGCCCTCGGACTCGTCGCCAACTTCCTGACGCCGGGAGCCGATCCCCTCACGCCGCTGATCATGTTCATTCCGCTATATGTTTTCTTCGAGGGGACGACGCTATTACTGAAACTTCTCGGGCGGTGACCGGGACGGCCGCGCGCCACGACGGGCGCGCGCCGGACCAGCTGCGACCGCTGAACATCGAGCTCGGCGTCAACGTCCACGCCGAAGGTTCATGCCTCATGGAGATGGGGCGAACCCGGGTGTGGATCACCGCCAGCGTCGAGGACCGCGTGCCCATGCACCGCCGAGGCACAGGCCAGGGATGGATCACCGCCGAGTACTCCATGCTGCCCCGCGCCACGCACGACCGCGGCGCCCGGGAGGCGATCCAGGGTCGCGTCGGCGGCCGCACGCACGAGATCCAGCGCCTGATCGGGCGCTCGCTGCGCGCAGCCGTCGACATGTCGAAGATCGGCGAGCGCACCATCACGCTCGACTGCGACGTCCTGCAGGCGGACGGTGGCACGCGGACGGCCTCGATCACCGGCGCCTTCACCGCGCTGTACATGGCGGTCAAGCGCATGAAGGACGCGCGCATGATCGCCGAGGTCCCGCTCCGGCAGTACCTGGCTGCGGTGAGCTGCGGCATCGTCGACGGCACGCCGGTGCTCGACCTGGACTACACGGAGGACTTCCAGGCATCGACCGACCTCAACTGCGTGATGACGGAGGACGGCCGGCTCGTCGAGTTGCAGGCGACGGCCGAGGGCGCGCCGTACACGCGCGGCGAGATGGACTCGATGCTCGCCCTGGCTTTCAAGGGCATCAAGGAGCTGATCCTCGCCCAGAAGCGGGCGCTGGCTTCTCTGTGATTGCCTGAGCGCCCGCGCCTTGTAATCGCGACGGGCAACACAGGCAAGCTTCGCGAATATCGCGACCTGTTCGCGGACCTGGGCCTCGAGCTCGTGGCGTTCGACCCCGAGGTCGACGAGTTGGGGGAGACGTACGCGGACAACGCGCGCTCGAAGGCCGAAGCGGCGCTGGCGTGCTCTGGGCTGCCGGCGCTGGGCGACGATTCCGGGATCGAGCTTGAGGCGCTCGACGGGTTTCCCGGCATCCGGTCCGCGCGCCTGGGGCCGACACAGCAGGAAAGGACGGCCGAGCTGCTGCGCCGGCTGGAGGGCATACCAAGGCCCTGGAAGGCGCGTTTCGTTTGCGTCATCGCCCTCGCCGCGCCAGGCCGCGAGACGCGGTTTTTCGAGGGCCAGTGCCAGGGAGAGGTGGTGCCCGGGTGGCGCGGCGAGGCGGGGTTTGGCTACGACCCGATCTTCCTGGTGCCGGGGACGGGGAAGACGTTTGGCGAGATGCCGCCCGAGGAGAAACGGAGGTACAGCCACCGCGCGCATGCGGCGCGGGCGCTGCTAGAGTCGGGCGCGCTGCTTGAGCGCGGGCGGTAGCTTAGCTCGGTAAAGCGCCTGGTTTGGGACCAGGAGACCGCGAGTTCAAATCTCGCCCGCCCGACCAGCGTCGTCCCGGATCGCTGAAACGGTCGTTTCTGAGTTCGTTTCGACGGTTTGGGAAGGCGATGGGCGCGGGATGGGAACGATTTTGGCGCTCTTCTGGAACCTCTCCTATTAAGAGACTTTCGATGGCTTGACCGTAAAAGGGAGGCCCAGGATGGGCGCCGTGAAACACGCGGTTCGGGTCGTCGATGGAGTCGGCTTTGCTGTTCCGTTGCGCCGGCAGCCGCCGCTGCTCATCGGCTACGAGCACTTTCGCCTGGATCGCCAGGGCGCGCTGCTCTCGCCGAAGACGCTGGACTACTACGACGAGACGGTCCTGCCCTTCCTCCGATGGCTGGAGGCCGACGGCGCGCGTCGATTCGATCAGGTCGACGTCGGACGAGTCCGTACCTTCCGCGCGCACCTCGCTGAGAGGGTTGGGAAGCATGGTCGGCCGCTGGCGCCGAAGACGATCC
>DATEGB010000065.1:0-24569 GCA_035280365.1 Candidatus Dormiibacterota bacterium | reverse complement strand
GTTTGCGCTCCGGCCTCGTCGCAGAGAACGGGGCGGACTAGAAGAGAAGGATCCAGATGAGAGGTTGCACCCCCACTCGCGACGACGCGCGGGCGCTCGCCGCGGACTACGGGCTCATCCCGGTCTACCGGGAGGTCCTGGCCGACATGCTGACCCCGGTCCGCGCCTACACGCTCCTCTGCCCGCCCGGAGAGCCCGGTTTCCTGCTCGAGAGCGTCGAAGGCGGTGAGCGACTGGCCCGCTACTCCTTCATCGGCTACCAGCCCGGGCCGCTCGAGCTCGGCCGCGGAAACCCGCTCGAGGCGCTGGCCGCCGTGGCGGGCGAGGAGACGGCCCCGGTAAAGGGCGTCCCGCGCTTCCACGGCGGCGCCGTCGGCTACCTCGGCTACGAGACCGCGCGCCACTTCGAGCGCCTTCCGGTCGCCAAAGGCGCACCGCCGCCGATGCCCGAGAGCTCCTTCCTGCGCGCCGAGGACCTGGCGGTCTTCGACCACGTCACCAGGCGGCTGCAGCTACTGACCATCCACCGCCCGGACCGCGAGGAGTACGGCGAGGCCGTGGCCCGGATCGACGCCATGGAGAAGCGCCTGGCCGCCGACCCGATGCCCTTTTCGGCGCACGGCGTCGACGGGGCGCGCTGGGAGCCGAACGTCACCAGGGGCCAGTTCCACTCCATGGTCGACGCGGCCCGCGAGTTCATCATGGGCGGCGACGCCTTCCAGATCGTGCCATCGCAGCGGTTCCAGAAGCGGCTGGCGGCGAGCCCCTTCGACGTCTACCGCTGCCTCCGCGCGATCAACCCGTCGCCCTACATGTTCTTCCTGGCCCTGGGCGGCGACCGCCACGTGGTCGGCACCTCGCCCGAGAAGCTCGTCCAGGTCGAGGGCCGGCGCGTGGAGACTCGGCCGCTGGCGGGCACGCGGCGTCGCGGCGCCGACCCGGCCGAGGACCGGCGCCTGGAGAAGGAGCTGCTCAGCGACCTCAAGGAGCGCGCCGAGCACGTGATGCTCGTCGACCTCGGGCGCAACGACGTCGGCCGGGTCGCGCGTCCCGGCACGGTCCAGGTCGACCGCCTGATGGAGGTCGAGCGCTACTCGCACGTCATGCACATCTCCTCGACCGTCAGCGGCCAGCTGCGTGAGGGCAAGACCTCGCTCGACGCGCTGCGCGCGGCGTTCCCGGCGGGCACGGTGTCCGGGGCGCCGAAGATCCGCGCCATGGAGGTCATCGCCGAGCTCGAGCCCGACCAGCGCGGCGTTTACGCGGGGTCGCTCGGCTACGTGAGCTTCGGTGGCAACCTGGACATGGCGATCACGCTGCGGACGGTCGTCGCCGCCGAGGGGACGGCCTACGTCCAGGCGGGCTGCGGCGTCGTCGCCGACTCCAGGCCCGAGCGCGAATACGAGGAGACACTGGAGAAGGCCGGCGCCATGTTCAAGGCCATCGAGATGGCGGAGGCCATGTGATGGCGCGCCTGGCCATGATCGACAACTACGACTCCTTCACTTACAACCTCGTCCAGTACATGGCTGAGCTCGGCGCCGAGCCGCAGGTCTTCCGCAATGACGAGGTGACCGTCGACGAGCTGGCGAAATTCGACGGCATCGTCATCTCGCCCGGACCGGGCACGCCCGACGACGCAGGCGTCTCCAACGAGGCCATCCGCGCCCTCAGCGGCAAGGTGGCGATCCTCGGCGTGTGCCTCGGCCACCAGTGCATCGGCCAGGCTTTCGGCGGCGAGGTGGTGCGCAACGAGCCGGCCCACGGCAAGACCGCATGGATCCACCACGACAACTCGGGGGTGCTGGCGGGATTGAGCGAGCCTTTCGAGGCGACGCGCTACCACTCCCTGATCGTCAAGCGCTCCAGCATGCCCGCGGAGCTCGTCATCACCGCGTGGACGCACGACGGGATCGTGATGGGCCTGCGCCACGCCAAGCACCCGACCTACGGCGTGCAGTTCCACCCCGAGTCGGTGCTGACCAAGGAAGGCAAGAAGATCCTCGGCAATTTTGTCCGCCGTGCCGCCAAGGTGTACGCATGATCGAGGCGATCGCCAAGCTGGTTCGCTGCGAGAACCTCAGCGAGGACGAGGCCGCCGTTGCGTTCGAGGTCATCATGCGGGGCGACGCAACGCCGGCCCAGATCGCGGGCTTCATGGTGGCGCTCCGGATGAAAGGCGAGACTCCGGAAGAGCTCACCGGCTTCGCCCGCACCGCCCGCGCCGTGGCGACCCCGATCCAGGTCGACGGGGCGCTGCTGGACACGTGCGGCACCGGTGGGGACGGGCTCGCGACCTTCAACATCTCGACTCTCGCGGCCATCGTCTCCGCCGCCTGCGGCGCGCGCGTGGCCAAGCACGGCAACCGTGCCGCCTCGTCCCTGTGCGGCTCGGCGGACGTGCTCGAGAAGCTGGGCGTCAAGATCGACCTGCCGCCCGAGGGCGTCGCGCGGTGCATCCACGAGGCCGGCATCGGGTTTCTCTTCGCGCCGGTCTTCCACCCGTCCTTCCGTTTCGCGGGCGCGCCGCGGCGCGAGCTGGGCATCCGCAGCGTGTTCAACGTCCTCGGGCCGCTCTGCAACCCCGCGGGTGCGAAGTACCAGGCGCTGGGGGTGGCCGACGCCAAGCTTGCGTCGAAGATGGCCGATGTCCTGCTCCGGCTCGGCGTCGAGCGCGCGATCGTGTTCCACGCGAGCGACGGCATGGACGAGCTGTCGGTGAGCACGCCGTCCCAGGTCATCGAGATCGACGGCGAGAGGAAGGAGTACGAGCTCGACCCGCGCGACCTGGGCCTGCGCAAGGCGCCGCTCGAGGCCATGCGCGGTGGAGGGCCCGACGACAACGCCCGCATTGCTCGCGACGTCCTCGGCGGGGAGCAAGGTCCGCGCCGCGACGTCGTGCTGCTCAACTCCGCCGCGGCGTTGCGCGCCGCCGGCATCGCCCGTGACTGGAAAGAGGGGTTGGGTCTCGCCGGTGAGGCGATCGACTCGGGGCGTGCCGGTGAGATCCTTGAGCGGTGGGCGACAGTCTCGACCTCCTAGGCCGGCTGGTGCTCGAGGCCCGGCAAGACCTCCAGCGACGGCGGTACCTCACTGACTCCGACCGGTTCGAGCAGGCGGTCGCCGCCTACACGCCCAAAGACTTCCTCGGCGCCCTGCGCCGGCCCCATCTCGCCGTGATCGCCGAGATGAAGCAGCGCACTCCGAGCATGGGCGTGCTGGCCGACGACTACCGGCCCGCCGACCTCGCGCATGCGTACGCGGACGGCGGAGCTGCGGCGATATCCGTGCTCACGCACATGGCAGGCTTCGGCGGCCGGGTCGAGCACATCCGCGCCGTGCGCGCGGCGACCGCTCTGCCGATCCTGCGCAAGGACTTCGTCACCGACCCGTACGAGGTCGCCGAGGCGCGCGCCTGCGGCGCCGACGCGGTGCTGCTCATCGTGGCCGCCCTGGAGCCGGCGCAGCTGAAGGACCTGCTGGCGGTGGCGAGAGGCCGCGGCGTGGCGGCCCTGGTCGAGGTGCACGACGAGGCGCAGACGGCCGCCGCGCTGGAGGCGGGGGCGAAGGCGGTGGGGGTCAACCACCGCGACCTGCGCACGTTAGAGGTCGACCTCGGCCTGACCGAACGCCTGCGCCGGCTGGTGCCAAACGAGGTCGTGCTCGTCGCCGAGAGCGGCATCCACGGGCCCGAAGACGCGCGCCGGATGCGCGAGGCCGGCGCCGACGCAATCCTGGTCGGAGAGCTGCTCATGCGTTCGCCGGATCCCGCGGCGGAGGTCAGGGCGCTGGCGTCGTGATTCGCATCAAGATCTGCGGCATCTGCGACCTGGACAGCGCGCGGGCGGCGGCCGAGGCGGGCGCCGACCTGATCGGCTTCCACTTCTGCGACTCCGAGCGCCGGGTGACGCCCGAGGAGGCGCGCGCGATCCTCGACGAGCTGTCGGTGCGGCCGAAGGTCGTCGGCGTCTTCATCGACGAGGACGCCGCCGAGGTGCAACGCATCGGCGACTACGTCGACCTCGACCTGGTCCAGCTCCACGGCTCCGAGGCGCCCGGCTTTGACGCGGGGCGGCCGGTGATGAAGGTGCTGAAAGTCCGGGACGGCCGGGTGCCTGACGCCGGCGAATGGCCCGACCCGGTCATGCTCGACTCCTGGTCGGCGGACCAGCGCGGCGGCACCGGCCAGGCGTGGGATTGGGAGCTCGCGCGGCCGCTGCTGGAAACCCGCCGCGTGTTCATCGCGGGCGGTCTCCAACCGGGTAACGTGGGCAAGGTCGTGAGCGACTTCAAGCCCTACGGGGTCGACGTCTCCAGCGGCGTCGAGGCGCGCGTACGGGTTAAGGACCCGGAAAAGATGCGCGCGTTCGTCCGCGCAGTGCGACTCGCGGAGGCGCTGGGGTGAGCGCGTGCGCGCGGGTCTGACTCATCCTGTCGACGGACGGTTCGGCATCTTCGGCGGCCAGTACGTGCCCGAGACGCTGATGAGCGCGCTGGGGGAGCTCGAGGACATGTGGCATGAGGCCAAGGCCGACCCCCAGTTCCAGCTCGAGCTCGCCGGCCATCGCCGCGCGTTCATCGGGCGGCCGACGCCTCTTTATGCCGCGACTCGTCTGAGCGAGCACTTCGGCGGCACGCACATCCACTTCAAGCGCGAGGACCTGTGCCACACCGGCGCCCACAAGCTCAACAACGCCGTCGGGCAGGCGCTGCTCGCGGTGCGCATGGGCAAGCAGCGGATCATCGCCGAGACCGGCGCGGGCCAGCACGGCGTCGCCACGGCGACGGTGTGCGCGCGCTTCGGCCTCGAGTGCACCGTCTACATGGGCACCGAGGACATGCGGCGCCAGGCGATGAACGTGCGCCGCATGAAGCTGCTCGGCGCCGAGGTCAAAGAGGTCACCAGCGGGACCAAGACGCTGAAGGACGCGACCACGGAGGCGATCCGCGACTGGGTGACCAACGTGCGGACCACGCACTACATCATCGGCTCGGTGGTGGGGCCGCACCCCTATCCGGAGATGGTGCGCGACCTCCAGCGGGTGATCGGCGACGAGGCGCGCGAGCAGTACCTGTCGCTCGACGGCAAGCTGCCCGACGTCGTGGTCGCGTGCGTTGGCGGCGGCTCGAACGCGATCGGGATCTTCACCGCGTTCCTCGACGACCGCGACGTGTCGCTGGTCGGAGTGGAGGCGGCCGGCAAGGGCGTCCGCACGGGCGAGCACGCCGCGTCGCTCGTCGCCGGCCGGCCCGGTGTGCTGCACGGCACCTACTCCTACGTGCTGCAGGACGGCGACGGCCAGATTCTGCCCACGCACTCGATCTCCGCCGGACTCGACTACCCGGGCGTCGGGCCGGAGCATGCGTTCCTGCGCGACATCGAGCGGGTCGAGTACGTCGCTGTCACGGACAAGGAGGCGCTCGCCGCGTTCAAGCTGTGCACGCGCCTCGAGGGCATCATGCCGGCGCTCGAGCCCTCGCACGCCATCCACCACGCGGGTGCGATCGCGAAGGAGCTCGGTCCTGGCGGGCGCATCCTCGTCTGCCTCTCCGGGCGCGGCGACAAGGACATGGATTCAATCCCCACGAAGTCAGAGGCTGACGCCGCGACTTCGCGGGGGCCCCTAGAAGTCGATGGTGGCTGAAAAAGTCTCGAAGCTCGAGAAGGCCCTCAAGGCGAAGGACGATCTCAAGCTCGTCGCCTACATCATGGCCGGCCACCCGTCGGCAAAGCGCTCCATCGAGGTGGGGAAGAGGCTCGCCGGCGCCGGCGTCGCCGCGCTCGAGATCGGCATCCCACACTCCGACCCGCTCGCCGACGGGCCTGTCATCCAGCGTGCGGGCCAGAAGGCGCTCGCCGCCGGGATGACCGTGGCCGGGGCGCTCGAGGTCGCGGCGGGCGTGGCGCGCGAGGGGGTGCCCGTGGTGCTGATGACCTACATCAACCCCGTCCTCAACTACGACCCGCGCAAGTTCGCCGCCGAGGCGGCGCAGGCGGGCGTGGCGGGCGTGATCGTGCCCGACCTGCCCATCGAGGAGGCGGAGCCGGTCGCCGGCTGGCTGCGCTCGGCGTCGCTCGACACCGTGTTCATGGTCGCGCCGACGACCCCGCCCGACCGCATCGAGGCGATCTGCAACCACTCGAGCGGGTTCGTCTACTGCGTCACCGTCACCGGTATCACCGGCGCGAGGAAGGAGTTGCCCGAAGGGATCGCGGACCTGCTTGCCGCCGTGAAGAAGCGCACGAATCTGCCCGTGGCCGCGGGCTTCGGCATCTCGCGCCAGGAGCACCTCAAGGCGCTGCGGGGCATGCTCGACGCGGCCGTCGTGGGCAGCGCGATCGTGGACGAGGTCGACCGCGCGGGCGACGGGGTGTCGCTGGTCAGGGAGCTGTTGAAGGCTTGCCGGTAAGGGGGATACGCGGCGCCACGACCGCGACGGCCAACACCGCGGAGGCGATCAACGACGCCACCGAGGAGCTCCTGAGGGAGCTCGTCCTGCTCAACGACCTCGACCCCTCGGACATCGCGTGCGCCTTCTTCACCACCACTCCCGACCTGGACGCGGAGTTTCCGGCGCACGCCGCGCGGCGCCTCGGCTGGACGCAGGTCGCGCTGCTGTGCGGCCCGGAGATCAACGTCGGGCGGCACAACCCGCGTGCGGTCGCCATGTGCATCCGCGTCCTGGTCCTCTACAACACGCCGCGTCCGCAGGAGTCGATGCGCTTCGCCTACATGCGCGGCGCCGAGGCGATTCGCGCCGATCTGGAGGCATCGCGGCAGTGATCATCGTCATGTCGCACCAGGCGACCAAGGCGGAGATCGACGCGGTCGTCGAGCGCGTGGAGGAGATCGGTCTCAAGACCGAGCTCTCGCGCGGCGAGGAGCGCACGGTCATCGGCGTGATCGGCGGCAACGCGTACGCGTACCGCGACGCCTTCTCGCACCTCGGTGGGATCCAGGAGATCATCCCGATCACCAAGCCGTTCAAGCTCGCGAGCCGCGAGTTCCGGCCCCACGACACCGTCGTCGACGTCGGCGGCCTGAAGATCGGCGACGGCGAGCTTGTCGTCATGGCCGGCCCGTGCTCGGTCGAAGGCGAGGAGATGCTGCTCGAGACCGCGCGCCACGTCGCCGCGCAGGGGGCGAAGGTGCTGCGCGGCGGCGCCTTCAAGCCGCGCACGTCGCCATATTCGTTCCAGGGACTCGGCGAGTCGGCCCTGAAGATGATGGCCGCGGCGCGCGAGGAGACGGGCCTGAGGGTCGTGACCGAGGTGGTGTCGCCGGGCGACGTCGCCCTGGTCGCGCGCTACGCCGACATCCTCCAGCTCGGCACACGGAACATGCAGAACTACGCCCTGCTCCAGGAGGCGGGACGCTCGGGCAAGCCGGTCCTGCTTAAGCGCGGCATGTCATCGACGGTCGAGGAATGGCTGCTGGCCGCGGAGTACGTCCTGTCCCAGGGCAACCGCGACGTGATCCTGTGCGAGCGAGGCATCCGCACATTCGAGACCGCGACGCGATTCACCCTCGACCTCAACGCCGTGCCGCTCGTCCGCGAACTGTCGCACCTGCCGGTGATCGTGGATCCGTCGCAGGCCACGGGCAAGTGGTCGCTCGTCGGGCCGATGTCGCTCGCCGCGGTGGCGGCCGGGGCCAACGGGTTGATCATCGAGGTCCACCCGACCCCGAACCAGGCGCTGTCGGACGGCGCGCAGTCGCTCGACTTCGCCGCGTTCGACCACCTGATGCGCGACCTGAAGCGGCTCCTCGGCGCGATGCAGAAGCAGCTGGCCTAGAGCGCTTTGCCGACAGTCGCAGTAGTCGGCCTGGGTCTGATGGGCTCTTCTTTTTCACTCGCACTCAAGAAGGCGCGGCCCGAGCTGGTGATGGTCGGCAGCGACCCGAACCCGGTGGTCGTGCGCAAGGCGCTGGAGCGCGAAATCGTCTCGACTGCGAACACCGACCTCTCACCGGTCGAGATGGCCGACGTCGTGGTGGTCGCGGCGCCGATCAACGCGATGCGCCACGTGTTCGCGCAGCTGGGAGCGAAGGCGCCGGGCCGGCCCACCACCGACATGGCCAGCAGCAAGGCCGCCGTGATGGAGTGGGCCGCGGCGGAGGGGATCGACCTTGTCGGCGGCCATCCCATGTGCGGCAAGGAGACGTCGGGAATCGACGCCGCCGACCCGTCGATGTTCGATGGCGCGCCGTGGGTGCTGACGCGCGACGAGCCGGGCGTCACCGATCTGGTTCGGGCCGTGGGCGCGCACCCGGTGTTTCTGGACCCGGTCGAGCACGACCGCCTCGTGGCGGGGGTGAGCCACGCCGCCTTCCTCGTTTCGGTCGGCTACGTGCTCGCCCTTTCGCGCCGCAAGGACTGGCCGGAGGCCTCGAAGCTTGCAGCGGGCGGCTTCAGGGACATGAGCCGGCTGGCGGCGGGCGACCCCGACCTGTACCTCGGCGTCGTGCGCACGAATCGCGAGCTGATCCTGGAGGCGCTCGACGGCGTCGGCAAGGAGCTGGCGCGGCTGCAGCGGCACCTCGAGGCTGACGACCCGCGGTTGGTGGAGCTGTTCGAGGAGGCGCGAGGCGTGCGCGAGCGCTGGGCCAGGCAAGCGCGATGATCGCAACCGTCCGCGGCGCTCGCTCCCTCCAGGGTTCGATCCAGGTTCCGGGCGACAAGTCGATCTCACACCGCGCGTTGATCCTGGGCTCGATCGCGATGGGCGAGAGCCATGTACGTGGGCTGTCGACGGGCGCTGACGTTGAGTCGACGGCGGCGTGCATGCGGGCCCTGGGGGTGGAGGTCGAAGGTTCGCGGATCGGGGGCGTGGGCCTGTCTGGCCTGCGCGCCGCCAAAGTTCCTCTGGACTGTGGCAACTCGGGGACGACGATGAGGTTGCTCGCCGGATTGCTCGCGGGCCAGGAGTTCGAGACTGTGCTGGTCGGCGACGAGTCGCTTTCGCGCCGGCCGATGGACCGCGTGGTCGTGCCGCTGCGAGAGATGGGCGCCGCGGCGAGCGCGCCGCCACTGCGCGTCGGCGGGAGGACACCGCTGCACGGCATCGAGTACCACAGCACAGTTCCAAGCGCGCAGGTCAAGTCGGCGCTGCTGCTCGCCGGCCTTTACGCCGAGAGCGAGACGGCGGTCGTCGAGCCGGTGCGGACGCGCGACCACACCGAGGTGATGCTCGACGCGATGGGCGCGCCCATGACGGTTGAAGGCCTGCGGGCCGCGGTCACCTGCGCCGGCCAGCTGCGGCCGCTGCAGATGCACGTTCCCGGCGACTTCAGCGCCGCCGCGTTCTGGATCGTGGCCGCCGGTCTCCTCGGCGGGGACGTACGCCTGCTTGGAGTGGGCGTGAACCCCACGCGGACGGCCCTGGCCGACCTGCTGACCTCGTTCGGGTTTCGCATCGACCGCGCCAACGCCCACTTCGAGGCGCACGAGCCCGTCGCCGAACTCAGGGTCCGGAAGGCTGAAGACCCGCCGCCTCTGAACGTCGGCGCGTCGCTCGCGGCGCGGATGATCGACGAGCTGCCGGTGCTGGCGGTCGCGGCGACGCAGATCGCCGGCACGAGCGTCATCGCCGGCGCGGCCGAGCTCAGGGTCAAGGAGTCGGACCGGCTGTACGCAATGGAGGCCGGCCTGCGGGCGATGGGCGCCGACATCACCGCGAGCGAGGACGGCTGGGTGATCAACGGGCCGCGCGACCTCGAGGGCGCGCGCGTCGATTCGGAGGGCGACCACCGCGTGGCCATGGCGCTCGCCGTCGCCGGGCTGATCGCGGACGGCAAGACCGAGATCCAGGGCGCGGAGTGCGTCGACATCTCGTACCCGGGCTTCTTCGACGACCTGGAACACCTCACTTGAGGCTGCGGAGCGAGATCGACCTCGACGTTGTCACGCTGGAGCTGTACGAGCTCGAGGTGACGCCGCCCCGCGACGACTTCGAGCTCGAGGTGAAGCGCGCCGCCCAGGCAGTGCGGTCGGGCGAGACCGCGTCCACCGACCGGGCGCGTGAGCTCTACCGGCGATTTGGCGTCGACCCGACGCGCACCCGTCCCTCGTCGGAGGCCCTGCTCCGGCGCATGAAGAAGGGCGAGTCGCTGCCGCGCATAAACTCGCTCGTCGACGTGGCCAACGCCCTTTCGGTCCAGCTGCAGGTGCCGGTCGGTCTCTACGACCTCGACAAGACCGCCGGCGAAGAGCTCGTCCTGCGGCTCGGCCAGAAGGGCGAGGGTTACGAGGGCATCGGCAAGGAGCACGTCAACGTCGAGGGCCGCATCTGCGTCGCCGACGCTCAAGGCCCATGCGGCAATCCCAGCGCGGACTCGGCGCGGACGATGATCACGACCGCGACCGAGCGCGCGGCCTGGCTCTACTTCCTGCCGGTGGGCGACGACGACATCGACCGCACGGCCGAGCTCATCGCGGTCTTCGGACGCGGCCTGATGCGGATGATCATCCCCACGTGAGGGCCTCCGCCGCGGAGGAAGTGCTGTGCGTGCGCCGTGAGGACATCTTTCCCGACGGCGCGTGGCACGGCTTCGTCACCGACGACCTCGAGCGCTACCAATCGGTCATCCGCGAGCGCTACGTGTTCAAACCGCGGGCGGAGGTCGAAGACGACGCGAGCTTCCAGCAGATCATCCCGTACGTGGTGTTCAGGCACGGTGACCGTTACTTCCTGACGCACCGTCTCCGCGCCTCCTCGGAGAAGCGACTGCGCAAGCAATACTCGTTGGGCATCGGAGGGCACATCAACCCGAGCGACCTGCGGTCGGGCGATCCCATCCTCGACGGGCTCAAGCGGGAGTGGGAGGAGGAGGTCGTGTACGACGGGCGATTCGAGACCAGGCTGCTCGGCCTCTTGAACGAAGAATCGGCCCCGGTGTCCAAAGTCCACCTGGGCGTGGTGTTCCTGGTCGACGGTGACAGTCCGGAGATCGCGATCCGCGAGACGAAGAAGCTGGGCGGTGAGCTCCTGACGCTCGGGGAGATGCGCAGCTTCTACCTGCAGATGGAGTCGTGGTCCCAGATCGTCTACGACAGGCTCGTCGCGTGAGGTACGTCGCGGTGGGCGGCGCGCGGGTCTCGGTCATCGGCCTCGGCACCTGGCAGTTCGGCTCGCGAGAGTGGGGGTACGGCAGCGACTACGCGCGGAGCGAATCGGGCGCTATCGTCCGCGAAGCGCTGAAGCTCGGGATCAACCTGTTCGACACGGCGGAGATCTACGGGCCCTGGCGCTCGGAACGGATCCTGGGCGAAGCGCTGCGCGACCATCGCGACGAAGCCTTGATCGCGACGAAGCTGTTTCCCATCGGGCTACCGTTCATGACTGGGCGTCGGGCGCGCGGCAGCGCCCGCCGGCTTGGCGTCGACCACCTCGATCTTTATCAGCTGCACTGGCCGAGTCCGCTGTTTCCGCCGCGTCTGACGATGCCGCGGTTCCGACGGTTGGTGGACGACGGCCTCGTGGGCCACGCTGGTGTGAGCAACCACAGCCTTGCTCAGTGGCAGGCTGCGGATGATGCGTTCGACGGTCCCGTGCTCTCCAACCAGGTGCGCTTCAGCCTCTTACATCGCGAGCCCGAGCGCGAGCTCGTCCCGTGGGCTGAGAAAAACGATCGGATGGTGATCGCCTACAGCCCACTCGGCCAGGGTCTCCTGTCTGGCCGCTACCAGGCTGCGCCGCCGCGGAACTTTCGCCGCGTCCGGGCGGATTTCGTCAATCTCGAACGGTGGGAGCCAGTGATCAGCGCCCTACGGGAGATCTCGTCGCGCCGGCAAGCCACGATGTCTCAGGTCGCGCTCGCGTGGCTGATCAGCAAGCCCAACGTTGTGGTGATTCCGGGCGCCTCCAGCGTGTCGCAGCTTCGGGAGAACGCGGGGGCAGCCGAAGTCCAGCTCGACTCGCAGGACATGGTGCAACTCGATAGCCTGACTGCATGAAGCTCGAGGCCGTCGAGCTCCGCCGCATCAAGCTCCCGCTGGTGGCGCCGTTCGAGACCTCGTTCGGCGTCCAGACGGAGCGCGACGTGCTGCTGCTGCGGGCGCACATGGACGAGGGAGAGGGCTGGGGCGAGTGCGTCGCCGGCGAGGAGCCGACGTACTCCTCCGAGTACGTCGACGGCGCGCAGCACGTGCTCATCCATCACCTCATTCCGCGTTTGCTCAACGGTGAGGTGGACGCGGCCGCGGTGGCCACCGTCCTGCATCCCGTGCACGGCCACCAGATGGCGAAGGCCGCGATCGAGATGGCGGTTCTCGACGCGGAGCTCCGGGCCAGGGGCGAGTCGTTCGGCACGTACTTCGGCGCCGTGCGCGCGGAGGTGGACTGCGGCGTGTCGGTGGGGATTCATCCGTCGGTCCCGGCGTTGCTCGAGGCCGTGGGTGCGTATCTCGAGCAGGGCTACCGGCGCATCAAGCTGAAGATCAAGCCGGGCTGGGACGTGGAGCCGGTGCGCGCGGTGCGGGAGAAGTTCGGCGACGTGCCGCTGCAGGTCGACGCCAACACCGCGTACACGCTCGCGGACGCGGAGGAGCTCGCGGCGCTCGACCCGTTCGACCTGCTGCTGATCGAGCAGCCCATGCGGGAGGAGCTGGTGTTCGCGCACGCCGAGCTGGCGAAGCTGGTGCGCACGCCGATCTGCCTCGACGAGTCGATCCACTCCCTGCAGTCGGCGATCGACGCGATCCAGATCGGCGCCTGCCGGATCGTCAACATCAAGCCTGGTCGCGTCGGCGGCTACCTCGAGGCGCGGCGGATTCACGACCTGTGCGCCGCCCGCGGCGTGCCGGTGTGGATGGGCGGGATGCTCGAGACCGGCGTCGGGCGGGCGGGCAACGTGGCCATGGCGGCGATGCCGAACTTCACGCTGCCCGGCGACACGTCGGCCTCGGACCGCTACTTCCACCGCGACATCACCGAGCCGTTCGTGCTTCGCGACGGACGGTTGCGAGTTCCGGCCGGGCCCGGCCTCGGCGTGAGCGTCGATGAGGAGTACCTGGACTCGATCACGACGTGGCGGGGAACCTTAGGTCGTCGTGAGGTCGCTCATCGCCCAGGCGGTGCCGGCGGCGCCTAGGCGCGCCACTCCGAGCGCGTCTTCGATCGTCGCCAGCAGGTTGTAGTGGTCGTAGCGCAGGTTGGTCTTCAGGCCGTGCGCGCCTGGGTGGATCACGAGTGTCAGCACCGAGTTGGCGCTGTCCTCGCCCTCGTCCCACGTGATGAAGAGCAGGCCGCTGTCCTTCCACGCACTCGTGGCCAGTATGGTGGGCACCGTTTGGGCGAGCCAGGCGTCGGCCACCGCGGTCGAGCAGTCGTGGCCGTCGTGGCAGAGGCCGGGTGTGATCCACACGAAGCGCGGAATGGTCGAGGCGGCCACGTCGCCGGCGAACTGCGTGAAGTTGACGACGTTCGCCGGGCAGGTGCCGCCGTAGTACGCGAAGGGGTTGTGCTTCAGGGCGTAGGGGTAGCCACTGTGGAAGCAGCCCCCGGCCATGCCTTCCATGTAGGCGCGCCACGAGACGCCGGCGTTGGTCAGTTGGGCGCCGAGACCGCCCGCCGGCAGAGTGTGGTAGCCGTCGTCAGCGATGCCCCACGTGCTGCCGGAGGTCATGGCGAGGTAGTTCGGCAGGCTCGGGTGGGTGACGCCGTGGTAGTTCGTGGCGACGCCGTAGGTCGCCGCGAGCTGGGCCGTGTAACGACCGGCGAGGGCCTGGCTGTAGGAGCGGTTCTCCATCACGATGACGAAGACGTGCGAGGGCACCGGGGTGGGGGTCGGCAGTGGTGAGGCGGCCCAAGACGGCGACTCGACCGCGACCAGGGGCGTGGGGCTCGTTCTCACCTGAGCGGCCTGGTTGCCGCACGCGGAGGCGCCTAGCATCGCCGCGATGAGGATGGCGAGCGGGCGGTGGGAGCTGGAGATCCGGCCCGAGCGCGGCGGGCGCATCACGTCGCTGCGCCTCGACGGCGAGGAGCTCCTGGACCAGGGCATCGGAGTCGACCAGCCTACCTCGAAGGGCTTCGTCGAGGGCGGAGCGTTCGGGTGGGACGAGATGGTGCCGAACCTGCAGCCTACCGACACGCTGCCCGACCACGGTGAGGCATGGAGGCTGCCGTGGGAGGTGCTGGACGACGGCGTCATGCGGTGTCGGGGACGGCTCGTGCCGTGGGAGCTGGACCGGCGCATCGTTCTCGGCGACGCCGTCGAGGTGTCCTACGTGTACCGGAACGTGGGCAGCGAGCAGCATGCCGCGTACTGGTGCGCGCATCCGCTGTTCAAGTACGAGCCGGTGATGGACCTGCACGTGGCGGAGGGCGCGAGCGCGAAGGTCTTCCTGCCGCCGGGGTCGGTCGACCGGGTCAGGGTCGGCCGGGTGGAGGTCGGTTGGGATCCGTCGCTCACGCCCGAAGTGGCGATCTGGATGTGCAACGGGGACCTGGGCGGCTATCGGCAGGTGGCGGTCGAGCCGGCCACGGCTTCGCCGCTGCTCGGCCCGGGCGAATCGCTGTCGTGGTGGCTGCGGATTTCCGCTCTCTAGACTGAGGCCCATGCCGCTCAAGGTCGTCGGTTTGCGCTGCCGCGAGTGCGGCGCCGAGTACGAGCTCCAGGCGACGCACGTCTGCGAGATGTGCTTCGGCCCGCTCGACGCGGTCTACGACCAGGCGGTCATGCGCCAGATCGTCAAGCGAGACCGAATCGAGTCCGGTCCCAAGTCCATGTGGCGCTATCGCGACCTGCTTCCGGTCGAGGACAACGTCAACGTCGTCACGCTGGGCGAAGGCCTCACGCCGCTCGTCAAGGCAGATCGACTGGGCGCGGAGCTCGGCCTCCGCAACCTTTACCTCAAGAACGACAGCATGAACCCGACCAACTCGTTCAAGGACCGGGTCGTGTCGGTCGCGATCAGCTGGGCGCGCGCGCACGGCTTCGAGACGATCGCGTGCGCATCCACAGGCAACCTGGCCAACGCGGTCGCGGCCTACGCCGCGCGCGCCGGCCTCGAGTGCTTCGTCTTCATCCCCGTCGACCTCGAGCCCGCGAAGGTGGCGAGCATCTCGGTGTTCGACCCGAACGTCGTGGCGGTGCGCGGCAACTACGACGATGTGAACCGGCTGTGCTCGCAGCTCCTCGAGTCGACGCCGTGGGCGTTCTGCAACATCAACATCCGGCCGTTCTACGCCGAGGGCTCGAAGACGCTGACGTTCGAGACGGCCGAACAGCTGGGCTGGAAGCTGCCCGACGAGATCATCATCCCGATCGCGTCGGGCTGCCAGTTCGTGCGCCACCGCCAGGCGGTGCGAGAGCTGATCGAGTACGGGCTGGTGCGCTCGGACCGCGTGCCCGCGTTCACCGGGGCGCAGGCGCTCGGGTGCGCGCCCGTGTACAACGCCTTCATGTCCGGCGAGGAGCGCGTGCTGCCGGTCAAGCCCGACACCATCGCGCGGTCGATCGCCATCGGCAATCCGTCGGACGGCGTCTACGTCAACCGGATCGCGCGCGAGACCGGCGGGGTGGTCGAGGCGGTGACCGAGGAGGAGATCGTCCAGGCCATGCGTCTCCTGGCGCGGACCGAGGGCATCTTCACGGAGACGGCGGGCGGGGTCACCATCGGCGTGCTTACGAAGCTGGCGCGCGCCGGCCGCTGGAAGGGCGACGAGACCGTCGTCGCGTACGTCACCGGGCACGGCCTGAAGACAGCCGACGTGCTGGCATCGGTGGACGGCCACGCCCGGCGCGTCGAAATAGACCCGACGCTAAAGTCGTTCCGCGAGAAGGTGAACGTCTAGGCGATGGCGCAGTTTCGAATCCCGGGCCCACTGCGGAGGCTCTCCGACGGGCAGGTGACCGTGCCGGTGGAGGCCTCCGACGTCGCGTCGGCGATCGAGGCGCTGGACGCGCGGTACCCCGGGTTCAAGGACCGGCTGCTGGACGAGAACGGCGAGCTGCGCCAGTTCGTGAACGTGTACCTGAACGACGAGGACGTGAGGCTCGGCTCGGGGCTGCGCGAGAAGGTCGGCGCCGACGATGAGATCGCGATCGTTCCGGCCGTGGCGGGTGGCTGGTTCAGCACACTGGTTGAGCTCGGCTTAAGATCGCGCCGATGGCGCGACGCAGGCTCCGGCTGATCTTCGGTCCCTCGCTGGTCAAGGAGCCGGTGATCTACCAGCTCGGGCGCAACTTCGAAGTCGTGACCAACATCCGGCGCGCCGACGTGACTCGCGATCACGGGTGGGTCTTGCTCGAGGTGTCCGGCGAGCCCGAGGAGCTGGACCGTGGGGTCGAGTTCCTGGAGTCGAAGGGCGTCAAGGTCGAGCCGGCGGAAGGCGACCTGGTCGAGTAGCCCCAACGAGGACCTCCCGGGATGCGTCGCCGATGAGCGAGGCGTCGGACCGGTCGCGTCAGCCTGGGGCCCCATCCGCTTTGCGGTCAACAGCCGCGCGGTGGTTCGTCAGCGTCTCGTCATGACCAGCCGGGCACCCTGGAGCGGCTTCGTCTCCGGCGGCAGCGCGTCGAGCAGCGCAAGCAGGCGCGGGCCGAGGTCGCGGGTAGCGACGCGGAAGGGCGCGGCGGCGTCTTCGCGACCCGGGTAGGCGCGGAAGTGCAGCTCCACCTCGCGGCCGCCGCGAGCCGGCGAGTGCGTCGTCAGGCGGTTGAAGTCCGGCGCCGGGATGACCCACCACACGACCGGCGCCAGTTCGAGCACCAGGACGATCACGTAAATCCACGAGGGGTCGCGCGGGATCGAATCCTCGAAATACGTGGCGTTGGACTGCACGAACCCTGAGTCGCCGAGCGCGAAACAGGCCTTGGCCTGCAGCGAGGCGAACGTGCTCTTGCCTTTCTCCGCAATCACGAGGTCCCGATGGTCGTCGTCGGCGTCGACCTGGAACGGGACGAGCTTGCCGGAGGTCGTGAGCATCGCGTAGACGGCCACCAGGAACTCCCCGATCCGGCCCGCCTGCACGTCGCTCAGCGCCATACCCTTAACTATCGGGCGTGGCAACCGACATCGAGGTCGCGGTCATCGGGGCCGGCCAGGCCGGCCTGGCGACCAGCTGGCACCTGAAGCAGCTCGGCCTCGAGCACGTCGTCCTCGAGTCCGGGCGCGTCGCCGAGACCTGGCGCTCGCGGCGCTGGGACTCCTTCTGCCTGGTCACGCCCAACTGGACCGTCAGGCTGCCTGGCGGCGGCTACAACGGTCCCGAACCCGACGGTTTCATGGGCCGCGAGGCGCTGGTCGACCACTTCCAGCGCTGGGCCGACTCGTTCGACGCCCCGGTCAAGCAGGACTGCGTGGTTTCCGCGGTCGATCGCGAGGAGGACGGCTTCGTCCTGACCATGCCGGACGGGAAGCTTCGCGCCCGGAACGTGGTCGTGGCGACCGGCGGCTACCAGCGTCCGCACCGGCCGCCGGCGGCGGAGCAGATGCCCGGAAGCGTCACGCAGCTGCTCGGCGAGGAGTACCGCCACGAGCGCTCGCTGCCGGACGGCGCGGTGCTCGTCATCGGCGGCGGCCAGACCGGATGCCAGATCGCCGAGGAGCTGCACAACGCCGGCCGCAAGGTGTTCCTGTCGTGCGGCCGCGCCCCGTGGGCTCCGCGCCGGATGGGCGGCCACGACCTGGTGTGGTGGGTCGTCGAGACGGGATGGTGGCAGCGCACTCCGGCCCAGCTGGCGTCGCCGGCGGCGCGGTTGCTCAGCAACCCGCTCGCGACCGGACACGGCGGGGGGCACGACCTCCACTATCGAACGCTACACGCGTTGGGCGTCGAGCTGCTCGGGCGTTACCAGGGCGCCGGCGACGGCAAGGTGCACTTCGAAGACGACCTGGCGAAGAGCATGCAGGCCGGCGACGACCTCTCGCGCGTCTTCATGAAGTGGGTCGGCGCGCTGTGCGAGAAGCGCGGACTCGAGGTTCCGTGGGAGGTTCCCGGTCCGGCGGACATCCGGTCCCGGACCATCGTCGACCTGGCGCGCGAAGGCGTGAGCACCGTGATCTGGACGGCCGGCTTCCGGCCCGACTACGGCTGGATCCACGCCGATGTCGTCGACGAGATGGGGTTCCCGATTCAGACCGACGGCCGCAGCGCCGTCCCCGGCCTCTACTTCATGGGCGTGCACTTCCAGCGCAAGGGGCAGTCGGCCGTCCTCTACGGTGTAGGGGAGGACGCGGAGCTGGTGGCCGCGCACATTGCGGAGCACAGGAATTGAGGATCGCCGTCGCGATGTCGGGCGGCGTCGACTCGTCGGTCGCGGCCGCCTTGCTCCAGGCCCAGGGTCACGACGTCGTCGGAGTGACGCTGCAGCAGTGGCCGCGCGACGACTCGGACGAGGCCGCGCGCCACGGGGGGTGCTGCTCGCTGTCGGCGGTGGAGGACGCGCGCCGCGTGGCGGCGGTCCTCGACATTCCTTATTACTGCTGGAACCTGGCGAGGGAGTTCGGCGAGCGCGTCATCGAGCCCTTCCATCGCGCGTACCTCGCGGGCACGACGCCCAACCCGTGCGTGCGCTGCAACGCCTTCGTCCGTTTCGACCTCATGCTGTCGCGCGTGCTCGAGCTCGGGTTCGACCGCCTTGCGAGCGGGCACTACGCGCGGATCCTGAACGGCGGCGAGCTCCACTCCGCGGTCGATCCGGCCAAGGACCAGTCGTACATGCTGTACCACCTCGACCGCGAGCGCCTGCGTCGCATCGTCTTTCCTCTCGGCGGCATGACGAAGTCCGAAGTCCGCGAGCACGCGCGCGAGTTCGGCCTGCCGGTTGCCGCCAAGCCCGAGAGCCAGGAGATCTGCTTCGTCCCGCGAGGCGAGACATCGTCCTACCTGGCGAAGCGGCTGCCGGTGCGCAGCGGTCCCGTGGTCGACGCCGGCGGCCGCGTCCTCGGCGATCACCGCGGCGCTCCGCTCTACACGGTCGGCCAGCGAGCCGGGTTTGGCAGCCTGGCCGAGCCCGGGCCGTGGTACGTGCTGCGCGTCGACGCGCCCGCGAACACGGTGGTCGTCGGCCGGCGCAACGAGCTCGCGGTCCGGCGGGTTGAGCTCGACGAGGTGACATTCATCGATGGCGTGGCGGCTCAGCCTCTGCGCTGCGAGGCCCGGCTGCGCTACCACTCGCCGGCGATCTCGGCGACCTATGACGGCGGCGGGCTGTGGCTCGACGAGCCCTTCCTCGGCGCCGCGCCGGGCCAGGCGGCGGTGCTGTACTCGGGCACGCGAGTCCTGGGTGGAGGGACCATCGCGGCCGCCGCCTGACTTCGTCGCGGCGGCGTTCCACTGGCTCGAGTACCTCGGCCTGCTCGTCGCGATCGGCTCCTTGGTCGTGCGCAGGCTGGCCGGGCTCAAGCCGCGGATCGAGTGGGCGGAGCCGCCGCTCGCCGTCACCATCGCCGGCGCCCTTGCGGGCCTTATCGGGCTGGTCGCGACCTGGCCGCCACGGTCGATCCTGATCGGCGGCGTCCACGTACTCTCCGCGGGCATGTGGGCCGGCGGCATCCTGGTCATGGCCTTCCTGCGGCCTCCCGGCGGATGGAATGGAACCGAGACGCGATTGCTCATCGAGCGCTTCGCGCGCGTGGCCCTCATCGCCTTCGTGGTCACGGCCTTCACAGGCGTGATCCAGGCCACCGACCGACTCCACGACGTGACCGACCTCTGGACGACAGCCTACGGTCTGACGCTTTCCGTCAAGGTCGTCTGGGTCGCGGTGATGGGCGCCCTGTCACTGGCCTGGCGCCGGGGTCTTCCCGTCGCGCGGCTGGACGCGGCCGCCGCCATCGTGGTCGTTACCGTCACGGCCCTGCTTGCCGCCATCCCCGGACGGGCATAGCATCACCTCATGGCGCGGGTAGGGGACGTGATGTCGACCCGCCTCCTGTCGGTCGGCCCGGCCGACACCGTCGGCGAGGCGGTGGCGGTCATGGCCCAGAACCGGGTCGGCTCGGTACTCGTCATGGAGGGCGAGGAACTGCTGGGCATCTTCACCGAACGCGACACCGTTCGCGCTCTTTCGCTGTCCCACGACGCCGCCCGCCACGAGATGGTCTCGTGGATGACGCGCAACCCGACCACCGTGACGCCGGACGTGGACACAGAGGACGCGCTGCGCACCATGCTCGACAACGGTTTCCGCCACCTGCCGGTCGTCGAGGACGGCAAGGTCGTCGGCATGGTGTCGATGAGGGACCTGGCGGGCTAATCTAAAACACCCTTTGGGTCTTCTCGCACTCAGGCGGTACGTGCCGTACCTGCGGCCGTACCTGCCCCTGGTGATTGTGTTCGGACTCTCCCAGCTGGGTGGCCTTGCCGCGGCCGCCTCGATCCCGAAGGTGATCCAGGCGATCATCGACGGGCCGATCACGCACGCCGACCTGCGCGGCCTGGTCGAGATGGCGTGCCTGCTGCTCGGCATCGCCGCGCTCGAGTTCGTCCTCATCGTCATGCGCCGCCACTTCGCCGGCGTCGCATCGCTGGGCATGGAGACCGACCTACGCAACGACTTCTACGCGCACCTGCAGAGCCTCCAGGTCTCGTTCCATGACAACTGGCAGTCGGGGCAGCTGCTGTCCCGCGCCATCGCCGACATCTCGACCGTCCGCCGCTTCGTCGGGTTCGGGCTCATCTGGTTCGGCCAGATCGTCATCACCTTCGTGGTCGTCTTCGTGCTGATGCTGCTTCTCGACTGGGAGCTGGCGCTCGTCGTGGTCGCCTTCATCCTCCCGATCGGGTTCTTCAGCACGATCTTTCACACCCGCTACAAGGTCATCGCGCGCCGGCTCCAGGACATGTCCGGCGACCTGACGACGACGATCGAGGAGATGGCGACCGGCGTGCGCATCATCAAGGCGTTCGGCCGCATGCCGCTCATGCAGAGGCGCTTCGAGGACCAGGCGCTGCAATTCCAAAAGACGAGCCTCGACGGCGTCCGCGCCCGGGCGGACCTCTGGACCACGATCAACCTGCTGCCCAACCTCTCGCTCGTGGCCGTCCTGCTGCTGGGCGGCCTGAACGTCGTCCAGGGACGGCTCACGATCGGCGGCCTGGTCGCGTTCATGAGCTACGTCTTCATGCTCATCTGGCCCATGGACGCGCTCGGCTGGGTGCTGTCCATGAGTGAGGAATGCGGTACCGCGTGCCAGCGGCTGAACGAGGTGCTGGACACGCGGACGGACATCACCGACCGTCCGCACGCGCGCGTACTTGCGATGTGCGGGGGGCGGCTCGAATTTCGCGGCGTCGGCTTCAAGTACCCGAAGTCGGACGAATGGATCGTCCGCGACTTCAACCTGGTCGTCGAGCCGGGGGAGACGGTCGGGCTGGTCGGGCGCACGGGCAGCGGCAAGACGACCCTCTCGTACCTTGTGCCGCGGCTCTACGACGTGAGCGAGGGAAGCATCCTCCTCGACGGCGTCGACATCCGCGACCTGCTGCTGCGCTCGCTGCGCTCGCACATCGGCTTCGCCTTCGAGGACCCGATCCTTTTCTCGGCGTCGGTGCATGAGAACCTGGTCATGGGCCGGCCCATCGACTCGGACGAGGAGCTGAAGCGGGCGATCGACGTCGCCCAGGCGGGGTTCGTGTGGGAACTGCCGTGGGGGCTCGAGACGCGAGTCGGCGAGCAGGGCTACACGCTGTCCGGCGGCCAGCGCCAGCGACTCGCCCTCGCGCGTGCCGTGCTCGGACGCCCGCGGGTGCTGGTGCTCGACGACCCGCTGTCATCGGTCGACGTGCACACGGAGGCGATGATCGAGGAGTCGCTCGCGCGCGTCCTCGAGGGCGTCACCGGGCTGCTTGTCGTCCACCGCCCCTCGACCCTCGCGCTGGCCGACCGGGTGGCGCTCATCGACGGCGGAACGGTCGCCGCGGTCGGCACCCACCACGAGCTGATGCAGACGAACGAGCTCTACCGGGCGCTGCTGTCGCAGGAGTACGAGGAGGCCCTGGCGTGAGCGCCGCCGTTCAGACCAACAGGGACAGTTGGCGCGGCGTCGCGGCCGAGGAGCTCGACGAGTTCTCGCCCAGCGTCGCCGGCCTGCTGCGACGGAGGAGCCGGCGGCTGCTGGCCGACCTGGCGCGCCCGTACCGGTCGCGCATCGCGCTCGCCGCGGTCCTCATCCTCCTGCGTTCGGCGGGCTACCTGGCGATTCCGTACCTGATCGGCCTGGGCATCGACCATGGGATCCGCACCCGCAACCTCACGGCGCTGATCCAGGTCGTGGGAGCGCTGCTCGTGGCGCTGGCCATCAACGCGTTCGCGAACTATTGCTTCCTGCGCCTGTCCGGGTCGATCGGCGCCGCGATCCTGTTCGACCTGCGGCGGCGATTGTTTGCGCACGTCCAGGAGCTGTCGCTTTCCTTCTATGAGCGCTACACGTCCGGGCGCATCATCTCCCGGCTGACCTCGGACATCGACGCGCTCAACGAGCTGCTTCAGACCGGCCTTACGTCGGTCCTCACGTCGGCGATCTCGGTCGTCGCGATCACGGTCATCCTGCTGCGCCTGGACGTGAGGCTTGGCACCGTGTCGCTGGTCGCGATGCCCATGGTGCTGGTGCTCACGGCGTGGTTCCGCGAGAACTCGGCGCGCTCGTACCGCGCGGTGCGGCGCGCGATCGTGCTCGTCATCGTCCACTACGTCGAGTCCCTCGGAGGAATCCGCGCAGTGCACTCGTTCCGGCGCGAGCCGCGCAACCAGGAGATCTTCGAGGACGTCAATGGGCGCTACCGCGACGCCAACGTCTGGTCGAACCGGCTGGTGTCGACGTTCGGCCCCGCGATCAACCTCCTGGGACGGCTGACGACCGCGGCGGTGCTGCTGTACGGCGGCTACCTGGTCGTGCAGCACCAGCTGACGCTCGGCGTGCTGACCGCGTTCGTGCTCTACCTGCGGCAGTTCTTCGACCCGATGCAGGAGCTGTCGCAGTTCTACAACGTGTTCCAGGCGGCGGGCGCGGCCCTGGAAAAGCTGGCGGGCGTGATCGAGGAGGCGCCGACGGTGCCCGAGCCGTCGCGCCCGGTCGCGCTGCCCGACGCGAAGGGCGCGGTCGCATTCGAGCACGTGACGTTCGCCTACCGCGACAACCAGCCGGTGCTCCACGACATCGACGTTTCGGTGCCGGCGGGGCAGGTGGTCGCGCTCGTCGGCGAGACGGGCGCGGGCAAGACGACGACGGCGCGCCTGATCGCGCGGTTCTACGACCCGAGCGAAGGCCGGGTCACGCTCGACCGCGTCGACCTTCGCTCGCTCGCGGTCGAAGACCTGCGCCGCGCGGTCGTGACGGTGACCCAGGAGAGCTTTCTGTTCTCCGGCACCGTGGGTGACAACATCCTGTTCGGCAGGCCGGAGGCGACGCACGCCGAGATGGAGACGGCCGCGCGCGCGATCGGCGCGCATGACTTCATCGCCGCAATGTCCAACGGCTATGACACCGACGTGCGGCGGCGCGGGGTGCGACTGTCATCGGGGCAGCGCCAACTGGTCGCGTTCGCGCGCGCGTTCCTCGCCAACCCGCGCGTGCTCATCCTCGACGAGGCGACGTCGTCGCTCGACCTGCCGTCGGAGAGGCTCGTGCAGCGCGCCTTGCGCACGCTGCTGCGCGGGCGGACGGCGTTCATCATCGCCCACCGGCTGTCGACGGTCGAGATCGCGGACCGGGTGCTGGTCATCGACGCGGGGCGGATCGTGGAGGACGGGGCGCCGGACGAGCTGCGGGCGGGGCGGGGGCGGTACGGGTCGCTGCACCGGGCGTGGGTGGAGTCGCTCGCCTGAGCAACGCGTGGATAGGCGCGCCTATCGCGGGTTTTCGACCGCTGAGCATGCGGATAGGCGCGCCTATCGGGTCATGCGGTCGTCGTCGGGTCGAGGTAGAAGCGCCGCCAGCCGACGGTCTCGAAGCCCAGCTTCTCCAGGATCGGGGCTGACATCCGCCCGCCCCACACCGACACACCAGGGACGCCGGCCTCGCGCGCGATCCTCAGGCGTTCCACGACCAGGGTGCGATAGACGCCGCGGCCGCGGAACTTCTCAAGCACCGCGCCGCCGTTGAAGATCGCTCCCGCCGGCGGGTACGCCGTCACGCCGGCGCTGCCGGCGGGCTCGCGGTCGACGGTCGCGAGCAGCACGTGACGGTTGCCGGTGGCCAGCATGTTCAGCCGGCGCCGCTCCCGCGCACCCGCCTCGCGCTGACGCTCGTGGAACGCCTCGGCGTTGACAGCGTCCGCTTGCGCAAAGAGCTCCGCGTCGTCAAGGGCGTCGTGCAGCTCGAGACCGGGGATGGAGGGAGCGTCGACGCGCGCGTCCGCCGGCAGGACCATCACCTTGACGTGGGGCGCGTGCGGCTCGGGCGCAACGCCGCGTGCGACGAGATGCTCGACAAAGTCCTCGGGCTGGGTGCCGGGGTCGATGATCCACATCAGGGGCAGCCGGCGAGCGGCGAAGATCGCCCGAACCTCCTCGATCACGCCATCGGCGTCATCCGATTGGCAGCGGACAAACGCCGCGCTGTTCGGGCCCGGGATCGGGTAGTCGGGCTGGAGCGTGACCCGGTAGCGCGGGGTT
>DATEGB010000064.1:0-15238 GCA_035280365.1 Candidatus Dormiibacterota bacterium | reverse complement strand
GCCCGCGCCGGCGAGGAGGCGGCTGCGCTCGCCGCCGTGGTGACCGTGCCGATGCGGCTGGCGACCGCAGGCGGCTGGGCGGCGGTGAAGACGGCGGCCTTCGGCGGTCGGGTGATCGCCGTGCGGACTCGCCTGGCGGCGGAGCAGCTGCAGGCGCTGTGGGAGCCGATCGAGCCGGCGATCCCGCTGTCCTCTTTGAGCGCGCCTGCACGCAGCCGGCGGTAACTTCTAACCTTTTTTCTCAGTGGCGAACGCGCGCAGCAACGGGCGCCTTCCGAAGTTCCAGCGGGTAATGGTCGTGTCCGCCCATCCGGACGACCCCGACTTCGGCGCCGGCGGCTCGATCGCGCGCCTGGCCGACAGGGGCGCGCAGGTGACGTACGTGATCGTCACCGACGGCCGGCAGGGCGGCGAGGACCCGAAGCAGAAGGACGCCGAGCTCGTCGCCATCCGCCAGAAGGAGCAGCGCGCGGCGGCGAGGGTGCTCGGGGTGAAGAACATCGAGTTCCTGGGTTACAAGGACGGCCACCTGACTCCCGACCTCAAGCTGCGGCGCGACATCGTACGCATGATCCGCAAGCACAAGCCGGAGCTCGTGATCACCCACATCCCCGGGCGCGTGCTCGACGCGCCGATGGGTGGCTCGCACCCGGACCACCTGGCGGTCGGCGAGGCGACGATGGCGGCGGTCTATCCCGACTCGCGCAACCCGCGAGCCTTTCGATCGCTGCTGAGGCAAGGCCTGCAGCCGCACGAGGTGAAGGAGGTCTGGATCCCGTTCTGGACCCTGGGCGACTACCTGGTCGACATCACGCCGACGCTCGACCGCAAGATCGAGGCGCTGCGCAAGCACAAGAGCCAGGTGTCGAAGCCGGGGCGGGCGTGGGACTTCGAGAAGTTCATGCGCAAGCGGCATCGTGACGTGGGGAAGAAGGCCGGCTACCAGTACGCCGAGTCGTTCAAGAGGATCACGGTTTAGGGGCCGTCCCCCCGCGCCGTGACCCTCTCGTCGGGTTACTGCCTGGCGAAGAACACGTCCGGGTCGTGGCGTCCGTTCGGCCACAGGAAGTCGGTGACGATGTCGCGGTTGTCACCCCAGGCCATGTACACGTGCTGGCCGTCGGTCGTGCTCGCGATGTAGTCGCCCATGTAGCCAAACGCGAGCAGCGGGTCGAACTGCGGCACCGTGTAGACGCCCGGGAAGGACTGGCTGGTCACCCGCTGCGTCTTCCAGCTGTTGCCGTTGTTGGAGTTCGAGACGAAGACGTCGAGCTGGCCGTTGCCGTCGGCGTCGGTGCTGATCTGGTAGTAGGTCACGTGCAGCATCGAGTCGCCCGTCAGCGAGGGCTGGGCCTCGTCGTTGGTGCCGGAGGTGACGAAGGACGGGCTGCCGTCGAGGTTCCCGGAGCTGTCCAGCCGCGCCAGCCGGATGTGGCTGTGCCCGGACCCGTCCCCGCCGTCGTTCCACGCCATGTAGACGTTGCCCTTGAACGCGGCCAGGGTTGGAAACTCGAGGTTGCGCATGAACTGCGACGGGGCCAGGACGAACGCCCCGATATGCGTCGAGGGCGTGATCGGGATCACGGCGCCCGGCGTCCAGGTAGCGCCGGAATCCTTCGAGACAAACACGACCTCGTTGAGGCTCGAAGTTCCACCGGTGCAGTTCGGGTCGTCGACCTTGAACTGCTCCGCAGCGGCGTAAACCACGCCCGCGTTGACGAAGGCCTGCGCGCCTATCTCCTGCTGGAAGCTGCAGCCGCTCGTCGGCCCAAAGGTGAATTTCGTGGCGTAGGAGATCGTCCAGGTCTGGCCGCCGTCGGTGGAGTGCGCGACCGGCATTCCCAGCGAGAAGTTGAAGTTGCTGTCGAAGCTGAAGTCGTCCCAGGTGGCGTAGAGGTTGCCGTTGCCGGGACCGGCGGTGATCGAGTCCTTGTCCGCGAACTCGAGGACCGCGCCAGGCGGGAACGGAAGCGAAGCCGCCCCGGTCCAGGTCTTGCCGCCGTCGGTCGACTTCGAAACACCGACCAGGAGCAGACCGGTGATGCCGTCGATGGTCAGGGTCGAGAAGTACATGTTGCCGGCGTTGTCCGCGGTGAGCCACGGGTCGCCGAAGTTGACGTTGGCGCGATCGTTGGGCAGGCCGCCTCCCTGGGTGAAGGTCTGCCCGCCGTCCGTCGAGTACGCATAGCCTGTGAGGTTGTCACCGGCAACGTAGGCCAGCAGCCCTCCGGCGGAGTTGTTGTAGCCCACGGCCACGTTCGAGCCCGAGACCGCGATCGTGGTCTCACTCTGGGTGGTCTGACCGACGCCGGCCTTGTCGAGGGCGGGGTTGTTGACGCGTACGTTGGGCAGCGATCCGCCGCCGACCGGCTTGCCGGAGCTCACCTTGTTTCCCTTCTCGGTGATCGCGCTGCCTTGCGGCGCCAGGTTGTGGTCGCCGCGCGCGGTCGATTCGACGAAGGCGTGGGCAGGGCTGGTGAGGTTCTTGCTGGCGGCCGAGCTCAGGATCTTCTTGGCCGCATCCTGCTTGGTCAGGCCGCCGGGGGGCGAGGCTGCCGACCCGCCGACCAGGCCGATGACCAGGATGGCGATGGTCGGGAGTACGAACCGGGCGATGCGATGCATATGTCCTCCTTGTTTGCAGGCGAAAAAGGACGCATCGACAGATCAGCCATAGGCAAATCCCCTTCTCTGACGACCGCAGCCGACGCCTAGAAAATCGTAGGTGGGGTCAAGTGATTGTCAAGTGGTCGCGCACGGCCGCGTATATCACCTCCGCCCAGGCCGCGTACTGGATGTCGCCCGGGTGGAGGTTGTCAGCGGCGATCCAGCCCTCCGTGCCGATCCCGCTCGTGCTCGCCACGCCCAGGTCGACCCACGGCAAGCCCCGCGCGGCAGCTTCGTCGCGGGCGACGTCGTTGAAGAGCTTCGTCAGGCGGTCGATCTGCCGCGCGCAGCCGAAATCGGCCGCAGCGGGGACGTAGGACCAGGTCGGGATGGAGACCCCGACCACCGCGGCGCTCGCCACCACGTCGTAGATGCGGACCAGAGAGCGTCGATACGCCTCGGGCGAGCGGCCCTGGACGAGGTCGTTGACGCCGATCAGAACCGTGACCAGGTCCGGCCGCACCTTCGCGAAGAGGTGAAGCTCTTCGCGGATCAGGTCCTCGGTCGTGAAGCCGTTCACCGCGGGGTTCGTCAGCTCGGCGTCCAGGCGCCGGGCGACGATCGACGGCCATGCGCGCGACTCGTCACTGGCGCCCGTGCCGATGGTGTAGGAGTCGCCCAGCGCGAGATACTTCAACGCTCGATGTCGGCCAGGGCGCTCCAGACGTCGACCTTGGTCTTAACCCGGCGCACGACCTCGGTCGTGAAGTCGGTGGTCGAGGCCTGGCCGCCGAGGTCGGCGGTCCGCACCCCCTCCGACACCGCCTCGAGGGCCGCCTCGTAGACGGCGCGCGAGGTGCGCCGCGGCTCTTCGCCCTTCATGTAGCCGAGCAGCGAGGCGAGGGCCAGGATCATCGCCATCGGGTTGGCCACGTTCTTGCCCTCGAGCGCGGGCGCCGTGCCGTGCGGCGCCTCGGTCATGACCACGCTCACGCCGCCACCCTCGTCGAATGCGAGCAGCGTCGACTCGGCGCCGGCGATGGTGCCGAACATCTGCATCACCAGGTCGGACAGCGTGTCCCCGTCCCGGTTCAGTGCCGGGATGACCAGCGCCTCTCCCGCGGTCGCAAGCAGGAGGGCGTACGTGGCGTCGATGAGGTGCGGCTCGTAGCGGACGTCGGGGTTGCGCTGCGCCGCCGCGTCGAGCTCCTCCTTGAACATGCCTTCGTACACGGGGCTGACCGTGTACTTCGGCCCGCCGAAGACCTTCCCTTCGATCCGCCGCGCGTGACGGAAGGCGTAGTCGGCGACGATCCGGCACGTGCGCCGGCTGACCTTCTCGGTGCGGTAGGCCCACTCGTCCAGGTCGTGACCCTCGCGCCACTCGCGCGCCCCGTAGGCGTCGTCGACGGCCATGCGGATGACGGAGATGGGCGCGTGCACGCCGGCCAGGGGGCGGACGCCAGGGATGCGGCGCCCGGTGCGGACGATGACGCGCCCGTCGATCTGCTTGCGGAGGATGGCGTTGGGGCTGCCGACGTCGCCGGCGCCCTCGGGGGTCACGGTCGCCGCTTTGATCCCGAACCCGAGCTCGCGCAGCGCCTGGGCCGCCTCGCGGACGCACTCGTTACGGGTCCGCCGGCGCTCCTCCAGGGAAAGGTCGAAGTCCTTGGTCCCGACTTGAAATCCCAGCACGCCGCTGTCGAGGAGCCGAAGCGCCTCCTTCAGCAGCTCCTCCCCGGTCTGGTCGCCGTGAAGGACGGCGATCACGGTGGCTGGCATCGAGCCGAATCATATGGCCCGGTCCACGGCGGACCGGGCCTTGGCATCGCTGCTAGGCGAGCAGGGCGCAGACGTCGGTCTTCAGGCCGGTGTAGCTGGAGACCACCGCGACAGGGCCCCTGAAAACCGCGCCTCCCGGCGCCGATATAGTCCTGAAACCGCGCTTGGTCAACCAGGGGCCGGGGAATCCTCTGCTACTATTGACAAGGCCTAGGGAACCTAGGCTTTTTTCTTTCTCCCCCCACAAAAGAGCCAAGCATGGAAGAAGTCATCACCCTCGCCTGCGGCGTTTGCAAGAGGCGCAACTACACCACCCTCAAGAACAAGAAGAACGATCCGGACCGGATCGAGCTCAGCAAGTACTGCAAGTGGTGCCACAAGCACACCCCCCACAAGGAGACCAAGTAAGCGTCGATGGCAGTCACAGCGCGCAAGCGCGAAGAGCCGAGAGCCCAGGGCGGCATCGGCCCGTTTCTGCGCGAGGTCTACGACGAACTGCGCAAGGTCGTCTGGCCGACGTGGCCCGAGCTGTACCGCTACACGCTGGTCGTGATCTTCACCGTGATCCTGCTCGGGGTGTTCATCGGCGGCGTCGACTACCTGCTCGCCGAGGGGGCCAAGCGCACCATCTACCACAACGGGGTGACGCCGTAGTGGCCGTCGAGCGCACTCAGCAGCCACCCGAGGACGACGCCCAGTGGTACGTCGTCCACGCCTACTCGGGGCATGAGGAGAAGGTCAAGAAGAACCTCGAGAAGCGCATCGAGTCTATGGACATGCAAGACAAGATCCTCCAGGTCCTCGTCCCGATGGAAGACGAGATCGAGATCAAGGACGGCAAGCGCCGTCACGTCCAGAAGCGCATCTTCCCCGGCTACATCCTCGTGAAGATGAAGATGTCGAACGAGTCGTGGTTCGTCGTCCGGAACACACCCGGCGTGACGAGCTTCGTCGGCTCCGCGAACAGCCCGGTGCCCCTCCAGGAGAAGGAGGTGCGGGCGATCCAGAAGCAGATGAAGCAGGAGGCGCCGAAGATCCGCGTCGAGTTCCAGGTCGGCGAGTCCGTGCGCGTCGTCGACGGTCCGTTCACCGACTTCCACGGCAAGGTCGACGAGATCAACCCCGAAAAGGGCAAGCTGAAGGTGCTCGTCAACATGTTTGGCCGGGAGACCCCGGTTGAGCTCGACCTGCTGCAGGTCGAGAAGGTTCATTAGGCGATGGGCAAGAAGAAGGTCCGCGCGGTGCTCAAGCTCGAGCTCCAGGCCGGCAAGGCAACGCCCGCGCCGCCCGTCGGCACGGCGCTCGGCCCGCACGGGATCAACATCATGGAGTTCACCAAGGCCTACAACGAGCGCACCGCCCAGCAGGCGGGCGACGTGGTGCCGGCGCTGATCACCATCTTCGAAGACCGCAGCTTCACGTTCGTGCTCAAGACTCCGCCCGCGGTCCAGTTGCTGAAGCGCGCCGCCGGCGTGGACAAGGGCTCGGCCAAGCCGAACAAGGAGAAGATCGGCCGGGTGACGCGCGCCCAGGTCCGCCAGATCGTCGAGGTCAAGGGCAAGGACCTCAACGCCTACGACCCCGAGCAGGCGATGAAGATGATCGAGGGCACCGCGCGCTCCATGGGCCTCGAGGTGGTGGAGTAGCCAGGTGCCCAAGAAGCGCGGCAAGAAATACATCGAGGCGGTCAAGAAGGTCGAGCAGGCCGTGGCAGGCAACGGCAACGGCGGGCTCGAGCCGGAGGTCGCCTGCCAGATCGTTCGGGACACGTCGATCTCCAAGTTCGACGCCACCGTCGAGGCGCACATCCGCCTCGGCGTCGACCCGCGCCACGCGGAGCAGATGGTGCGCGGGTCGGTGGTGCTGCCGAACGGCACTGGCAAGAAGGTCCGGGTCGCGGTCTTCGCCACCGGCGACAGGGCGCGCGAGGCTTCGGACGCGGGCGCCGACGTAGTGGGCGGCGACGACCTGGTCAAGCGCGTGCAGGATGGCTGGACGGACTTTGACGCCGCGATCGCGACGCCCGACATGATGGCCAAGGTCGGCCCGCTCGGGAAGGTGCTCGGCCCCCGCGGGCTGATGCCGAACCCGAAGTCGGGCACGGTGACCCAGGATGTCGGCCGGGCCGTGCGCGAAGCCAAGGGCGGCAAGGTGGAGTTCCGGACGGACAAGTTCGGCATCGTGCACGTGCCGATCGGCAAGGTGTCGTTCGACTCCAAGCAGCTGCACCAGAACCTGTCGACGCTTGTCGACGCGCTGATGCGCAACAAGCCGTCGTCGTCGAAGGGTCAGTATCTCCGCACTTTCTACCTCACGTCGACCCAGGGGCCGTCGGTCCCGGTCGACGTCCGCGAAGCGGCGAAGCTGCACGTAGCCAGCTAATCTCTCCGGCCATGTATGGGCCGGTGTTAAAGGGCAAGCTGGTCACGCTGCGTCCGCCGCGGACGGAGGACGCGGAGGCCATGACCAGGTGGTTCGAGGACCTGGAGGTGATCCGCTTCCTGAACATCCAGCACCAGCCATCCCTCGAGATGGAGAAGGAGTGGATCGAGAGCAATGCGAAGGACCCGAGCACGATCGTCTGGGTCGTGGAGGTCGACGGCCGCGCCGTCGGCAGCACCGGGATCCGGGGCGTCGACTGGAAGCAGGGCCACGGCACCACCGGGACCGTGATCAGTGACAAGACTCTCTGGGGCAAGGGCATCGGCCGCGAGCTCATGCGGCTGCGGGCCGACTACCTCTTCACGCATACGCCGCTCCGCAAGCTCAAGTCCGCCTATATGGAAGGCAACGTCGCCAGCGGGAGGGCGCAGGCTTCCGCCGGGTACCGGGAGATCGGACGGGCCCGCGCCGAGCAGTGGGCAGACGGTGGCTGGCGCGACCTCATCCTTACCGAGCTCATGCGCGAGGATTGGGAGAAGGCGAGACGGAAGTCCGTATAATCAGCGGCCTGCCCTAGACCGTAGGTGGTCGCGCGAGCGACCTTAATTTCCTACCGAGGCAATCAGTAAGTGAAGGACGCATCCATCCTTCCTGCCTTGACGTCGAGAAATGGGCAGGGAGGATTTTTCATTTTGCCGAAGGCTCGCAAGGAAGAGAAGGCCGAGCAGGTCGAGCTGCTGGTCGAGAAGCTACTCAAGGCGAAGGTCGCGCTGCTGACCGACTACCGTGGCCTGACCGTCACCCAGCTCCAGGACCTCCGCGGCAGGCTGCGCACGGGCGACGTCGAGTACCGCGTCGTCAAGAACACGCTTGCCCGGCGCGCCGCGGACGTCGCCGGTGTCAAGGATCTGGAGCCCGAGCTCGAGGGGCCGATCGCCATCGCGTTCGGCTACGACGACCTGAGCGTCCCCTCAAAGCTGATCAACGACTGGGTCCGCGCGACCCGTCTGAAGCTCGACATCAAGGGCGGCCTCGTCGAAGGCCGCGTGTTCTCGCCGGACCAGGTCAAGCAGCTGGCCGACCTGCCGTCCCGCGAGGCCCTCATCGCCCAGCTCATGGGCACGATGCAGTCCCCGGTGGGCCAGCTCGTCGGAATCATGCAGACCCCGCTTCAGCAGCTCCTCGGAGTGCTGAACGCGTACAAGACAAAATTGGAGGCAGCGTAAATGGCGGCGACCAAGATCACCCCGAATGATTTCGTCGAGGCCCTGAAGGAGTGGAGCATCCTCGACGTCGTCGAGGCCGTGAAGGCCATCGAGGACGAGTTCGGCATCAAGGCGGCGGCCCCGGTGGCCATGGCCGCTGCGGCCGGGCCGGCGGCCGGCGCCGAAGCCGCGCCCGCCGAGGAGGAGAAGACCGAGTTCACGGTGACCCTGACCGCGGTCGGCGACAGCAAGATCAACGTCATCAAGGCCGTCCGCGAGCTCACGCAGCTCGGGCTTAAGGAGGCCAAGGACCTTGTTGACGCGGCGCCGAAGCCGGTGCTCGAGAACGTGTCGAAGGCCGACGCCGAGAAGGCCGTCGCGAAGCTGAAGGAAGCCGGCGCGACGGCGGAGCTGAAGTAGGCCTGAGCTTTCTGGGCTGAGCCTTAGTCCTCCAGCCGGTCGGAATGGGTGGCGTCGGCATGGCCGCGTACAAGCTCGCGGGCCCTGTCGACGTCGGCCTGACAAAGCCCGGTATCAGCTCCTAGCCCGCGCGGCGGCCTGGACGTGCTCGAGCACCAGGTCCATCCCGCGCTCGAGCTCCTCCTCGGTCACGCACCAATGGGGCGAAAGGCGTACACGGCCGGGCCGTGAGTCGACGATCACTCCTGCCTTGTGAAGCTTTGCCTCCACCTCCTCGGGGCGGTCGCATTCCAGGGTCACAATGCCGCAGCGCCGCGAGTGCTCGCGGGGGGTGAAGGTCTTCACCCCGGCAGCGTCGCACCTCGCCAGGATCCGGTCGGTGAGGTCGCGGAGCCGCTCCTGGATGTTGGCCACGCCGACCTCCAGCATCAGCTCGAGCCCGGCCAGGCCGGCGTAGTGGCAGGCGACCGCCCATGTCCCCGTCTCCATCCGGCGCGCATCGTCGGCGAAGGTCAGCTCCTGGAGCGTGAACGAGAAGGGGTCGCGAGTGGCGAACCAGCCAGTGCCCTGCGGCCGGACGCGCGGGATCAGCTCCGGACGGACGTAGAGAAAGGCGTTGCCAGGGCCACCGCTGACCCACTTCAGGCAACCGCCGACGAAGGCGTCGCAGTCCATGGCCGCCACGTCAAGCGGGACGCAGCCGCAGGTCTGGTAGCCGTCGATCAGGCACAGCGCGCCGGCGGCGTGGGCGGCGTCGGCGATGGCGCGGACGTCCTGGAGGTAGCCGGTCGTGTAGAAGAGATGGGTCGTCGCCACCAGCGCGGTGCGGGGGTCGATCCGCTCGGCGAAGGCTTCCGGGGGGATCGTCATCCCGTCGGTCGAGGGCACGAACTCGACCTCGAACCCGGGCCGGGAGAGCCACTGGTGGCCGATGGTCGGGAAATCGAGCTCCCCGATCAGGACCTTGTCGCGGCGCGGCGGCAGCGGCAGCCCGGTGGCCAGGGTGGTCAGGGCGACCGAAACCGAGGGGGCGATCGCCGTCGAGCCGGGCGGGGCGTTCAGAAGCTCCCCGACCTTGCCCCGGAACCGTTCCAGGAGCGGCAGCCAGGTGGTGAACCAGACGGGAGTGCCCTGCTCGTCCCAGTCGGCGGCGTACCGGTGCAGGGCGTCGGCGCCCCGGCGGGGAAGCGGGCCCAGGGAACAGGCGTTGAAGTAGATGCAGCGGTCGAGGAGCGGAAACTCCTTGCGCCAGCTTTTCCAGTCGACCATCTGGTGGTATAGTGCCCGGAAACCTCGGCCGGACGCCGGAGCGTCCGCGCCTGTTTAAGCGCCCCTGAAGAGGGGTAACTTGTCGTATACTCGCCGTTTGTGCACGTCCCGGCCGCTCACGAAGCCCATTAACTGAGCGCGCCCTTTTTCCTGGAAGGAGAACCGAATTGATCTCAGAGATGAGAGCCCCCTCGCGCCTTAGCTACGGTCGCATCCCCAACCTCGTCGAGCTGAAGGACCTGATCGCCACCCAGCTGGACTCGTTCAAATGGTTCAAGACCGAGGGGCTGCGCGAGCTCTTCGACGAGATCAACCCCATCACCGACTACACCGGCAAGAACTTCGAGCTTAAGTTCCTCGACTACGAGTTCGGGCAGCCGAAGTTCAGCGTCGAGGAGTGCCGTAACCGCGACATGACGTACGCGGCGCCGCTCCGGATCCGCACCCGCCTGACCATTAAGGAGACGGGGGAGATCAAGGAGAGCGAGGTCTACATGGGCGACTTCGCGATGATGACGACCGAGGGGACCTTCATCGTCAACGGCACCGAGCGGGTCGTCGTGTCCCAGCTCGTGCGCTCGCCGGGCGTGTACTTCACGGCCGCCGAGGACCCGGCGACAGGTCGCAAGCTCTTCGGCGCCAAGCTCATCCCCAACCGCGGCGCGTGGCTGGAGATCGAGACCTCGGCCAAGGACCTGCTCACGGTCAAGATCGACCGCAAGCGCAAGGTACCCGTCACCGTGCTGCTCAAGGCCCTCGAACTGCCCCAGATGAAGGGCACCGAGAACGACCGCGAGGCGCAAAAGCGCGCGCTCCACGAGCTGTTCGGGGACGTCGACAACAATCCCGACCACCGCTACCTGGACACGACGCTCGAGAAGGACACCACCACGAAGACCGAGGACGCCCTGCTCGAGCTGTACCGACGCGTCCGGCCCGGCGACCCGCCGTCGGTCGACAACGCGCGCAACCTGCTGCAGTCGCTGTTCTTCAACCCGCGCCGCTTCGACCTCGGCCGCGTCGGCCGTTACAAGGTCGACAAGCGCCTGGGCCGCGACGAGGAGGACATCCTCGAGCGCGTCCGCAACCGCGAGCTCCGGATCCTGGAGAAGGGCGACTTCATCGCCTTCATCCGTAAGCTCATCGAGCTGAACAACGCGCCGCGCGAGAAGCAGATCCCCGACGACATCGACCACCTAGGCAACCGCCGCGTGCGGGCGGTCGGCGAGCTGCTGCAGAACCAGTTCCGCATGGGCTTGATCCGCATGGAGCGGATCATCAAAGAGCGCATGACGATCAGCGACCCTCACACGGTCACGTCGGCGTCGCTGATCAACGCGCGTCCCGTCGTGGCGGCGATCAAGGAGTTCTTCGGCTCGAGCCAGCTGTCCCAGTTCATGGACCAGCACAACCCGCTGTCCGAGCTGACCAACAAGCGCCGGCTCTCAGCGCTCGGTCCGGGCGGTCTTTCCCGGGAGAGGGCCGGGTTCGACGTCCGCGACGTGCACCACAGCCACTACGGCCGCATCTGCCCGATCGAGACCCCCGAGGGCCCGAACATCGGCCTGATCGGAAACCTGGCGACCTACGCGAAGGTCAACGAGTTCGGCTTCATCGAGACGCCGTTCCGCCGCGTCTACAACCGGGTGGCTCTGAACGACGAGGTGGCGCCGAAGCTGGAGGGCCGCTCGCTGCGCCGGGCCGCGGTCGACGCGAAGGGCAACGAGGTGCTGCCCGCGCAGGAGAAGCTGGACGCCAAGGCCGTCCAGAAGCTGCTCAAGGCCCGCGTGGCCTCGATCGACATCGTGCCCTGGGTCTCGGACGAGGTCGAGTACCTCTCCGCCGACGAAGAGGACATGTACGGCATCGCCCAGGCCAACGCGGCGCTCACGCCCGAGGGCAATTTCGTGGACACGCGCGTGCCGGCCCGGGCCCGCGGCGATTTCAAGATCGAAGAGATCCAGAACATCCAGTACATGGACGTATCGCCGAAGCAGATCGTCTCGGTGGCGACGGCCATGATCCCGTTCCTCGAGCACGACGACGCCGGCCGCGCACTGATGGGCGCCAACATGCAGCGCCAGGCGGTGCCTCTCCTGGTCACCGAGGCGCCCCTGGTCGGCACCGGGGTCGAGTACTACGCCGCCAAGGATTCCGGCGAGATGATCGTCGCCGACGTCGCCGGCACCGTGCTCGACATCGCGCACCCGAAGGAGCTGAAGGCCGTGCACGCGACGCCGGTCTTCGAGATCGTGGTCAAGCCGGACGGCGGCGGGCCGGAGAAGCACTACCCGCTGCAGAAGTTCGCCCGCTCCAACCAGGGCACGTGCCTCAACCACCGCGCGATCGTCAAGCCGGGGCAGCACGTCGAGGTCGGGGACATCCTGGCCGACGGCCCGGCGATCGACAACGGCGAGATGGCGCTCGGGCGCAACCTGCTCGTCGCCTTCATGCCGTGGGAGGGATACAACTTCGAGGACGCGATCCTTTTGAGTGAGCGCGTGGTCAAGGACGACCTGTACACCTCTATCCACATCGAGGAGTACGAGTCCGAGGCCCGCGACACCAAGCTCGGTCCCGAGGAGATCACGCGCGACATCCCGAACGTCGCCGACGACGCGCTGCGCAACCTCGACGAGCGCGGCATCGTCTACATCGGCGCCGAGGTCCAGCAGGGCGACATCCTCGTGGGCAAGATCACGCCGAAGGGCGAGACCGAGCTCTCGGCGGAGGAGCGCCTCCTGCGCGCGATCTTCGGCGAGAAGGCGCGCGAGGTGCGCGACTCGAGCCTGCGCGTGCCGCACGGCGAGCGCGGCATCGTGGTCGACGTAAAGGTCTTCAGCCGCGAGAACAAGGACGAGCTCGGCCCCGGCATCAACGAGATGGTCCGGGTCTACATCGCCCAGAAGCGCAAGATCTCGGCCGGCGACAAGATGGCGGGCCGCCACGGCAACAAGGGAGTCGTCGCCCGGATCATGCCCGCGGAGGACATGCCCTACCTGCCGGACGGGACCCCGGTGGACATCGTGCTCAACCCGCTCGGCGTGCCGAGCCGAATGAACCTCGGCCAGGTGCTGGAGACGCACCTCGGCTGGGTCGCGGCCGCGCTCGGCGAGAAGATCGCCACCCCGGTCTTCGACGGCGCGCCGATGGAGACCATCGTCAAGGAGCTGGAGAAGGCGGGCCTGCCGGTCGACGGCAAGGTCCGGCTGCGCGACGGCCGGACCGGCGAGGAGTTCGACGAGCCGGTGACCGTGGGCATGATCTACATGCTCAAGCTGGCCCACCTGGTCGAGGACAAGATCCACGCCCGCTCGACCGGCCCGTACAGCCTGGTCACCCAGCAGCCGTTGGGCGGCAAGGCGCAGTTCGGCGGCCAGCGCTTCGGCGAGATGGAGGTCTGGGCGCTCGAGGCGTACGGCGCCGCGCACGTCCTGCAGGAGATCCTGACCGTGAAGTCGGACGACATCGTCGGCCGGGTCAAGGCCTACGAGGCGATCGTAAAGGGCGACAACACGCTCGAGGCCGGCATCCCGGAGTCGTTCCGCGTGCTGGTCAAGGAGCTGGAAGGCCTCGCGCTCGGGGTCGAGATCCTGAGCGAGGACGAAAGACAGATTGTTTTGAGTGAAGAGGACATACCCGAGATTCCGCTTGACCTGGGCATCAGTCTGGAGCGGGAAGAGCTTGGCGAGGATTCCGCCGAGTAACAAGGCCCATATAGATAAGGAAGAGGGAAGAACAGGTTGCTGAAGCTAGAGAACTGTGATCACCCCGCGAAATCTTGCGATTTCGTGGGGACCCCGATGCGCCTGGCGACATTGGAATGGGAGGACGCGTAATTGCTGAAGCTGGAGAACTTTGACGCGCTGAAGCTGTCGCTGGCGTCGCCCGACACGATCATGTCGTGGTCGCACGGCGAGGTCACGAAGCCCGAGACGATCAACTACCGCACGCTCCGCCCGGAGCGCGACGGTCTTTTCTGCGAGCGCATCTTCGGTCCGACGCGGGACTGGGAATGCCACTGCGGCAAGTACAAGCGCTACCGCTACAAGGGCATCATCTGCGACAAGTGCGGCGTCGAGGTGACGCGGTCCAAGGTGCGCCGCGAGCGCATGGGCCACATCAAGCTCGCGTCCCCGGTGAGCCACGTCTGGTACTTCAAGGGCATTCCGAGCCGCATGGGCCTGCTGCTCGACATGTCTCCGCGCAACCTGGAGAAGATCCTCTACTTCGCCAACTACATCGTCACCGACGTGCACGAGGAAGTCCGCCAGGACATGCTCGCCGTCCTGAACATGGACAAGGACGAGCGTGCGATCCGACTGCGCGCCGACGTCGAGGCCAAGGCGCGTGAGATCCGGCAGGACCACGACGCCAAGACCAAGAAGTTGAAGGGCGAGGTCGACGCCGAGGTCGCGCGGCTCGAGGAGGAGCTGCAGGAGGCGGTCGACGAGCTGACGACGCAGGGCAAGAAGGCGACGGAGCACATCAAGGCCGGCATCGGCACCAAGTCGCGCCGGCAGATGACGGTCGGCATGGACGGCGACGAGGAGATCGTCATCGAGAAGGGCGACCTGATGTCGCGCGAGATGTCGCGCGGCGTGCTCGCCAAGGTCCAGGAGAAGATCGAGAAGCTCGAGGCCAACACCAAGGCCGCGCAGAAGCGGGCCAAGGAGAGGCTCGACGCCGACAAGAAGTCGCTCGAGGCCCAGATCGAGGCCTCGACCAAGACCGAGCGCGAGGAGATCCAGGGTCAGCTCGAGGCGCTGCAGCAGGAGATCGAGGCGACCCGGACCGACCTCGAGGCCCTGCACGCCAAGCAGATCCTCAGCGACACGCAGTACCGCGACTACCAGGAGCGGTTCGGCCGCGCCTTGCGCGCCGGCATCGGCGCCGAGGCGATCCGCGACCTGCTCTCGCGCATCGACCTGAACGCCGAGATGTACAGGCTCCGCGAGGAATCGAAGTCGTCGAGCGGCCAGCGAAAGCAGAAGGCCATCAAGCGCCTGAAGGTCGTGGAGGACTTCCGCAAGTCGAACGCCAGCCCGACGTGGATGGTGCTCGAGGTCCTTCCGGTCATCCCGCCCGAGCTGCGCCCGATGGTCCAGCTGGACGGCGGCCGGTTCGCGACCTCCGACCTGAACGACCTGTACCGCCGCGTGATCAACCGCAACAACCGCCTGAAGAGGCTGCTCGAGCTCGGCGCCCCCGAGATCATCGTTCGCAACGAGAAGCGCATGCTCCAGGAGGCGGTCGACGCGTTGATCGACAACGGCCGCCGCGGCCGCGCCATCACCGGTACCGGCAACCGCAAGCTGAAGTCGCTCTCCGACATGCTCAAGGGCAAGCAGGGCCGCTTCCGCCAGAACCTGCTTGGCAAGCGCGTGGACTACTCGGGCCGCTCTGTGATCGTGGTCGGGCCTGAGCTGAAACTCCACGAGTGCGGCCTGCCCAAGAAGATGGCGCTCGAGCTCTTCAAGCCGTTCGTCATGCGCGAGCTGGTGAACAAGGGCTACACGACCAACATCAAGTCGGCCAAGCGCATGGTCGAGCGCAGCCGGACCGAGGTCTGG